>JAHEXV010000111.1 GCA_023251935.1 bacterium | reverse complement strand
CGACCGAGCTGCCCCGGCGCCCGACCGAGCTGCCCCGGCGCCCGACCGAGCTGCCCCGGCGCCCGACCGAGCTGCCCCGGCGCCCGACCGAGCTGCCCCGGCGCCCGACCGAGCTGCCCCGAGTTGGTCGACGTGCTCGGACGCGCGAGCCCGAGCAGGCTGGGTTGATCGGGAGTGAACCACCCGGGCGTACAAGCGCCCCATGACCAAACAGTCCGTGGCATCGCAGGTCGTCGGCCATCATGTCCGGACGCTTCGCCTCGCGATCGGCTGGTCCCAGGAAGAGCTTGCGAAACGAGCAGGGATCTCCCAGTCGCACCTTAGTCGCATCGAGCGAGCGGCTCGCCCAGACATGACGATTGCCACCGCTGAGTCGCTGCTGCGCGCCCTCGGCGCTCGACTGGCCATCGATGTCAATGCTCCGTACCTCGCGGACCGGCAATCGCAGCGAGACCCCGCTCATGCACGGCTCGTCGCCGTTGTTCTCGCGAAACTCCGCCGGACTGGGTGGACGGGAAGCATGGAAATCGAAGTTGGCGGCGACCGATCGCGGGGCTGGATCGACGCGGCCGCGTTCCACCCATCCAGCCGAGCGGTGCTCGTGATCGAGGTCAAGACCGAAATCCACGACTTTGGGTCGATCGTCCGGACGCTTGGTTGGTACGAGCGTGAGGCCTGGGCAGCCGCGCGACGGCTCGGCTGGCGCCCGGCGAGCGTGGCCGGCTGTCTGCTGCTCCTTGCAACCGACGCGAATGACGTCCGCGCCGCAACCAATCGGGCCGCATTCCAGGATGCGTTTCCCCTCCGCGCTCGCGACCTTCAGAAATGCCTGGATCACGGTTCGGCTCCGGGCGGTCGTGCGGTTGCGATGATCGATCCGCGGGCGCGGCGAGCGGCCTGGTGTCAGCCGTTGCGGATCGATGGCCGGCGCGGTATCGCGCCGTACTCCGACTACGCAGACTTCATGCGCCGACGCGGCCGCTGAGCCATGGAATCAAGGCTGAGCACGAAGGGCGCCTTCGACGTTCGGACCGATTCTTTCATCGGCCACGCTTGATGAGCTGGCCGGCCATGTCCCGCCGGGATGGGTTGCTCGCGGGCCGCTGACGAGGTAGGGGGTGGAGGTGCGCCTTCGTGCGACCGCCCTCAGGGCGCCTTCGGATCGACGAAGCGGCAGCGGGCCCGGAGCGGGCAGATGTCGTGCTCGGGGTTCCGGGCGTGGCAGATGACGCGGCCGTGGCGGATGAGGTTGACGTGGGCCTCGTACATCTCGTCCGGCTGGAGCATCGCCAGGAAGTAGTCATGGGCATCGTCGGCCGAGGCCTTCTTCGGCACGAGCCCCACGCGATGGGCGACCCGATCGACGTGGCGATCCACCGCCATCAGCGGCATTCCGAACGAGAACATCAGGAGGACCGAGGCGGTCTTCTTGCCGATCCCGGGGATGCTCGTCAACCAGTCGCGAGCCTCGAGCGCGGGCATCTCGGCGAGGAATTCGAGGGAATGGTCCCCGCGCCGCTCACGGATGGTGTGCAGCGTGGCCAGGATGCCTCTCGCCTTCTGGTTCGGCAGGCCACCGGGACGGATGACCTCGACGAGCTCCTCGAACGGTGCCCGTTCGACCGCCTCCCAGTCCGGCGGGGCGCCGTCGGAGAGTCCCTCGCCACCCCAGCCCGGCCCCGGGATGTGGCGTTCCGGCGGCAGGCCGGACGGATAGGCCAGGCGAAGGGCCTCGAAGGCCTTCTCGGCGTTCGTATCGGCGCTGTTCTGGGTGAGGATCGTGAGGATCAGCTCGCTCGTCGGGTCGAGGCGGCGCTCCCACTGCGGGTGGCCGTGGATCGAGGCGAGGCCCTCGAGGACGTCGCGCATCAGGTTCGGGCGGGTCCGGTCGAGGCGCTTGACCCAGGCCTTAACGGGGTCGGGGGCGCGACGCTTCCGCTTGGCCGGCCGCTTGGCGGGCCGCTTCGAGGTCGCCGGCTTCGAGGTCGGCGGCTTCAACGGCGAGGCACTCCCCCGGAAGCTCATGCTGTCCCGACGGGCCGGATGGACTGCGGCATGGCTGCCATTCTGGCGCCACACTCAACGAGCGGCGCGGCGCCGGCGGCCATGGCCTCGGCGACCGGCACTGGCCGTTCCCAGACCGGCACCACCTGCGCCCCGACCGCCGCCAGGGCCTCGATGCCGGCCGGCTCGACCCCGCCGCCGACGGCGATGCACCTGACCCCGGCGGCCTGGGCCCGGCGGGCGACCCCGAGGGCCGTCTTCCCGTAAGCGGTCTGGGCGTCGATCCGCCCCTCGCCGGTGATCACCAGGTCCGCCGCCGCGAGGCGCTCCTCGAATCCCACGGTTTCCATGACCAGGTCGATGCCCGGACGGAGGGCGAACCCCGCGAACCGGCTGGCCAGGCAGAGCAGTGCGAACCCGACGCCGCCGGCCGCCCCAGCGCCAGGGAGCTCCCGGGCCCGCCGTCCGGTGGTCGCCTCGAGCGCATCCGCCCAGGACGCGTTGCGGGCGTCGAGAGTCAGAACCTGGGCCGGCGATGCGCCCTTCTGGGGTCCGTACGTGGCAGCCGCGCCGCGGGGCCCAAGGAGCGGGTTGGTCACGTCGCAGGCGACCTCGAAGGTGACCCGCCCCAGGCGCGGGTCGAGCCGCTCGAGGTCGATGGCCGGCGCGCCGGCCTCGTCGGGCCACCTGACCGTCGCACCGAGGGCCTCGAGGATCCC
>JAHEXV010000110.1 GCA_023251935.1 bacterium | reverse complement strand
CGGGCGCCTGCGGCGCCCTGACATGCCGGTTTCGGAGCTAAAGCTCCTCATATCTCGAATGCCTTGCGGGCGCCTGCGGCGCCCTGACATGCCGGTTTCGGAGCTAAAGCTCCTCATATCTTCTTTACCTGGTCATACCCGACCTCGACCGGCGTCTCGCGCCCGAAGATCGAGACCAGCACCTTCAGCTTGGCGGCGTCCTCGTTGATCTCGGCGATTTCGCCCGAGAAGTCAGACAGCGGCCCGGAGATCACCTTGACCGTCTCCCCGACGGTGAACTGGGCGCGGCTCCGAGGCCGCTCGGCGGTCTCGCGGTGCAACAGCCGGTCCACCTCGGGCTGCGAGAGCGGAATTGGCTTGTTGCGGGAGCCAACGAAGCCGGTGACGCCCGGCGTGTTCTTGACCAGGTTCCAGGCGTCATCGCTCATCTCCATCTGGACCAGCACGTAGCCCGGCATGGTTCGCTTCTCGACCGCCACCCGCTGGCCGTCCTTGAGCTCGGAGACCTGCTCGGTCGGGACGACCACCTGGCGCACCCTCTGGCGCTCTCCCATGGTCTCGATCCGGTGCTCGAGGTTCTGCTTGACCTTGTTCTCGTGCCCGGAGTAGGTGTTGATCACGTACCAGCGAAACATTGGTTCAGTTCTCAGCTCTCAGTTTCGGATTCTCGGTTGGGAAGCCCGGCGGCCGATCGCGGCGTCGAGCGCTACAGGATTCGCTGGACGAGCCAGTTGAATGCCGCGTCCAGCGCCCCCAGGTAGGCGGCCGCCACCGCGATGAACAGCACCGTCACCGCCGACGCCTGGATCAGCGTCTCGCGGTCGGGCCACTGGACCCGCTTCAGTTCGGCCCAGCAGGAGACCAGGAACCCGATCACCGCGCCGCGCTGGCGCTCCTGCGGCTCGGCCGGAGCCCGGCGACGCTTCTCCGACTCCTTGGCGCGCTTTTGACGCTCCCGCTCCTCGCGGCGGCTCTGGCGGCGGCTCAACCTGTCCGGGGCCTCCTCGGCCGGCACCCCGACGTCGGCGCGCGACGGGGCCGGCGAGCGCGGGCGCTCCGGGGCCTCCACCTGACGCGCCTCGGCGGGCGAGCCGTCGCCCGGGGCGCCAGTCAGCTGGTCGAGGTCGGCGCCCTCCTCGGCGAGCTCCGCCTCGATCTCGTAGGCGGTCTCGGGAACCTGGGTGCGCTGCTGGGCGCGGCTGTCGGCGTCCCGCGACCGCTCGGCTTCGCGAGCGGCGCGTTCTTCTCGCTTCCGCCGCTCCGCCTTCCGCTGCGCTCTGGTCTTCGCCACCGCTAGTCGGCTCCTCGCTCAGCGCGTCTCCTTGTGGGGGGTGTGGTGACCGCACCAGTGGCAGTACTTGCGCAGCTCGATCCGGTCGGGCGTGTTGCGGCGCGACTTGTTGGTCTGATAGTTCCGTCGCTTGCACTCCTCGCAGGCGAGCGTGACGGCGATTCGGACTTCTCCGCGGGCCATTGCTGGTCGTAGTTCCCCTCTTCGGTCCGGGCGGATGGCTCTTTCGGCACGGTCCTCCACCCCTCAGAAAAAAGACCCGGCCCCTCGCTTGCGGCGAGGGGGCGCGAGGTGGGCCGAAGAATAGCGCCCCGAACCGAGGCGGGCCGGCGCGCGAGGCAAGCGACACCTCGCGCTTCAAGGATCGCCGGGGTTTCCGTCGAATTGAGCCTCGCCGCTAGCTCAACGCTTACCAACGACACCCAGCTCTGGCGGCGACGTCGCCCGCTGGAGGACCCGAAGGCAAGGAGGCCCCTCGATGCACGTCAAGGACGAACGCCGGAGTCGAATCGGCCCCGTGGCGGCGCTCCTCGCGATCGCCGTCCTCTCGGCCGCCGGCGTGGCGGCGGTGGCGATTGCCGGGAGCGCCGGCAAGCGGATCACGATCCCGGCCCAGTCCCGCGGGACCGCGATCGCCCGGTGCCAGCGGGGGACGACTGCGGTCGCCGGCGGCTTCGCGGCGCCGGCCTTCAATCCGCGGGACAGCGGGCCCGCGGCCGCCCGCCTGGTCTCGAAGCTGATCGGCAAGCGCAAGGTCGCGAGCAAGGCATTCAACTTCGCCCGCCAGCCCGCCAAGTTCGTCTCGCTCGCCTATTGCGTCAGGAAGCGGCGCGGGCTCACCGTGAGGTCCAACAAGGCCTTCCTCGGCCCGCAGAGCCCCGGCTCGGTGATCGCCAGGTGCCGAAAGGGGACCAGGGTCGTCGGCGGCGGGTTCGGAACGCAGGGTTTCTCGAATCGGAAGGGCCCGCGGGTGATCACCCTCACCTCGCGGCGCGTCGGATCGCGCCAATGGAGGGTCGAGGGCCTGAACCTGGGCGGCGACGGGTCCTCGAACGGCGCCCGCCCAGGGACCCTGATCGCATACGCCTACTGCCAGAAGCACCCGCCGAGGCTGGTCGCCAAGTCCAAGCGCGCGAAGGTCCCCGTCGCACACGTCAAGACGCTCGAGGCGAAGTGCCCGCGGGGTAGCCGCGCCTACTCGGGGGGGTTCGACGGCAACATCAAGCTGACCGCCGACCCGAGCGCTTCCGGCGCGATCACCTCGAAGCGGGTGGACCAGGGCCGGGCCTGGCTCCTGTCGGCGCTCAACACCTCGGACACGAGCCCGGCGCACGTCACCGCCTACGCCTACTGTCGCAGCTGAGCGCTCGGCCCGGGCCGCCCGCGGGTAGGGCGGCCCGGACGGGCGCGATCAGAGCCCCAGCGTCTTGGC
>JAHEXV010000036.1:0-25000 GCA_023251935.1 bacterium | reverse complement strand
GCACGCCGCCAGCGTTCGTCCTGAGCCAGGATCAAACTCTCCGTGAAAAATGACTCGAGGGTTTCATTCCAACGACTCAGTCACGAGTCGTCGGCTCCTCTGTCTCAGAGAGTTGTCATGCCTGACTTGGCCGCCGAGTACACAATCCGGCGGCCGACATGACAGGGTTGTTGGCCCGTCGCTCGCGGCCGGAGGCCACGGGCGGCGGGTCGGACGTGGTCACGAGCCTCGGGACTGCGTCCCGCGGCTCGCGCGCTGCTCAGTTTTCAAGGACCGTCTTGCGCCCGCCCGGAGGGACTCCCCGTGCAGGCGTCAATCGCCTCGAAGGCGACCACCGAGTATACCGTCCGACGCTGGCCCCCTGCAAGAGCGCCGGGCTTCCAGGCCGAGCCCGGAGTCTAGCGGAGGCGTCACCCCTCCCCAGCGACCCGCACCCGCGCATGTCGGCGCTTGCCCACCTGGAGCACCTCGCCGTCGAGGTCGGTCGCCGGAACGTCGAGCCTACCGGGCTCGACGGCGCGGCCGCCGATCCGAACGCCCCCCTGGTCGATCAGGCGCCGCGCCTCGCTGCGGCTGAGCCCGAAGTGCTCGGCGAGCACCGCGGGCAGGTGGACCGCGCCGCTCGGCCCGTCCGCCTCGACTACCGCCTCCTCGAGGTCGTCGGGCAGCTCGCCCCGGACGTGCACCTGGTCGAAGCGGGCCTCGGCGGCCAGCGCCGCGTCGGCGTCGTGGAAGCGCTCGACCAGCCGCCGAGCGAGCTCGCGCTTGGCCTCCCCCGGATGGCGCTTCGGATCCAGCCGCACCGGCAACAGCAGGCGGTAGTACTGCTCCATCGCGTCGTCGGGGATGCTCATCAGCTTCCCGAACATCTCCTCGGGCGTGTCGGTCACTCCGACGTAGTTGCCCTGCGACTTGCTCATCCGCCGGACGCCATCCGTGCCGGGGAGGATCGGCAGGGTGAGAATCGACTGGGGCTCCTCGCCGAACGCCTCCTGAACGTCGCGCCCGAACAACAGGTTGAACTTCTGGTCGGTGCCGCCGATCTCGACGTCGGCCTCGACCGCCACCGAGTCGTATCCCTGCAACACCGGGTACAGGAGCTCGAGCACCGAGATCGGCTCGGCGGCGCTAATCCGACGGCTGAACTCCTCGCGCTCCAGCAGCCGGGCGACGGTGAACCGCCGAACCAGTCGAAACAGCTCGTCGCTCGGCATCGACAGCCACTCGCTGTTGCGGCGGACCTCGGTTCGCCCCGGATCCAGCACCCTGAACGCCTGGTCCTGGAAGGTCTTCGCGTTGGCGTCGATCTCGGCCTCGGTCAGCACCGGCCGCTCGGCCGAGCGGCCGCTCGGGTCGCCGATTCGCGCCGTGTAGTCGCCGACGATCAGCACCACCAGGTGGCCCGCATCCTGAAAGGCGCGCAGCTCGTCGAGGACGACCACGTGCCCGAGGTGGATGTCGGGCGCCGTGGGATCGATCCCCAGCTTGACCCGCAGCGGGCGGCCGAGGCCGAGCTGCTCGGCCAACCGGCCCTCCGGCAGCGCCTCGATGGCGCCCTCCAAGAGGCGCCTCGCGTCGCCGACAGCCGCCGAATCCGTCACCGGGCCAATGCTAGACTGACGCGCTCGCTCGGCGGGATTCGCCTCCCCGCGTGCGTTTCCTGGCTGATCGTCGATCGGGCGGAAACGTCGCCCGCGCCCCTGGCCGTCGAGCGCTGTCCGCACATGGTCACGACTTCAGCGAGACCAGATGGCTCCCAGGCTTAGGCTTCCCCGGCGTCGTTCAGGCGGCCGGGAGCGCAGCGATGGGCGAGCCCGCCCGGAGCCCCGACAGCCGGCCGGCGTCAACGGCGAAGGATCGAACGGCTCAGGACCGCCCCCGGAGGCCATCTCACCGTCCCCCGCCTCCCCCGGGCCGCATCCCGCCCGCCGCCGCCCGAAGCTCAAGAAGCTGCGCTTCGCGCTGGTCTTCCTCGGGCTTTCCGTGCTGGCCCTGATCTCCTGGATCTTCGGGATCATGATGGCCGTCGCCAGCGACCTCCCGCAGCTCGAGGACCGTGCCCAGTTCGAGCACGCCCAGAACTCGGTCGTCTACGACGTCAACGGCCAGAAGATCGCCACCCTGACCAACAACGAGGGTCGCATCCTGATCGGCTCGGGCGATATCGCCCCGGTGATGAAGGAGGCGACGGTCTCGATCGAGGACCAGCGCTTCTACGAGCACCGCGGCGTCGACTTCCAGGGGATCGGCCGGGCGGTCGTCCAGGACGTCCTCCACACCGGGGCCACCCAGGGCGGCTCGACGATCACCGAGCAGTTCGTCAAGAACGCCCTCCGCGCGCAGCAGAGCCGCACCGTGTTCGAGAAGCTCCGTGAGGCGGCGCTGGCCTACCAGCTCGAGCGGCACTGGGACAAGGACAAGATCATCACCCAGTACCTGAACGAGATCTACTTCGGCGAGGGCGCCTACGGCATCGAGGAGGCCGCGAAGACGTACTTCGGATGGAACCACGAGGGCTGCGGGCAGAACGGCGCCCCCGCCTGCGCCTCCGACCTGCTGCCCTGGGAGGCCGCGATGCTCGCTGGGCTGATCTCCAACCCGAGCGGGTACGACCCCCGCATCAACCCCAAGGACTCGCTCGCGCGGCGCAACCTGGTGCTCCAGAACATGGCGGATCAGGGCTACATCACCGAGGACGAGGCCGCCCAGTACTCGCGGCGGCCCGTTCCCAAGCCGTCCCAGATCCAGACTCCGGTCGAGGACTCGAAGGCCCCGTACTTCACCTCCTGGCTGCGCCCGCAGCTGGTCGACAAGTACGGGGCCGGCGAGGCGTTCGGCGGCGGGCTGAAGGTCACCTCGACGCTCGACCTCAACCTCCAGGCCGAGGTGCAGCGGATCGCCTCCGGGCGAACCGCCGGCGTCGGCCTCAACTCGGCCGTCGTCGTGCTGAACAACGTGACCGGCGGCGTCGAAGCCATGGTCGGCGGCACGGACTACGAGAAACAGCCGTTCAACCTCGCGACACAGGGCCATCGGCAGCCGGGGTCGGCGTTCAAGCCGTTCACGCTGGTGACCGCGCTCGAGCAGGGGCATTCTCCGGATCAGGTGTTCACATCGGGGCCCCAGAGTTTGCCGTTCAAGGCCGAGGTCCCAACCAAGAAGGGGAAGCCAAAGGTCGTCGACGAGCTGTTCGACGTCCACAACTACGGTGACGAGTATCTCGGCAGCGCCTCGATCGCAACCGCCACCACCTACTCCGACAACTCCGTCTACTCCCAACTCGGGATGTCCCTTGCCGGTGGGCCGGCGGCGGTCGCCGCAACCGCCAACAAGATGGGCATCCAGACCGATCTCTCCACAGCCAAGGTCAAGTACTCGGTCGGCGGCGGCCCCTTCGAGCCCTACAACCCCGCGCTGATCCTCGGCGGCCTGGAGACGGGCGTATCGCCGCTCGAGATGGCCCACGCCTATCAGACGCTCCAGCACAACGGCCAGATCCTCAGCGGAACGATGGCGGACTCCCCCAACGGCCCGATCGGGGTGCAGAAGGTCCAGGATCCCAACGGCAGCCTGGTCGAGACCAACGACGGCGAGCCGGGCCAGGACAAGCTCGAAACCAAGCAAGTGGTACCCCCGGAGACCGCCGCCACGGCCCGGACGCTGCTGCACAGCGTGGTGACATCGGGAACCGGCCGCAACGCCTACACGGGTGATCCGAACGAGTGGGGAAAGACCGGCACCACCGAGAACAACGGCGACGCCTGGTTCGTGGGTGCAAACGGCGACATCACCGTCGCGATCTGGGTCGGGCATGCCGACTCCGTGAAGCCGATGCTGACCGAGTACGGCGGCGCCCCCGTCGACGGCGGGACGATCCCGGCCCTGATCTTCAACGAGGTCGTCGGCGCCTACGAGCAGCTGAAGAGCGAGGAGCGTCGCGGCAAGCCCTCGAAGGCCCCTGACACCGTGAACACAGCGCCCACCACCGCCCCGGCGCCCAGCGCGCCATCGACCCCGAGCACGCCGGTCGCGCCCCAGCCCAGCGCGCCCGCCAGCCCGCCGCAGCAGCCGTCCCAGCCGACACAGCAGCCGCAGCAGCAGTCCAGCCCGCCGCCCACGGGCGGCGGCGGATCGTCCGGCGGAGCGCCGTCCACGGGCGGGATCTCCGGCTAACCGGGCACGGGGCGCGAGAGGTACTCACTGTCGGTGGCGCAGAAGCGCCACGGCAGCTCGGTGGCGCGGGTGATCCCAATCCGGGGGCAGCTCTCGACTCCGACGTCCCGCCATCCGTTCTCACGGCCCCGGAGATCGAACGGTGCCTCGTCGAGGGGCGCGCGGTTCATCGCCAGCCCGATCCCGAGCGCCTCGGTCAGCTTGCCCGGTCCCGAGCACAGCTCGCGCTTGCCTTCGCGCTCGCGCCGGCGCCGCATCTCACCCACTCCCCAGCGCGGCTCCAAGGCCCGGATCAGCACCGCCGCCGCGGACCCCTCGGGCTCGCAGACGAAGTTCAGGCAGGCGTGGACCCCGTACGAGCGGTAGACGTACGCGTGCCCCGGCGGCCCGAACAAGGGCGCGGTTCGCTCCGTCAGCCCGACGTGGGCGTGACATGCGGGATCGTCGCGCTCGTAGCTCTCGGCCTCCACGATCACGCCGCCGACGCCGTCGAACGAAAGGGTGCAGCCGATCAGGTCCCGAGCGACGGCGTGGACCGAGCGATCGAAGAAGTCGGCGTCGAGCCGGGCCGACTCGCTCGTCGTCCCGATCAGGACGGGCCCTCCTCGCGCAGCTCCGCCAGGGTCGCCCGGGCGGCGTCGAGCTGCTCGGCGAGCCGGGCGGACGCCGTACCCCCGGCCGAGCCCTTGGACTCGAGCCAGCTAGCCGGGGAGAGCACCTCGTAATAGGAGTCGTCGAGGAGCTCCGAATGGCGCCGAAGGTCCTCCGGGGTCAGCTCCGAGAGGGACTTGCCGTGCTCCAGCGCCTCGCGCACCAGCCCGCCCACGACGCCGTGCGCCTCCCGGAACGGCATTCCCTTGCGGACCAGCAGGTCGGCGACATCGGTCGCGGCCGCGAACTCATCCGCCGCGGCCTCCGCGAGCCCCTCGCGATCGAAGCTGAGCCGGTCGAGCATTCGCTCGGCGGCCTCGAGGCAGAGCTCGAGGTTGTCGACCGCGTCGAACAGCGCCTCCTTGTCCTCCTGCATGTCCTTCGAGTAGGCGAGCGGGAGCCCGTGCATGACGCCCGCCAGGGTCAGGAACCCCGAGAGGACCCGGGGCGCCTTCGCACGGAGCAGCTCCGCCGCGTCGGGATTCTTCTTCTGGGGCATGATGCTCGACCCCGAGGAGAAGTCCTCGTCGACCTCACAGAAGGAGAACTCGTCGCTCGACCACAGCACGACCTCCGACCCGAGGCGCGAGAGGTGCATCGCGCAGATCGACGCCGCCGACAGATAGTCGAGCACGAAGTCGCGGTTGGAGACCGCGTCGATCGAGTTGGGGGCCACGGAGTCGAAGTCGAGATCGCGCGCGACGGCCTCGCGATCGAGATCCCAGTTGAGGCCGGCCAGAGCCCCCGAGCCCAGCGGCAGCTCCCCGGCGGAGTCGCGGGCCGCGGCAAACCGCCTCGCGTCTCGCCCCAGCATCCAGAAGTAGGCGAGCAGGTGATGGCCGAGGTAGACGGGCTGAGCCCGCTGCAGGTGCGTGTAGCCGGGCATCGGCCAGTCCACGTGGCGCTCGGCCAGCTCGAGCAGCCGCGCCATCAGCGCCTCGATCAGCCGGCCGCCGGCCCTCGCGTGATCGCGCACGTAGAGGGCGACGTCGGTCGCCACCTGGTCGTTGCGCGACCGGCCGGTGTGGAGCTTTCCGCCCAGCGGCCCGATCACCTCGATCAGCCGGTGCTCGATCGCCATGTGGATGTCCTCCTCGCCTTCCTCGAGCGGGAACGAGCCGCCGTCCAGCTCGTCGGCCACGGTCGACAGGCCGTCGCCGATCCTGGCGAGCTCGTCCGCGTCGAGGATGCCGGCGGCGCGCAGGGCACGGGCGTGCGCCCTGGACTGCTCGATGTCGTACGGGGCCAGTCGCCGATCGAACCCGATCGAGGCGTTCAGCCGAGCGAACAGGGGGTCGGGCGGATCGCGGAAGCGCGACATGGGTCGCAGTGTATGAACCGGTTAGGCTGGGAGTCAGTGAGATTCCTGGTCACCGGCGCGACCGGCAAGGTCGGCAACGCGGTCGCCCGCCGCCTGGCCGAGCGAGGTGACGAGGTGGTGGCGCTGGTGCGCAACGCCGCCAAGGCCCGCGACCTGCTCCCCGCCGGGGTCGAGCTGGCCGGCGGCGACGTCACCGATCCCGAGTCGCTGCGACGGGCGATGGACGGCGCGGACGGCGTCTTCAACTGCATGGGCCTGTTCGAGCAATGGTTCGCGGACGAGGGGATCTTCGAGCGGGTGAACGCGCTCGGAGCCCGCGACGTCATCGTGGCGGCCCGCGAGGCGGGGGCAGGCCGCGTGGTCCACACCTCCACCTTCGACGTCTTCCACGCCGAGGCCGGGGGCACCGTCTCGGAGGCCGCCGTCGCCGACTACTCGAAGGGGACGGCATACGAGCGATCGAAGCAACACGCCGAGGAGCTGGTGCTGGCCGAGGCCGAACGGGGGATCGAGGTGGTAATCGTCAACCCCTCCTCGGTCTACGGTCCCGGCCCCTGGCAGGGCGCCGGGCTCGACCGCGCCTTCCGCGACGCGATCCGCCGTCGCCTGCCGGGCGTTCCGCCGGGCGGGATGACGCTCGTCCACGTCGACGACGTGGCCGCCGGCCAACTGGCCGCCTTCGAGCGCGGCGAGCCCGGCGAGCGCTACATCCTCGCCGACGGCTTCGCGACCATGAGGGAGCTGCTCTCGGTCGCCGTCGACGAGGCCGGACGCGGCTGGGTCCCGCCCACCATGCCGGTCTCGGTCGCCAGGGGACTGGCCGCCGCCGGTGAGGCGGTCTCGCGGCTGATCCGCCGCCCCCCGCTGCTCGGCGCCGGCCAGCTCACCTTCCTGCTCTGGCAGGCGCGCGCCGACAGCTCGAGGGCCCAGTCGGAGCTGGGGGTCGAGTTCAGACCCTGGGAGGAGGGCATTCGCGGCACGGTGCGCTGGATGGCCGAAACCGGCCGGATCTAGCGACCGCGCCCGCCGCCCAGGGCACCCGACAGCGCGTCCGCCACCCGATCGACCTCGACCTCGGCCATCCCGGTGAAGAACGGAAGCGCCACGAGCCGCGCCGAGGCATCCTCGGCGACGGGGAACTGACCCTCGCGGAGCCCGAACCGCTCGCGGTAGTCGGGCAGCAGGTGGATGCACGGCATGTAGGCCTTGGCCTGGATGCCACCTCGGGCGAGCTCGGTGACCAGCGAGTCGCGGTCGACGTCCGCCGGCAGGAGCACCGCGTAGACGAACCAGCTCCGCCGCTCGGCGCCCCGGTTCTCGCATGGCAACACGAGGCCATCGCGGTCACCGCCACCCGCCAGGTGCCCTCCGATCGCCCCCAGGCGCTCCGCGTAGAGCCCCGCCACCCGATCGCGCTCGGCGAGCAGCTCGTCGGCCCGCTCCAGCTGACCGACGCCGATCGCCGCCTGCAGGTCGGTGAGCCGGTAGTTGAAGCCGAGCCTGGTGTGGGACAGCCATCCCATGTCCGAGGCCCGTCCCTGGTTGCGCTCGCTTCGCAGGCGCTCCGCCACCTCCGGGGACGAGGGGACGATCAGGCCGCCCTCCCCGGTGGTCAGCTGCTTGTTGGCGTAGAAGGCGAAGGTCGCCAGGTTGCCGCGGGCCCCGACCCCGATCCCGTCGGAGTCGATCGCCCCCAGGGCCTCGCAGGCGTCCTCGAGGATTCCAAGGCCCCGCCGGCTCGCGACCTCCTCGAGCTCCGCCATCGCCGCCGGATAGCCGAGGATGTGGACCGGCAGCAGCCCGGCGGTGCGCTCACCGACCGCCGCGGCGGCGGCGGCGGGGTCGATCGCGAGGGTGATCGGGTCGACGTCGCAGAACACCGGGGTCGCGCCCTCGTACAGCAGGCAGTTGGCCGAGGCGACGAAGCTGAACGGGCTCGTCACCACCTCGTCGCCGGATCCCCAGCCGAGAGCCCGCACCCCGAGGTGGAGGGCGGCCGTGCCGGACGACACGGCTACCGCGTCCTCGGCGCCGAGCCAGTCGGCGAACCGACGCTCGAACAGCTCCAGCACCGGGCCCAGGGAGAGCCTCCCCGAGCGCATCACGTCGAGCACCAGCTGCTCCTCGCGCGCGCCCAGCTCGGGGCGCGCGAGGGGGATCGGATCGCCGCCGCTCATCGCGGTCGGAGGCTACATCGAGCCCGCGGCCGGCAGGCAGCCGGTGGGATCCGCGGGTTACGGATTGCCGACCGGCGTCGGCGCATCGTCCGCCGGCTGGCGCGCGCCGCGCGGGGCGTCCCGCGGCTGAAACGCGTACTCCAGCGAGTCGACGAGCGCCTCCCAGGAGGCCTCGATGATGTTCTCCGAGACGCCGATCGATCCCCACCGGTCCTGCCCGTCGGACGAATCGAGCAGAACGCGGGTGACCGCGCCGGTCCCGTGGTGAGTGTCCATGATCCTCACCTTGTAGTTGACCAGCTCGATCTCCGCCAGATGGGGGTGGAGCTCGGTGATCGCCTCGCGCAGAGCCCGGTCGAGCGCGTTCACCGGCCCGTTGCCCTCGGCGGTTCGCACATACCTGTGGCCGTCGACCCAGATCTTGATCGTCGCCTCGGTCTCGACCTTGCCGTCAGCGCGCTTCTCGGTGATCACGCGGAAGCCCTCCAACCGGAACAGGGACTCGTACTCCCCCGCTTCGCGTCGCAGGAGGAGCTCGAACGAGGCGTCGGCGGCCTCGTAGTGGTAGCCGCGATGCTCACGCTCCTTGAGCGTCTCGACCGCGCGCTTGGCGGCGTCGGCGTCGAGGTCGATTCCGGCGCCCTCGGCACGACTGACGACCGAGCCGCGGCCGGAGAGCTCCGAGATCAGGACGTCGCGGCTGTTGCCCACCAGCCCGGGCTCGATGTGCTCGAAGGTGCGCGCGTCGGCCTTCACCCCGGCGACATGCATGCCGCCCTTGTGGGCGAACGCGTTCCGACCCACGTACGGCCGGTCGGGATCCGGCGTCAGGTTGCAGAGCTCGTCGACGAAGTGCGAGGTCTCGGTCAACCGGCGGAGCCGGTCAGCCGGGACGCAGTCGTAGCCCATCTTGAGCTGCAGGGCGGGAAGGATCGAGACCAGGTTGGCGTTGCCGGTTCGCTCGCCGTAGCCGTTGATGGTTCCCTGAACGAGCCTCGAGCCGGCCTCCACGGCGGCGAGCGAGTTGGCGACCGCGCACTCGCTGTCGTTGTGGGTGTGGATCCCGACCTCGACTCGGTCGCCGAGGGCGTCGACCACGGCGGCGGTCGCCTCCGCGACCTGCGGCGGCAGGCTCGAGCCGTTGGTGTCGCAGAGGGTGACGTTCTCGGCTCCGGCCGCCACGGCGGCCCGCAGGCAGTCGAGGGCGTAGACCCGATCGTCGCGCCAGGCGTCGAAGAAGTGCTCGGCGTCGTAGACCACCCGCTTGCCGCGCGCGCGCAGGAAGCAGATCGAGTCCGTGATCATCCCCAGGTTCTCCTCGCTCGTCACCTTGGTCACCTTGTCGAGGTGAAGCGACCAAGTCTTCCCGACCAGGGTGCAAACGGGCGCGAAGCAGGCCGCCAACTCCCTGAGCGCCTCATCGTCCTCGGCGGCGACGCCGCGCCGCCGAGTCATCCCGAAGGCGCATACCTCGGCGGTCTCGAGCTCGGTCCCGGCCAGGAGGCGGAAGAGCTCCGCCTCCTTCGGGTTGGAGCTCGGGAAGCCGGCCTCGACGAAGGCGACCCCGAGCCGGTCGAGCGCCTGGACAACGCGGGCCTTCTCGGCCGCGGATAGCGACATGCCCTGACCCTGCATGCCGTCGCGCAAGGTCGTGTCGTAAAGCTTCACCTGTGTCAAGTCGATGCCTTTCTGTCTCGAAGGGGCGGGCGAGGGCCGTGAGGCCGAGTGTTGCGCGGCGTCGCCGCGCGGCCGCGAACCGCTAGGCGGTTGCGGCGCCGCTAATTCGCCCGATGACCTCGAACAGAACGTGCACGATCAAGAGGTGACTCTACTCGGTTGCTCGACGATGTCGAGCCACTCGAGGTATTCCTGGGCCCGCCCGTGCAGGGCGTCCTCGTACTTGGCCGCCAGGACGCTGGTCATCTCGCCCGGCGCGGCGATGTCGTGGTCGTCGATCTGGCGGATCGGCACCAGCTCGGCGGCCGTGCCGACCAGGAACGCCTCCTCGGCCACGTAGAGCTCGGAGCGGGAGATGTCCCGCTCGACCACCGTGTAGCCGAGGTCCTCGGCGATCTGAATCACCGACTTGCGGCTGATCCCGTCGAGGATCGAGGCCGTGTGGCCGGGGGTCACCAGGTCGCCGTCCCTGACCACGAAGACGTTCTCGCCCGATCCCTCGCAGACGACGCCATCGGCGTCGAGCAGGATCGCCTCGTCGTAGCCGGCGTTGGCGGCCTCGGTCTTGGCGAGGATCGAGTTCAGGTACTGGCCCGACGCCTTCGCGTGGGGGATCAGGCTGTCGGGGGAGATCCGCCGCCATGAGGAGACCTTGGCGCGGATGCCGTTGCGCTTTCCGTCCTCGCCCAGATACGCGCCCCATGGCCAGACCGCGATGATCACGTCCACCGGGGCACTCGGCGCATAGAGGCCCATCTCGCCATAGCCGCGGAAGGCGATCGGCCGGATGTAGCAGCTGGCCAGGGCGTTGCGGCGGATCAGCTCGTGGGTCGCCTGGCGAAGCTCGTCGAGCGAGTAGGGGAGCTCCAGGTAGTACAGGTCGGCGGACTTCTGCAGCCGGTCGAGGTGGTCGCGATGGCGGAAGACCGCCGGACCGTGCTCGGTCTCGTACGCCCGGATGCCCTCGAACACCCCCGTGCCGTAGTGGAGCCCGTGAGTGAGCACGTGGACCTTGGCGTCGTCCCAGCGGACGAGCTCGCCGTTCATCCAGATCCACTCCGATTTCTCCACGGCTTCCTCCAACGGTGGGCGGCCCTCGCGGGCGACCCGCCGACTGTGCTCGATGGGTGCGGGGAAGTATGCCGGAATACCCCGCCTGCGCCAAGCGGCTCTCAGGCGGCCAGGGCCTCGATCACCGCGTCGGTCATCGCCTCGGTCCCGACCTCGTTCGGCCCCGGCGCCGCCGGCGTGTCGACGGCCGGGGGCGCTCCACCGACCAGGTCGGGGGTGCGGAGGCCACGCTCCAGAGCCGAGTCGACCGCGACCTCGATCGCGGTGGCCTGCTCCGCCCGGTCGAGGCCGTGGCGGAGCATCATCGCCGCCGACAGGAAGGTGGCGAGCGGGTTGGCCACACCCTGGCCGGCGATGTCGGGCGCGGATCCGTGGACCGGCTCGAACAGGCCCGGGGTGCTCGCCCCGAGGCTCGCCGAGGGGAGCATCCCCAACGACCCGGTGAGCATCGCCGACTCGTCGCTGAGGATGTCGCCGAACATGTTCTCGGTCAACAGGACGTCGAACCGAGTGGGGTCGGAGACCAGCTGCATCGCCGCGTTGTCGACCAGCATGTGGTCCAGCTCGACCGCCGGGTGATCGCCGGCGACCCGCTCGACGGTCTCCCGCCACAGGCGCGAGGTCTCGAGCACGTTCGCCTTGTCCACCGAGGTGACGCGAGGGCTTCGCCCCTGATCGGCCGCGCGTCGCTCGGCGGCCTCGAAGGCGACCCGCGCGATCCGCTCGATCTCGCCGCCCGAGTACTCGCAGGTGTCGTGGGCGCTGTCGCCCTCGCGCCCGCTGTCGCCGAAGTAGATGCCCCCGGTGAGCTCCCGCACGACGAGCAGATCGGTGCCCTTGATCCGCTCCGGGCGCAGCGGGCTCGAGTCGACCAGAGCGGGGCTGGGACGCACGGGCCGCAGGTTCGCGTACAGGCCGAGGCCCTTTCGCAGCCCGAGCAGCCCCTGCTCGGGTCGCGGCGCGTTCGGGTCGGTGGTCTCCCATCTCGGGCCGCCGACGGCGCCCAGCAGCACCGCGTCGGCGCCGCGGCATGCATCGAGGACGTCGTCGGTGAGCGCCGTCCCGTGCGCGTCGATCGACCCGCCACCCACCAGGTGCTCGGAGAACTCGAAATCGCCGAGCCGCTCGAGCAGCCGCCGAGCGGCGGCGGCGATCTCCGGGCCGATCCCGTCGCCGGGCAGCAGCGCGATCCGCTTCGCGGTCATGGTCGACTCGCGGAAATATTCAGCCGCACGTAATCGAGCGCCAGGGGGCGCGGGATCACCTCGAGCGCGGCGTCCATGTATGCGGCGCGCAGCCCCTCGGGCAGCCGGTCGAGATGGGGCCCCAGGCAAACGGCCTCCAGATAGCCCCGGGGATCGCGCGGCTGCACGGGGCGGTCCTCCAGCCAGCAGCGGACCCGGTCGAAGCCCGTGTTCAGCAGCCGCATCTCCGTGTCGCCGGGAGAGGCGAAGTTCCAGACGCTCGAGATGCCGCGCAGGTATGGGGCGAAGCGCTCATCGCCGTTGACGCTCTCGATCGAGTTCAGGAACTCCTCGACGTTGCCGATCCCGCCGCACTGCGCCTCGACTCGCCCGCCAGCGCGAAGCGCCGCGTGGAGGCGCTCGAACAGGCGCCGGTGGTCCAGGATCCAGTGGAAGGTCGCGCTGGAGAAGACGGCGTCGACCGGCTCGGGCGGCTCGAGCTCGAGCAGGTCCGAGACGATCAGCTCGACCTGGTCGCCGAGCGACTCCCGCGCCTTGGCGATCATCGACGGCGAGGCGTCGACGCCGATCACGCGGCCCCGGGGCAGGCGCTCGACCAGGAGGCGGGTCACCCGCCCGCTCCCGCAGCCCGCGTCGAGCACCGTCTCGTCGCCCTTCAGCTCGAGCCGGTCGATCACCTCGCGCGCCCATTCCTCCTGCGGGTCGGCGACCCGGTGGTAGGTGGCGGCGTCCCAGTCGCGTGGTGGCGAGGCGGTCACAGCGAGGTGGTCACCGGCCCCCGGTCGCCCCCACCCGCGGCCTCGAAGGCGGCGATCGCCTTCTCGTCGCCGAGCGTCAGGCCGATCTCGTCGAGGCCGTGCAGGAGACGATGCTTGACGTCCTCGTCGATCTCGAACTCGACCACGCCGCCGGCGAAGGTGACGGTCTGGTCGTCGACGTCGATCCTCGCCTCGCCGGCCTCGGCGATCGCCCGGCAGCGCTGCTCGTCGAGGATCACCGGCAGCAGGCCGACCTTGGTGCAGTTGACGTAGAAGATGTCCGCGAACGAGGGCGCCACTATCGCCTCGAACCCGAAGTCCTGAAGCGCCCACGGCGCGTGCTCGCGAGACGACCCACAGCCGAAATTGCGACCGGCGATCAGGATCGGGTTCGGGGCGAGCTCGATCTCGCCCGCCTCGATCCAGTCGTGAAACAGGAACTCGCCGAAGCCGGACCGCTCGACCCGCTTCAGGAACTGCTTGGGGATGATCTGGTCGGTATCCACGTCGGCCCGGTCGAGCACCGACACCTTCCCCTCAATCACGTCAAGGGGTCGCACAGCGCCCCCCGTTGGAACTAGGGACGAAGTCCCGGGTCAGGCGGCTGGTCCTGCCGTCCCGGTGGCGTTGCAACCCGCCGGAAACGGAGGCGAAGCCGAGGCTTCCGGCGGAGTGGTTCCGGAGGATGTCGGCGGAGTTATTCACGGCCACTCCCGGATGTCGACGAAGTGACCCTCGATCGCGGCGGCCGCGGCCATCTTCGGGCTCACCAGGTGGGTGCGCCCACCCTTGCCCTGGCGGCCCTCGAAGTTGCGGTTCGAGGTCGACGCGCAACGCTCGCCCTCGGCGAGGATGTCGGGATTCATGCCCAGGCACATCGAGCAGCCCGCGGTGCGCCACTCGAACCCCGCCGACCTGAAGACCTCGTCGAGCCCCTCGACCTCGGCCTGCGACTTGACCTGCTGTGAGCCCGGGACGACCATCGCGCGGACCGACTCGGCGACGCGCCGTCCGGCGACGATCGTCGCGGCCTCGCGCAGATCCTGGATTCGCGAGTTGGTGCAGGAGCCGATGAACACGCGGTCCACGGCGATCTCTCGCAGCGGCGTCCCGGGGTCGAGGGCCATGTAGGCGAGCGCGCGCTCGGCCGTCTCGCGGTCCGCGGGGCCCTCGCCCCACTCGGCCGGATCCGGGACCCTCCCGGTGACCTGGGAGACCATCCCGGGCGTCGTGCCCCAGGTCACCATCGGCGAGATCGCCGATGCGTCGATCTCGACCTCGGCATCGAACCGGGCGTCGTCGTCGGTCGGCAGCAGCCGCCATTCGGCCGCCGCCGCGTCGAGGTCCTCGGGGGCGCCCGGCCGCCCCTCGATCCACTCGAACGTGGTCTCGTCCGGAGCGACCATGCCCGCGCGCCCGCCCCCCTCGATCGTCATGTTGCAGACCGTCATCCGGTTCTCCATCGAGAGGCCGCGGATCGTCTCGCCCGCGTATTCGACCGCGTGCCCGACCATCCCGCCGACCCCCAGCCGCCCAATCGTCGCCAGGATCAGGTCCTTGGCGGTGACGCCGGGGCCCAACTCGCCCGAGTATTCGATCCGCATCGTCCGCGGTCGCCTCTGCACCAGGCACTGGGTGGCGAGCACGTGCTCGACCTCCGAGGTGCCGATCCCGACCGCGAGCGCGCCGAAGGCGCCGTGGGTGGAGGTATGGCTGTCGCCGCAGACGATCACCAGCCCGGGCTGGGAGAGCCCGAGCTCCGGCCCGATCACGTGGACGATGCCCTGGCGGTCGGAGCCCAGCGAGTAGATCGGGACACCGAACTCGGCGCAGTTGCGCTCCAGCGTCTGGACCTGGATCCGCGACAGCTCGTCGGCGATCAGGCGCGCCGCCGAGGTGCCGTCGGTGGGCACGTTGTGGTCGGCCGTGGCGACGGTCTTGTCGGGCCGGCGGACCTTCCGCCCCTCGAGTCGCAGACCGTCGAACGCCTGCGGCGAGGTGACCTCGTGGACCAGGTGGAGGTCAACGTAGATCAGTCCCCCGGCCACCTCGTGGGCCTCCCAGATCTTGTCGAACATCGTCTTCGGCATTCCGATCAGCTTCTCCTCAAGCCGGCGCTGACCACCGCGAGCAGCTCGGCCGGCTCGTCTCCATCGTTTGAGAAGTGATGCGTCAGGTCGGCGTCGAAGGTGACGCTGTCGCCAGCGCGCAGATCGTGCCGTTCGCCCCCGATCAGCAGGGTCGCCTCCCCGGTGATCACCACCGCCGTCTCGCGGCTCCCCGGCTCGTGGATCGGCGGGTCCCCGACGCGGCCCGTGGCGGCGCCGGGCTCGAGCCGGTGGCGGGAGACATCGGCGCGCTGCCCGGGCAGCGGCGGCGTCAGCTCCTCAACCGCATGGCCTCCGCGGCGGCGCCGGCGGCCCCGGCCGCGGCGGACCACCGTCGCGTGCTCGCCCTCATCCAGGCGCAGCAGCTGCGACAGGGTCAGCTCGAGCCCCGCCGCGATCTTCGTCGCCGCCGAGATCGTCGGGCTGGTCTCCCCTCGCTCGACCTGCGAGAGCATCGGCGCCGAGACCCCGCTGCGCTCCGCCAGATCTCGAAGCGACAGGCCCATGCCCTCCCGCAGAGCCCGGACTCGCGCCCCCAGGGCCGCCGCCGACCCCTCCGCTCCGTTGTGCTCGGCCGTGGCCGCCGCAGTCGCCATTGCTGCGTACGTTATCACGTACGCTTGTCTAGCGAAGCTGGCCCTTGGGCCGGATCAGCAGCTCGTTGATCGCGACGCGATCCGGCTGGCCAACCGCAAAGGCGATCGCGTCGGCGATGTCGTCCGCGCTCAGCGCCTCGCCGATCTGCTCCCGCATGGCCTCGATGTTCTCGACCACCAGCGGGTTCTCGTTGTGGCCCTGGAGCTCCGTCTCGACGAAGCCGGGCTCGACGCAGGTCACGCGGACCCCCGACTTGGAGATCACGGCCTCCTGGCGCAGCGACTCCGACAGCGCGACCACCCCGAACTTGGTCATGTTGTAGACGCCGGCGCCGAAGCTGGCGATCCGTCCGGCGGTCGAGGCGACGTTGACCACCTGCCCTCCCCCGCCCGCCCGCATGATCGGCAGCGCGGCGTGGGTGCAGTGGAGCAGCCCGAGCATGTTGACGTCGATCATCCGCCGCCACTCCTGCGTGTCGGCTCCCTCGATCGGCCCAAGCAGCATCACCCCGGCGTTGTTGACCAGAACGTCGAGTCCTCCCATCTGGGCGGCGGCGTCCTCCACGAACGAGCGGGCGGCCGACTCCTCGGCGATGTCAACCTCGAAGGCCTGCGCCGTCCCGCCGTCCTCCGAGATCCGCTCGGCGAGCGCTTCGATGCGGTCACGGCGCCGAGCGCCGAGCGCCACCGCGGCGCCCTCGCGGGCCAGCGCCACCGCCGTCGCCTCGCCGATTCCCGAGGAGGCGCCGGTGACCGCCGCCTTTCGTCCGTCGAGCGAGCCTGGCACGGCCGCCAGCCTACTCGCTGGGGCCGCGAGGGCCACGCCGGCGGGCGCTCACGGCCCGGGCGTGGCCGGCTCCGACGCCGCCTCCGCGGCAACCTCCTCGGCCTCGCGCACCGCGGCCCCCTCGAGCGCGTTCGACAGCGCCCGCACATAGGCGCGGGCCGACGCCTCGAGGATGTCGGTGGCGACGCCCTGGCCGCTGGCGAGTCGCCCGTGGGCGCGGAGCGTCACGGTCACCTCGCCGAGCGCGTCCTCGCCCGCGGTGACCGCGGCGACGCTGTAGGAGCGGAGCTCCGAGTCGGTCCCGGTCGCCTCGCGGATGGCGACGAAGATCGCGTCCACGGGGCCGTCCCCGCTGGCCTCGGCGACGACCTCCTCGCCGGACGGGACCCGCAGGGCGACTCTGGCCCGGGGAGCGCGGTGTGAGCCCGCCTCGACCTCGAACGACTCCAGCGCATAGCGCTCGGCGGACTCGCGCATCTCCTCCGAGACGATCGCCTCGAGGTCGAGCGCGGTGATCTGCTTCTTCTTGTCGGCGATCTCCTTGAACCGCGCGAACGCCTGGTTGAGGGCGTTGCCCTCGACCTTGAAGCCGAGCTGCTCGAGCGCGTCCCGCAGCGCGTGGCGCCCGGAGTGCTTGCCGAGCACGATCGAGTTCGAGTCCAGCCCGACGTCCCGCGCGTCCATGATCTCGTAGGTGGTCCTCTCCTTGAGCACGCCGTCCTGGTGGATGCCGGACTCGTGGGCGAACGCGTTGCGGCCCACGACCGCCTTGTTCGGCTGCACCACGTAGCCGGTGAAGCGCGAGACCATGCGGCTGGTTCGCGCCAGCTCGCGGGTGTCGAGGCCGGTATCGAGCCCGTGGACATCGGTGCGGGTCCGCAGCAGCATCACGATCTCCTCCAGCGAGCAGTTGCCGGCCCGCTCACCGATTCCGTTCACGGCGCACTCCACCTGGCGGGCGCCGGCCAGCACCCCGGCATACGAGTTGGCCACCGCCAACCCGAGGTCGTCGTGACAGTGAACCGAGGTGTGCACCCCTCGAAGCTCGGGCACCAGCTCGAAGAGGCGCTCGAAGTAGCGGCGATACTCCTCGGGGGTCGTGTAGCCGACCGTGTCGGGGATGTTGACCACAGTCGCGCCCTCGGCGACCGCGATCGCGCAGACCTCGGCCGTGAACTCGGGGTCCGCCCGAGTCGCGTCCATCGGCGAGAACTCGACGTCGTCGCAGTAGGACTTGGCCAGCGCAACCGCCGCCCGCGCCTGCCCCTTGACGTCGTCGCGGGTCGTCTGGAGCTGGTGCTCGATGTGGATGTCGGAGGTCGAGATGAAGGTGTGGATGCGCGGGCGCGCCGACTCCTTGATTGCCGCCCACGCCGCATCGATGTCGGCCTTGTGGGTGCGGGCCAGGCCGCAGATCACCGGGCCCTCGACAGCGCGGGCGATCGCCCGCACCGACTCGGCGTCCCCGGGCGAGGTGATCGGGAAGCCGGCCTCGATCACGTCGACCCCGAGCCGCTCGAGCTGCTGCGCGATCTCCACCTTCTCCTGGGCGTTCAGCGAGATGCCCGGCGACTGCTCGCCGTCCCTCAGCGTGGTGTCGAAGATGTGGACCCTACTTCGGTCCGGTACCGATCCGCGGCCGCTCATGGCCTTTCTCCTTCTCGTCGAACCTCAGATGACCTTGTAGTTGCGGCTCTCGCGCCGCCCAGCGCTACTCCCCCCGCGGGGGGAGGAGAAGGAGAAGCGCCAGGCTGTCGAGGCGGGAAGTCACCGAGTGAAGGGACTTTAGCGCACGCGCGGAACCTGACCAGCAGGAGTCTCGTGTGGACGCCGCCCGCATCCAGGCCCGCGCCGTAGTCAAGGTCGCCGCGATCTCGCTGGCGGTGATCGCCGCCTCGCTGCTGTTGGCGATCATCGTGCTCCACGTTCGGACCGAGATCAGGTGGGTGTTCGCCGCCCTCTTCCTGGCCTTGGCCATGAACCCGGCGGTCGACCGGGTCGAGAGCCTCCGCCTGCGGGGGCACACGCTGTTCCCGCGCTGGCTCGCGATCCTGGCCGTCTACGTGCTGTTGCTGGCCTTCTTCGTCTTCCTGATCCTCCAGGTGGTCCCGCCGATCATCCGGGAGTTCGAGCGCTTGGGGTCGAAGGTCCCGGGCTACGTCGACGACTTCAGGCGGTGGGCGAACCAGAACCAGCAGTTCCAGGACCTGAACCACAAGTACGACCTGACGCGGACCCTCAACCAGCAGGCGTCGACGATCCCCTCGAAGCTGGGCGGCGCGGCAACCGACATCCAGAGCGTCACCGTAGGCCTCCTCGAGCACCTCCTGGCCGCGATCACGATCCTCGCTCTGACCTTCTTCCTGCTGCTCGACGGCCGCCAGCAGGGCGAGCGCCTGCTAAGCCGGATGCAGCCCGAGACGGCGACGCGGTGGCGCCGCATCGGGACGCGGATCGCCGGCGTCGTCAAGTCCTACGTCTCCGTCAACCTCCTGCTCGCGATCGCCGCCGGCGTCTTCACCTGGCTGGCGCTCGAGCTGCTCGGCGTCGACCTGGCGGTGACGATGGGCGTGATCGTCGGCTTCCTCGACCTGGTCCCGCTGATCGGCTTCACGGTCGGCGGCTTCTTCGTCGCCATCGTGGCCGCCTTCCACAACTTCCCCGGCGCGCTAATCATCTGGCTGGTCCTGTTCCTCGTCTACCAGCAGGTTCAGGACCGGGTCATCCAGCCGCTCCTCTACAAGAACGCGGTCCGGGTCCATCCGGCGGTGGCGATCATCGCGATCCTGGTCGGCGGCGAGCTCGCCGGCATCCTCGGCGCCTTGTTGGCAATTCCGACCGCCGCGACGATCGGGGTGTTGATCGACGAGGGACTGCGCTGGCGGCGGGAGACCGGCGGGGACACCGAGGCGCCGCAGGAGAGCCCGGGCGGGGCCGGAGTGGTCGCTCAGCCGGGGCCGGCGGCCGACTGACCCGCGGCGGGCCGCGGCTCGGCGGGCTGATCCGACGCCCGCTTGCCCTCGAACCGGGCCTTCGCCCTCGCCCGCTGGTTCTCGCGGTAGAACAGGCGCGCCCACAACGAGTTCGGCCTGCCCAGCCGCAGCGCGCCGACCAGGCCGACCGGCGGCACGAACAGCCCGACCAGGGCGATGCCGAACTTCTCCTTCGCCAGGTTGACCAGCGCGACCAGGATCCCCACCACCCCGAACGCTCCGACGATCGCGAACACGGCGTCCTCGACCTCGGTCGCGACGTCAATCCACGCGGTGTAGCCGACCAGCACCATCCCGGTGATCGTGGCGGCGACGATCACCGCGTCGATCGACTTGCGGCCCTGATCGCTCCAGTAGACGTCCTGGAGGTCGAGCCAGAGCGCGAACTCGTCGAGGGCCAGGCCGGTCCCGACCCCGAACAGGATCGCGATGATCTCGTGCCAGGGCGAGGGCGGCGCGATCGTCACCCCGACGTAGCCGGTGACCATCAGCAGCACGATCCCCCAGACCAGATGGTGGATGTGGGTCCCGCCCACGTTGACGTTCCCGGGCCACCAGCGGACCTGGGCCCGGATCAGGTGGGCGCTGGTGCGAATGAACCCGAAGGTGACCAGGAAGGCGACGAAGAAGAGGAACTCCGGCTGTCGGCCGGTGTCGACGATCGCCCGGTCGTAGACGCTCCCGATGCTGGCGACGAGACTCGGGGTGAGCACGAGAGCAGGGTAACCGGGGGCGCGGTTGCCGGATTACGGGACCAGAACGACCTTGCCGACGTTGCGGCGCTCCTCGATCATGCGGTGCGCGTCGGGCGCGCGGTCGAAGGGAAAGGCCTCGGCGACAACGGGCTTCAGGTCGCCGTTGGCGAGGCCTTTGAGCAGGGGCTCCGTGACCCGCTGGAAGTTGCCCTCGCGGTCCCACCAATGGAGCATGTTGAGCCCGAAGACGCCCTTGTTCTCGTTCATGATCGAGAGGCTCTTCCACCACGGCATCGTCGCCAGGGGCATCCGCGCCAGGCTGCGGAGCGCCGCACCGATGTCGCGCTTGCCGGTCCCCGTCTGGACCTCGGACAGCCCGTACATGATCAGGCGCCCACCCTGGCGAAGCAGCCGGTAGTCCTTGCGGAACGAGGTCGGGCCGAGCGCGTCCATGATCACGTCGACGCCCTCGCCATCCGTGATCCGCATCACCTCTGCGGCGAAGTCCTGATTGCGGTAGTCGATCGCGTGCTCGACCCCCTGCTCGCGAATCGCATCGTGCTTTGAGGCAGACGAGGTGCCGAAGATCTCCGCCCCGATTCCCCTAGCGACCTGGGTCGCGGAAATGCCGACGCCGCCGGCCGCGGCGTGGATCAGGACCCGCTCGCCTCCCTTGAGGCCGCCCATGATCACCAGCGCGGCAAAGGCGGTGGCGTAGTTGATCGGGAACGCCGCGCCTTCCTCGAACGAGAGCTTCTTCGGCAGTGAGAACGCGTCTCCGGCCGGGACCGTCACCAGCTCCGCCTGGCCGTTGAAGCGGGTCCCGGCTATCACGCGGTCGCCGACCTTGGGGGATTCCACCCCCTCCCCCACCGATTCGACCTCACCCGCCACCTCGTAGCCGACCACGCATGGGGGCTTGGGCGCATCGGGGTAGAGCCCGATCCGCGCCAGCGTGTCGGCGAAGTTGATCCCGCTCGCCTTGACGGCGATCCTGATCTCGCCGGCCCCGACCGCGGGATCAGGCCGCTCCTGCACCTCGAGGACCTCCGGCGGTCCGTGGCGGGATATCACCACCGCGCGCATCGCCCGACCCTATAGGTCGACGGCCCGGCCGGTGTCAAAGCCGTCGAGCTCGAGGATCTCCTCCAGCACTCCCTGGGGAACCGGGGCGTCGGTTGTCAGCGCCAGGACCGCCTGGCCGCCGGACGCCTCGGCGCCGACCGCGGCCGAGGCGATGTTCACCCCGTGCTCGCCGAAGATCGTCCCGATCCGGCCGATCATCCCCGGCTGGTCCTTGTAGCGGAAGACCACGATGTGCTCGGCGAACGGCATATAGAAGCTCTCGCCCCAGACCCTGACCAGATGAGGGAGGTTGCGCGGGCCGACCGCGGTGCCGGCGACCTCCACCGAGCCGTCACCCGACTCGAGCCGCACCGTGACCAGCTCGGTGAACTCATCCGACGCCGCGTCCTTGAGTTCGGTCAGCTCGATCCCCCGCTCCTCAGCGAGCGCCGGTGCGTTGACGAGGTTGATCTGCTCCTCGGTGTGCCCGGAGAGGATCCCCACCAGGACCGCGATCCCGAGCAGGCGGGTGTCGTGTTCCGCGATCCGACCCCGGAACTCGGCTACGACCCGGTCGACCGACCCGTTGCCGAGGCCCTGCGCCAACCGGCCCAGCTTCTCCGACAGGGGCACGAACGGCGCCAGCGCCTCCATGGCCTCGGGCCGCACCGCGGCGATGTTGACCGCGTTGGTGACCACGTCCCCCGAGAGCGCGCGCCGCACCTGATCGGCGGTGATCGTCCCGGCCCGGTCCTGCGCCTCCGCGGTCGAGGCCCCGAGGTGCGGGGTGACGACCACGTTCCCTCGCTCGAATAGCGGGTGGTCGATGAACGGCTCCTCCGGGAACACGTCGAGCGCCGCCCCGCCAACCTGGCCCGAGTCGAGCCCTTGCTCGAGCGCCTCCAGGTCGACCAGCTCGCCGCGGGCGCAGTTGACGATCCGCACCCCGTCCTTCATCTGCGCGATCGCCTCAGCGTCGATCCAGTTGATCGTGTCCGGCGTCTTCGGCAGGTGGATCGTGATGATGTCGGCCTGCGAGTAGAGCTGGTCGGTGGTCTCGGCGTGCTCGACCCCGAGCTCCCGGAAGCGCTCGGCCGCCACGAACTTGTCGTAGGCGATCACCTGCATCTCGAACGACTGGGCGCGCTTGGCGACCAACTGGCCGATCCGCCCGAAGCCGATCACCCCCAGTGTCTTGCCGTAGAGCTCGTTGCCGGCGAATCGCGAGCGGGCCCACTCACCGCCGAGCAGCGACGCCTGCGCCTGCGGCACGTTGCGGCACAGCGCCAGGGCGAGCGCCAGCGTGTGCTCGGCGGCCGCCACCGAGTTGGACTCGGGCGCGTTGACCACCACCACCCCACGCTTGGTCGCCGCCTCCACGTCGACGTTGTCGACCCCCGTCCCCGCCCGGCCGATCACCTTTAGCCGCGAGCCGCGCTCGATCAGATCCTCGCTCAACTTGGTCGCCGAGCGGATCACGATCCCGTCGAACTCGCCGATCCGGTCGCGCAACTCGTCGTCGGACATCTCGAGCCCGAGCTCGACGTCGAACTCGGCGCGCAGCAACTCGACGCCGGAGTCGGCGATCTTCTCCTTGACCAGGACCTTCGGCTTCGCTTCGCCCACTACCACTTAGCCGACCGGCGTCGGGGCGGCGCCCGCCTCGGCGAACACGCGCTGAGCTGCCGCGACCCCCGACCCGGCCTCGGCCTCGTGCCCGAGGTCCCGAAGCGCCATCTCCAGGGCCGTCAGGGCGATCACGACGTCGAACGCGCCGTAGTAACCGCAGTGGGCGATCCGGGCGATCTTTCCCTTCAGGTGCCCCTGGCCGCCGGCGATCGTCACCCCGTAGCTGTCGCGCATCAGCTTCGGCACCTTGGCGCCGTCGACGTCGTCGGGCAGCCTGGCCACGGTGACCACGTTGGCGCTCTCGTCCTCGGGGCCGAAGCGCTCGAGCCCCAGCGCGTCGACCCCGGCCCGCGCCGCGCGAGCGAGCAGCGCGTGGCGCTCGAACGCGCGCTCGAGGCCCTCGGCCAAGAGCAGGTCGAGGGCCACGTCGAGGGCCCGGAACAGGGTCACGGCCGGCGTGAACGCGGAGTTCGGCGGCTCCTCCTTCTGGCCGGCGGCGGCGCGCCCCCAATCCAGGTAGTAGCGACCTCGAGCGCGCTCGGCCGCGAGCGCCATCGCCCGCTCGGAGACCGAAGCGAACGCCAGCCCTGGCGGGCACATCAACGACTTCTGCGACCCGGCGACCACCACGTCGACGCCCCACTCGTCCTGGGGCAGGTCCACGGCGCCCAGCCCGGACACCGCGTCGACGCAGAGCACCGACCCCCGTCCGGTGACCACCTCGTTCAGCGCCCGGATGTCGTTGACGACCCCGGTCGAGGTCTCGGACTGGGTCGCGAACACCGCGCGGGGCGGGCGATCGAGGGCGGCGAGGGCTTCGTCGAGGGCCGCCGGCTCCACCTTCTCGCCCCACTCGAAGTCGACCCGGTGGGTATCGGCGCCATAGGCGTCGCAGAGCTCCGCCCAGCGCTCGCCGAACTTGCCGCAGGAAGCGATCACCGCGGGCTCGCCCGGGGCGATCAGGTTCGCGGCCGCCGACTCCATCGCCCCGGTCCCGGTCGCCGCGAAACAGAGCACGTCGTTGGTGGTCTGGAAGACGAGCGGCAGCCGGGCAAGGACCCGCGAGTAGATCTCCACGAACGCCGGAGCGCGGTGGTAGAGGATCGGCTCTGCCATCACCGCCGAAACGCTGGGCGGCAGCGGCGTCGGCCCGGCGGTGAGGATGTATTGCTTGCCGAAGATGTCGGGTGGCTCGGCCATCTGGCTCAGCATAAATGCCTCCGCCGACATCCTCCCAGAGAGCCGAAGGCGACCGGTGATCCGAGCTTGCTCGGATTCGTCCGGTGTCGGCGGGTTCGGGCTCCGTCGTGGCGGCAGGCACCTCCGCATCTACCGGCACTTCGTCTCTGGCGCGAACGACTAGGATCGGGTGTCGTGAGCGAGGGCATCGTCGAGGGCGAGGGCTACGCGCTCGGCCACATCGACCAGATGAGCGACCCCTACGGCTTCCGGAAGATCCGGCGCTCGCTCGGGGTGACGGCCTTCGGGGCCAACGCGATCGTGCTGCCGCCCGGATACGAGACCGGCCGCCATTACCACGACGAGCAGGAGGAGCTCTACTTCCTGCACCGCGGCCGGATCGAGATCGAGTTCGACGACGGCGAGCCCCATCCGCTCGAGCCCGGCAGCGCCGCCCGCGTCGACCCGGCGACCGTGCGGAAGATCCGCAACGTCGGCGACGAGGACGCCGTCTACCTGGTCGTCGGGGCCAAGGACGGCTACGTGGGGCGCGACGGCCAGATCCCGGAGGGCGAGACGAGTCGCTTCGGCGCAGCCGGGCCGCCCGAGTAGGCGGCGGGCTAGGCCGCAGCCGGCGGCAGGATAGGGACCCAGGCGAGCCCAAATCCCTTCCGGGACCCCTCGCGAAGTACCCACAAGAGCGCGATGTGGGTACTTCGCGACGGTAGCTGGACCCCTTCGCCCACGCCCACGCTGCGTTTGGGCTTTTGGGGGCGACGGACGACGCGGTGCGGCTCCGCGGAGCCGCGAGCGCGCGACTCCCGCTAGCGTGCGGCGCGGATGCAGTCACACACGGTGTACAAGACGTTCGAAACCGCGGAGAGGCGGGAGCTGGTGCGGATAACCGACGAGGTG
>JAHEXV010000078.1 GCA_023251935.1 bacterium | reverse complement strand
CGGCGCGGGCCCCGCCGGCAGGTCCAGGACGCGCTCGAGGCCGCGAACGAAGTCCGTCAGATCCTCGGTGACCCCGACCACCGACATCCGCTCGAGTCGGCGCTTGGCCCGATCGAGCATCGCCGCGTCCGCCGGCGCATCCTCGCCCTCGGCGGCCCGGCGGCGGGCCTCGGCGAGGTCGATCTCGCCGGCCTCCAGCGAGGCCACGATCGCCTCGACGTCGTACTCAGCGCCCAAGAGCCGGGTCTGGTTGTCGCGAACGTGAACGACCAGGTCCGGGTCCTCGAGGAACTCCTCGAGGCGCGTGATCTTCCGCGAGACGAGCAGCTCGTGATCGGGGTGGGTCGTTCGCCACTGCAGGTACTCCCAGGTGGAGATCGACCGATCCACGGGCTCCCGGACCACGGTCGCGACATCGGCCTCCCCGAACAGCCTGACGACGGGATAGAAGAAGTGCCCGAGCACGACCCGCCTCGACCTCAGATCGGCGAGCCGCTCCAGGAAGTCGGGCGGCAGCTCGATCCTGACCACGTCCTCTTCGCCGACGAGCGACTCCAGACGATGCTGAACCGCCGTGCCCCCGGTCCGCGGCAGGTGCAGGAAGGCCAAACGCCGGGGCGGAGCCTCGTCCCCGCCGGCGAGCGCCGGTGGCAACCAGCGACGCCAGCCGCGCCCCGTCAACGCCTTACCACCAGACGGTGGACTCGATCCCCTCGAGCTCCTCGATCGGCTTCGTGTAGACGCCCGAGGAGAGGTACTTCCAGCCGTCGTCGGGGGCGATGAAGACGACGTTTCCCTCCTCGAGCTCGGCGGCGATCCGAACCGCGATCGCCGCGATCGCCCCGGTCGACACCCCGGCAAACAGGCCCTCGTCGTGGAGCAGCCGCTGGGTCCAGAGGATCGCGTCGCGGTTGGAGACCATGATCTTCCGGTCCAGCACGTCGAGATCGATGATCGGCGGGATGAAGCCGTCGTCGAGCGAGCGCAGCCCCTGCACCAGCTCACCCTGCATCGGCTCGGCGGCGACGATCTTCGTTCGCGAGTCGTGCTCCTTGAGCCGCCGCCCCACCCCCATCAGGGTGCCACCGGTGCCGAGGCCGCCGACGAAGACGGCCACCTGGTCGAGCTCCTCGAGGATCTCCGGCGCCGTGCCGTCGTAGTGGGCGCGCGGGTTGGCCTCGTTCCCGTATTGGTAGGGCATGTAGTAGGAGGCATCGCCTTCGGCCATTTCGAGTGCCAGCTCGACCGCGCCGTTCGACCCCTTGGCGCCCTCGGAGTAGACGATCTCGGCGCCGTACATCCGCAGCAGCTGGGTGCGCTCCTCGGTGACGTTGTCGGGCATCACCACCTTGAGCGGATAGTCCTTGCGCCGGCAGATCATCGCCAGCGAGATGCCTGTGTTCCCAGAGGTCGGCTCGAGGATCGTCTGTCCCGGCCGGATCGCCCCCTCCTCCTCGGCGGCGTCGATCATCGCCTTCGCGACCCGGTCCTTGACCGAGCCGGTGGGGTTGCGGCCCTCGAGCTTGGCGAAGATGTGGACCCCCGGCGTGGGCGAGACCCGCGGCAGCTCGACCATCGGGGTGTTCCCGACCGCCTCGAGCACGTTCGCGTAGCGCCCGCCGCACGGCCGGTTGAGGGTCTCCTCGACCATCGCTTCAGGAAGTGTAGTGAGGCGAAGGGGTATGTTCCGTGACGACCATCCCAGACCGAGGAGAGGACCCGCGAGCATGATTACGGGCACCAAGAGAAGGCTTGCCGTCGCCGTCGCCGTGGCGATGGCTACGGCCGGACTCGCCGCCGGCTGCGGCGGGTCGAGCAGCAGCACCAGTGGCGGCACCACCACCACCGCGAACCTGACCGCGACGCCGAACATCAACGTTCCGGTCGACAAGACCGTCGCGGACCAGGTGCCGAGCTCCGTCAAGTCGAGCGGCACGCTCAGCGTCGCCGCCGACGCCACCTACGCGCCGAATGAGTTCATCGCCTCCGATGGCCACACGGTGATCGGGATGGACGCCGATCTCGCCAAGGCCCTCGCGCAGGCGATGGGGCTCCAGGCCGAGGTCAAGAACGTCACCTTCGACAGCATCATCCCGGGTCTCGCCGCGAACAAGTACGACCTGGGGATGTCCTCCTTCACGGTGACCAAGGAGCGTGAGAAGACGGTCGACTTCGTCAGCTACGCGATCGCCGGCACGTCCTTCTTCGTCAACGCCGACGGCGGCCCCGATGTTCAGTCGCTCGCGGACCTCTGCGGCCACAAGGTCGCGGCGGAGCGCGGAACCACCCAGGCAGACGACGCGACCGCGCAGGACAAGAAGTGCAAGGCGGCGGGCAAGCCCGGGGTCACCGTCCAGGTCTTCCCGGATGAGAACGCCGTCAACCTCGCCCTGTCGAGCGGTCGCGCCGACGTCGGGATGGCGGACTCGCCGCCTGCCGCCTACGCGGTCGAGCAGTCGAACGGCCAGTTCAAGCTCTCCGGCAAGCAATACGGCACGGCGCTCTACGGGATCGCGATGCCCAAGAACGGCGGCCTGGCGAAGCCCGTGCAGGGCGCGCTCAAGGCGGTGATGGCGGACGGCACCTACGACCGGATCTTCTCGTACTGGGGGCTCGTGAAGAAGGGGCCCGCGGGTTGCCCGTGCACGATCACGAACCCGGAGATCAACCCCACCAACGTCCCGGCCAGCTAGCCGCACGACCAGGGCGTGGCCGATCCGGTCGGCGCGACAGATGAGATGACAGGGACGGAGCCGCCTGGCGAGATCCAGGCGGTTCCGGTCCGCCATCCCGGGCGCTGGGTCGCGGCTGCGCTCATCGCCGTCCTCGTCGCCGCGCTGGCTCGCTCGGTGGCGACCAACCCCCGCTTCGAGTGGGGCGTCGTCGGCCACTACCTGTTCAGCAGCAGGATCCTCGACGGGCTGGTGGTGACGCTCGAGCTCACCGTGCTGTCGATGGCGATCGGGATCGCACTCGGGATCGTGCTGGCGCTGATGCGGCTGTCGCGGAGTGCCCTTGTGAGCGGCGCGAGCTGGGTCTACATCTGGCTGCTTCGCGGAACGCCGGTGCTGGTGCAGATCCTGTTCTGGTACTTCTTCGCCGCGCTCTATCCGACCGTGGACCTCGGCATCCCGTTCGGCCCCTCGTTCGTGCACCTGGACGCGAACTCGCTGATCACCCCGTTCGTCGCCGGCATGCTGGCGCTGGGGCTGAACGAGGGCGCCTACATGTCCGAGATCGTGCGCGCCGGCATCATCTCGGTCGACGAAGGGCAGACGGACGCCGCACAGGCGCTGGGGATGACCCGCCTTCAGACCATGCGCCGCATCGTCCTCCCCCAGGCGATGCGGGTGGTTATCCCGCCGACCGGCAACGAGACGATCTCGATGCTGAAGACGACGTCGCTCGTCGCCTTCATCGGCTTGGCCGACCTGCTCTACGCGGTGCAGCTGATCTACGCGGTGAACTACAAGACGATCTCGCTGCTGATCACGGCGAGTCTCTGGTACCTCGCCGTAACCTCGGTCCTCTCGATCGGCCAGTACTACCTCGAACGGTATTTCGGCAGGGGCTCCGCGCGGGAGACGGCGCCCACCCTGATCCAGCGGATAAGGGGGGGCTTCTGGCCACGGCACGCCGAGGTAGAGTCGGCGTCGCAGCCGCCGAGGCTCCCGGAGGACCACCGTTGAGCGAGTACATGGTCAAGGCCGAGGGCGTCCACAAGCGGTTCGGCCGCCTGGAGGTCTTGAAGGGCATCTCGTTGGAGGTGGCGCCGGCCAGCGTCATGTGCCTGATCGGCCCGTCGGGATCGGGAAAGTCAACTTTCCTTCGCTGCATCAATCACCTCGAGAAGATCGACCGGGGACGGCTGTGGGTCGACGGGGAGCTGGTGGGATACCGGCAGGCGAACGACACGCTGTACGAGCAGCGCGAATCGGAGATCGTCCGCAGCCGGGCGAAGATCGGCATGGTCTTCCAACGGTTCAACCTCTTCCCCCACATGACCGCGATCGACAACGTGTGCCTCTCCCAGCGGATGGTCCTGCGTCGCAAGTCGGACGACGCCGAGGGAAGGGCTCAGGCGCTGCTGACCCGGGTCGGTCTCGCCGACAAGATGGACGAGTATCCGGCGCGCCTCTCCGGCGGCCAGCAGCAGCGGGTGGCGATCGCCCGCGCGCTGGCGATGGACCCGAAAGTGATGCTGTTCGACGAGGTGACCAGCGCTTTGGACCCCGAGCTCGTCAAGGAGGTCTTGGACGTGATGCGAGAGCTCGCCGACGAGGGGATGACAATGATCGTCGTCACCCACGAGATGGGCTTCGCCCGCGAGGTCGGAGACAAGGTCGTGTTCATGGACGGTGGCGTGATCGTCGAGGAGGGACGCCCGGCGCAGGTCCTCGACAGCCCCGGTGAGGAGCGCACCAAGCGCTTCCTCGGGCTGGTGCTGGAGCACTAACGCCGCGAGCGAAACGAACGGACCACCCGCCCCGCCGCCCGCAGAGGGCGGGTGACCTTCCAGCTCGACGAGCTCTCGTATGTGCGTCGCAGCCCCCCCAGCTCGACCGCGACCCGGTGCGCGGCCTCGAGCTCTCGCTGGACCTGACGGAGGTTGTGGCGAAGGGCCGCGAACTCCCGCGGGTCGTCGTCCGGCGCCAAGACGTCCTCGGGCGTCAACTCCACCTCCCGCTTGCGCAGCAGCGCCCAACTCTGGTTGTGGACCCACGGCTCGACCTCGACGATCTCGAACGCTCGGCCCCAGTGGGCGTGACCCACCAGTCCGACATCAGGACCATCGGGCCGCCCGCATCCCAACCCTGGTCGTGGCGCAGGACGTTCATCCCCACCCGATCCTCGTCCCATGGCTCCCCCGCGAGCGCCTCGGAGTTCCAGCGGCCCATGTAGGTGGCGATCAACCGGCCCTTCGGCTTGAGGAGGCGGTGAAGCTCCAGAAGCCACGGGATCGAGTTGTCGGTCAGATGCGTGAACACCGAGATCGCCCAGATGAGGTCGAATGAGCCGGGCTCCAGATCGAGGGGTGGGTCGACCGAGCACCGCAGCGCGTGGAGCGGCGGACAGAGGGCTTCCTGGAGCCAACCGATGCTTTCGGCATCGATGTCGGCGCCCCAGAGCTCCGCGGCCTCGGCCTCCGACAGGAAGTGCCGCAAGGTGCGACCGGCGCCACAGCCGAAGTCGAGGATGCGCTTTCCCTCGAACGACCACCCACCGGGCAGCAGGTCCAGCAGGGCTCTCTTCTTCTCGGCGCCGACCTGCTCGTAGGCCGTAAGCGGATCGCCCGGACTGTCCAGTTCGCCTACGCGAGTTGCAAGCTCGAGCGGCGGATAGGGCGGGTCGGCGCTGGTCGTCATGTCCCCACAACCTCGCACACGCGAAGCCACCCCGCGCTCGACCGAGCGGAGTAGGCGAGACCCATCGCCATCGGGCGGTCCCTTGCGGTGAGTACGCTTTCGCCGGTGTCGGCCCAGCCCCGACTGGACGTGGTGATCGTCTCCTACCGCAGCAAGGGATTGCTGAGGGAGTGTCTGCGCTCGCTCCGCGACCATCCCGCGAGCGGCGGGATGACGGTGCGCGTCGTGGACAACGCCTCCGGAGACGGGACCGCGGAGATGGTCCGCCGCGAGTTCCCCGAGGTGAGCCTGACGGTGTCGCCGCGGAACGTCGGCTTCGCCGCCGCGAGCAACATCGCGATCCGAGCCGGCGGCGCCCCCTACGCGCTCTGTCTCAACCCCGACACGCGGGTGACGGCGGGCGCGCTGGATCGGATGCTCGATCTGATGGACGAACGGATCAAGCTGGGCATCTCGGGCTGCCGTCTGGTGCTTCGCAACGGGACCTTCGACTACGCCGCCAAGCGCTCCTTCCCGACCCCCGTCAGCGCGCTCGGGCACTTCACCGGGATCGGGCGTCAACGCGAGTCGGGCGTGCTGGCCGCCTATCGCGCCCCCGAGGTCCAGTCCGGGCCGGTCGACGCGGTCAACGGCGCCTTCATGCTGATCCGCCGCTCGGCGCTGGACGAGGTCGGGCTCTTCGACGAGGGCTACTGGATGTACATGGAGGACCTCGACCTCTGCTACCGCTTCGCCGAGGCGGGGTGGGTGACCTGGTACGAGCCCTCGGTGACCGTGATCCACGTCAAGGCCGGGTCGAGCGGCCCGGTCCGCTCGCCGCGGCTGAACTATGCCTTCCACTACGGCATGTTCCGCTTCTATCACAAGCACTACGCGGCCACTCGCGGCGCGCTGCTGAGCGCGATCGTCTATGGCGGCATCGCGATCAAGCTCGTGCTCTCCGTGGCTCGGAACGCGATCAAGAGCCCGGTCGCGAGCTGGCGGCCGGCGCGGCTCGAGCACGCCGGGCGACGGGGATGACGCGGTGGCGGCATCGCCGGAGCAGGCCCGGATCCCCGCCGGCCCGGTGAGCGTCGCGGAGCCGCCCGAGCCGGCGCCGCGGGCACCGGCGCGGGCCTTCGGCACCGGCGCGGTGCTCGCCTCGGCGGGGCTGATCGCCTCGTTCGGCGCCCTGGGCCTGAACAGCATCGCCGTCGCCCGGATCGAGGGGCCCGACGGCGCCGGCCTGGTGGCGCTCTGCACCCAGGTGGTCGTGATCGCCGCCTTCGTCGCCGGGGTGGGGATGAGGACGAGCGTCACCTATCGGGTGGGAGCGGGGCTTTGGTCCCCGCGCAGCGCCGCTCGGGGCGCGCTGCGCGCCTCGATCGCCCTCGGCGTCCCGGGGGCGGCGCTCGGGTTCGGTGTCTATCTGCTGCTCCGCCACTCGGCGATGAGCGAGTTCAGCCCGCTGATGGCCGCCAGCCTGATGGGCGCCCTTCCCTTCGCCCTCGTCTGGTGGATCGTGCCCGCGGTCCCGCTCGCCTGCGAGCGCTTCGAGGAGTACGCCCTGCTCACCGTCGCGGCTCCGGCGGCCGTGCTGTTGATCTGCCCGGCGGGCGCGCTCGTGGGCGGCAAGACGGGCGCCGTAATCGGCTTCGCCGCCGGCTTCGCAGTGGGTGGAGCAGTCAACGCCGCCTGGGCACGTCGATTCGCCCGCAGGCAGGCGCCCGGGCACGGCCCCGACCAGGGGGTGCGAGAGGCGGGTGGCTTCGGCATCCGGGCCTGGGTAAACGACCTGTTCCAGTTCATCAACGTCCGCCCCGACCTGTTCATCCTCAGCGCCTACTGGGGCGCCGCCGACACCGGCGTGTACGCGGTAACGATCTCGATCACCTCGCTGGTCTGGATCCTCTCGCAGCCCCTCGCATCCGTCGTCCTGCCACGGACGGCGAGTCTCGACGCCGCCGGCACCGGCGACCCACTGAACGCGGCGAGCGGCCCTCAGGCCTCGGCCGTCCGCCACGCGGTGCTCGTCTGCGCGCTCACCGCGCTCGCGGTGGTGCCGATGCTGGCGATCGCCCCGTTCGTCTGGGGGCCGGGGTTCGGGCGGATTCCCGAGCTGGGCCTGATCGTGGTCCCCGGGGTGGCGTTGCTCGGAGTCGCGCGGGTGATGGTGGCGGCATTCACCGGCCGCGGGGCCGCGAACCATGCGTTGCTGGTCGGCCTGGCCAGCTTCCCGCTAACCGTCATCGCCTACCTGCTGGTGATCCCCGACGGCGGCGACACCGGGGCGGCGGTCGTCTCGTGCGGCTCCTACGTCCTGGTCTCGGTGCTCTCGGCGCTGCTCTTCTTCCGGACCACCCGGGCGGGGGCCCGCGACTCGCTCCTACCTCGCCGAGCGGACCTCGACGACTACGTCCGGCTTGCACGCCGGATCAAGGGCGGGCTGCTGGCCCGCAGCGGGCGGCTATAGCCTCCTCCGCCGTGCCCAAGGCTACGACCGGGGAGCGAGTCGGGGCGATCGCGCCGGTGATCCTCGCCGCGGCGATGGTCGTCGCCGCGGGCGTGCTGCTCTATTGGGGGCGGGGCCAGGTGATGGTCGGGGACGACCTGTTCTACGCCCAGCGGCTGGCCGAGAACTCTCTCGGGCACGCGATCCTCCACTCCAACCTCTACCTGATCGCGTTGCCGATGGCGCTCTACAAGGCGATGTTCGAGCTCTTCGGCATCGGCTCCTACCTTCCGTACCGCCTGGCCGCGATCGCCCTGTCGCTGCTCTGCACGGGTCTCTTCTTCGCGATCGCCCGGCGCCG
>JAHEXV010000035.1 GCA_023251935.1 bacterium | reverse complement strand
GAGGCAGCAGGCGGCGGCGATCCCGATGCCGAGCACCAGCTCCACGCGCAAGCCGGCGAGCGCGAGGGCCGCGCCGGCGACCCCGGCTCCGGCGCCCGCCAGGGCGGCCCAGCCCTGCCGGCAACGCGCCATCGCGGCCATCAGCACGGGTAGGGCGCTGACCTGCATCAAGGCCAGCGCGGGCGAGTACTCGAGCGGCCCCCCGGCGCTCCACTGCCCGCCGAGCCGCTGTGCGAGCGGCTCGACGCGGGCGCCGGCCCCGTAGAGGCCGACCAGCCCCGCGGCGCCGGCGAGCACCGCGATGAGCGCGGCGATTGGCCTGGCTCCGATCCGCTCGGTCACGATCGAGGCGGAGAGCGCGACGAGAACGAGGGCCGCGATCACGGCAGCCCACCGCAGGGCGGCCGTGGGAGAGGCGATCGTCCACGCGGCGCTCAGCGCCGAGAGCAGGGCGAGCCCAGCAAGGGCGAGCGTCACGGGGGTTCGCAGCGCCCTGCCTGACCAACCGCCGAGCGCTATGACGCCCAAGGTCGCGGCTCCTCACTGGGTCCGGCCGCCAAGGCTCGCTCGTCGAGCGGCGCCAGCTCGCAGCCGACCAGCAGCTCGGCGCTCCGGACGGTCAAGTCGCGCATCCGGTCCGCCGGGATGGCGCGATCGCCCAGCGTCACCTGGACGGCCAGTCCATCGAGCACCGCCGCGATGATCGCCGCCGCGTCATCCGGATCGCCCGCGGCGAACTCCCCCGCCTGCTGGCCGTCCCGGATCACCTCCGCGATCTGCTCGCGCCAGCGATCATCGAGGCGCTGGCGGGCCGCGGCGGCGCCGCGATCGCGCAACGCCCTGCCCCAGAGCTCCATCCACAGCGCCCAGTCGTACTCGGCGGCGCAGGCCTCGATCAGCAGGCGCAGCCGGTGGCGAGGGCGCTCCAGCGCAGCCAGCCGCTCGGTCATCGCCCCGTAGAAGCGATCCTCATCGACGGTCAGCGCGTCGGTGAGCAGGTCGTCCTTGGACCCGAACCAGTACAGGACCGCCGGGGGGCTGGTGCCGGCTCGCTCGGCGACGTCGGCGATCCGGGTCGAGGCGAGCCCGCGCTCGGCGATCACCTCCGCGGCGGGCCGCCAGGATCTGCGGCTTGCGGATGTGCTCGATCTGTGGGCGGGGGCTCAAGCGCCGCCTCTCCTCCTCGCGGGCGAAAAACTGAACTGCCGTTCAAGTTACACCCATCGGATGCTCGCGACAACCGCCGGGACGTCCAATGATCGGGGGGTGGAACCTCCGCTATGTACAGCGCCTCACCGAATGCCGAGTTGCGCTGGTCAGTACAGCGCAACTCGGCGCTCGGCGCTGGCCGCCGCGGCTGCCTCCTACCCAGCCTTGGCACCGCGGGTTCGGGGCGGCATCTAGCCGCGCAGGGCGGCCGCGTCGACCCCGAGCTCGACGGCGAGGCGCTCGGCGACCAGCGCGCGAGCGACCTGGACATCCATCGCCGGATCCTCGAGCATGGCCCTGATCCCGGTCCCGTCGAGCAGCGCCATGGCGAGGTCGGCAATCGCTTCCGGATCGACGTCGGACCGAAACTCGCCGGCCTCCGCGCCAGCCCGGATCAGCGCAGCGATCCACTTGCGATACCTCTCGTACAGCCGAGCGGCGACCGGGCGCAGCCCAGGGTCGCGTACGGCGCGCAGCCACAGCTCGACCCACAGCACCCATTCGCGCTCCTGTGGCCCCGCCAGGGGGAGGCAGTCGGCGATCGCTTGCGAGAGCCCGCTCGTCGCGCTCTGCTCGACGTCCGGCGGCTCGCCGAAGCGGTCCTCGCCGGCCCGCTCGAAAGAGTGGATGAGCGCCTGCTCGAGCAGCTCCTCCCGAGTCGAGAAGTAGTGGTGGACGAGCGCCGTCGAAGCGCCTGCACGGGTGGCCACCCGGGCGATCCTCACCTCGTCGATGCCGTCGGCGGCGATCAGATCGCAGGCCGCCTCGAGGATCCGGGCTCGGGTGATCTCGGCTGCGGGGGCGACTGCGGCCATCGGATCCCGACCTAGTGGACCACTAGGGAGTGGCCAGCGCCACGCCGGCATCGGCGAGCACCGCCGCCGCCGCGTTGCGCCCGTTGAGGGCGATCACGCTGCCCGCCGGATGGGTCGCGGCTCCGCACATGTAGAGCCCGGGCAGCGGGGTGCGCGCCGCCAGCCTGCCCTCCCACATCTGGTCCGGAGTCACCTCCCCCTGGAAGATGTTCCCACCGGTCAGCCCGATCCGCGACTCGATGTCGGGGGGGCCGAGGACCTCGTACTCGACCAGACAATCCTCGAAGCCCGGCGCGAAGCGGTCGATCAGCCCCATGAACTGACGGGCCACCTCGTCGCGGCGCGAGTCCCAGCTCCCCTGGGCGAGCTCGTAGGGGGCGTACTGGCCGAAGACGCTCAACAGGTGCTTTCCCTCGGGGGCGGGGCTGGGGTCGTAGCCGGTCTGGATGTAGATCTCCCCGAAGCCGACGGCCGGCTCGCCGCGTTCCGCGGCCTCGAAGGCGCGCTGCGCCTCGTCGATCGTGCCGGTCAGGTCGATCGTCGCCCGCGCCGGCCAGTCCTCATCCGGCGCGGCGGTCCAGGTCGGCAGCCGCTCGAGCGCGGCGTTGAACTTGACCACGGGACTTCGCACCTTCCAGCTCTCGAGCCGGTCTCGGAACCCGGCGTCGACGTCGGCGCCGGCGAGCATCTCCAGGGTTCGCTTGGGATCGGCGTTCGAGATCACGGTCGCAGCCCGGATCGAGGTGCCGTCCTCGAGCGTGACGCCCGCGCCGGGGACGATCTCGGACACCGCGACGCCGCAGGCCAGGGTCGCGCCCGCTTCGCGGGCCGCGTCAGCGATCGCGAAGCTGACCATCCCCATGCCGCCCTGGACGTATCCCCACACCGGCCCCTGGCCATCCATGTCGCCCTGAAAATGCATCAGCTTGATCGACGCGGTACCCGGGTCCCTGGGGCCGCCCCAGGTGCCGATGATCCCCTGGCCGAAGAGCGCCGTCTTGAGGCGCTCGTCGGAAAGGTGGTCGTCGAGCACCTCGGCGATCGACGCCTCGAAGACGAGGTCGATCATCGTCTGGTCGGAACCGAGCAGCTCCTCGATCTCGGCGCGGGTCGGCGCGTCGCCGACCCAGGTGTCCCGCTGACCCTTGCGCAGCCGGCGCCGAACCTCGTCGAACAGCTCCTCGTACGCCCAATAGCCCTCGATGTCGCTCGCCGAGACCCCCAGCTGCTCGAGGTTCGCCTGGGTGCGGGAGTGGTCCAGCCACTGGCCGAAGGCGGTGCCGTCATCGAACGGCACCCAGAGGTTGGGGTCGGCCATCCAGTAGCGGAGGCCCCGCCGCTCGAGCTCGAGCTCGTCGATCACCAGGTCGTCGAGCAGCCCGACGACGTAGGCGCACGGGCTGACGATGAATCCCTGATCGGAGAACGGCCGCTCGAGCGTGCAGGCGCCCCCCAACCGCTCCCGGCGCTCGAGCACCAGCACGGAGCGGCCCGCCCGGGCCAGGTAGGCCGCGGCCGTGAGGCCGTTGTGGCCGCCGCCGACGACGATCGCGTCCCATTCGCGCTTCGCCAGCGCGGCGACCGGCTCCGGCAGGCCGATCTCTCCCAGCTTGCTCGCGATCTCGTTCATCGACCTCGTCCTCCCCTCCCCGCGCGGTCCCTCACGCGGCCACCTGCTCGCGCTCGCGCAGCGCTTCCATGTAGCGCTCGGCCACCATCACGTCGAACGCGTGCACGTCGATCTCCTCGGCCGAATAGCGCCCGGGAACATAGCCGCGGGTTCGAACGCCCTTGTTGGTCAGCTCGCAGACCCGCCAGTCCTCGCGGTTGACCTGATCCCAGAAGTCGATCGCGTCCGAGGGATCGAAGCCCTCGGCGGCGATCGTCGCCGGCTCAAAAAACCACTCGCAGACGATCTCGGTGCGGTCGACCGATCGCGGCCACAGCGTGTGGAGCATCGCGTAGTCCGGGTGCAGGGAGACGAGGGCGTTCGGGAACAGCACGAAATACAACACCGAGCTCAGCTCCTCGCCCTCCAGCCCCTCGATCGCGGGTCGCCCTTGGGCGCCGCCCCCCTCACGGCCCATCGTCGAGGCGCCCTCGCTCAGGGTCATCGAGCCGCCGCACCAGGCGCCAGCGCCCTCGATCACCTCGCCGCTCATGTAGTGGCTCAGCGCATTGAGCTCGGGATGGACGCCCGGGCAGTGCAGGCACTCGCTGTAGTTCTCAGCGATCGCCTTCCAGTTGGCCGCGACCGTGTACTCGGCCTGGCCGGCGCGACGCAGATCGTCGACCCGGTAGCGCTCCAGGTGGCCGGCGAGCTCGCCGACATGGGGCTCGGCCTCCGGCGCCTCGCCGCTGAGGTCGACGAGGACGAGCCCGGCCACGGTGGCGACCCGCACCGGGATGAGGCCCCAGCACGACGGGTCGAAGTCCTCCACCCCGTCCATGTGGGGGGCCGCCTTGAGCTCGCCGTCGAGCCCGTACGACCAAGCGTGGTAGGGGCATTGGACCCGCCGCCGGACGCTCCCCTCGGCGTCCTCCATCAGCCTCGCCCCCCGGTGCCGGCAGACGTTGAGGAACGCGTGGGTACGGCCGTCCTGCCCCCCGATCACGACCACGCTGTCGGTGCCGAGCTCGCGCATCATGTAGCTGCCCGGCTCGGCGACCTGCGAAGCGTGGCCCACGCAGACCCAGCCGCTGAAGATGGTCTCCAGCTCCCAATCGAGAACACCCGGGTCGACGAAGGCTCGAGGCGGCAGCATGGTCGCCCGCTCGACGGGCTCCAGGTTGGCCTCGATCTCGACTGGGTCCAGGTTCAGGGTGGGATGTGGCTGGCTGCTCAAGCTCGGTCTCCTGATCGCGATTCTCGGCCTATTGACCTTGTAGTCAATCGCATGTTAGTCTGGCGGGGCGATGGAGGTCAAGTCGCTCGACCGGGCCCCGGGCGCCCCTGAACCGTCTCCCCTCGAGCTCGATGAGCGAGCGCTCGCCCTGCAGGAACGAGCGCGTGGCTTCGCCGAGCGGGTGCTGATGCCGCTCGAGGAGGAGGCCGAGCGGCGCGGGGGGCGGCTGCCCGACGACGTGGTCGCCGCGGTCAAGCGCGAGGCGATCGAGGCGGGGCTGAACGGCGGGCTCCACGCCCGCGAGCACGGCGGACAAGGATGGACGCTGCTCGAGTGGGCGCTGGTCGAGGAGCAGTACGGGCGAACCACCAACGCGATCCACTGGCACGTTCCGAACGCCTACAACGTCTGGACTCACGCCAGCGCCGAGCAGATCGATCGCTACCTGCGGCCGGCACTCCGCGGCGAGCTCAAGGACGCCTACGCGGTGACCGAGCGCGACGCCGGCTCCGATCCCTCGGCGATCACGGCGAGCGCCGACCGGACCGACTCCGGCTTTCGGCTCAACGCCGAGAAGTGGTTCGTGACCGCCGGCGACGTGGCTGCGGTTTACGTGGTGATGGCCAACGTCGTCGACGGCAGCGAGCGGCTGCCGACCCTGTTCGTCGTCGATCGCGACCGACCCGGGGTCGAGATCGTCAGCAACCCCGCCTACACCCACAACTATCCGGAGGGGCACCCGACGATTCGCTTCCGCGACGTGGAGCTCTCCGAGCAGGACGTGATCGGCGGGGTCGGCGGGGGCGACGAGCTGCAGCGCTCCTGGTTCACCGAGGAGCGGCTGGGGATCGCGGCCCGCTGCGGAGGCGCGATGTGGCGCCTGCTCGACGAAACGGTGGCCTGGGCGCGCCGGCGCGAGCAGGGCGGATCGCGGATCTACGATCACCAGGGCGTCTCGTTCCCGCTCGCCGACTCGGCCGCCGACGCCGCGGCCGGTCGCCTGCTGACCCTGACCGTCGCCTCGCTCGCTGACTCGCAAGCCGACCCCAAGGTGGTCCACCACAAGGCATCGATGGCGAAGCTGTTCACGAGCGAGGCCGCCTGGCGCTGCGCGGACCGCTGCGTGCAGGCGTTCGGGGGCCGCGGCTACCTGCGCTCCAACGTCGCCGAGCGCCTGCTGCGCGAGCTGCGGGTCGATCGGATCTGGGAGGGCACCAGCGAGATCCAGCGGCTGATCGTCGCCCGCGGCCTGGAGCGCCGGGGCGTGGAGCGCATCCTCCACTAGCGGCTCGATGCCGCCCGATCCGACCCCGCTGCTCGAGCCGCGATCGATCGCCGTCGTCGGGGCCAACGATCGCCCCGGCTCCTACGGCGACATCGTGCTTCGCAACCTGGCGCGGGCGAGCTTCGAGGGAGCCGTCTGGGGCGTGAATCCGCGCCGTGCCGTGGTCCATGGCCGACCCTGCGTCCCCTCGGTGGCCGACCTACCCGAGCCGGTCGACGCCGTGGTGGTGGCGATCCCGGCCGCCGGGGTCCCCTCGGTGATCCGGGACGCGGTCGTTCGGGGCTGTGGCGGCGCCGTGGTGATTTCGGCCGGGTTCGGCGAGATCGCCTCCGGAAGGGAGCTGGAGCGCGAGCTGCGAGAGGTCGCCCTGTCCGGGAACCTGCCGGTTTGCGGCCCGAACGGAAACGGCATCTTCGCGGTCGGCGCCAGGGCCCCGATGTGGGGGGACTCGGTCGCGCCGTTGGAGCCCGGCGGCGTGGCGATGATCTCCCAGAGCGGCAACGTCGCCGTCAACGCCCTGGGCTCCCGGCGGGGCATCCGCTACCACACGGTGCTTTCGACCGGCAACCAGACCGTGCTCGACGCCAGCGACTGGCTCGAGGCGGTAAGCGAGCGCGACGGGGTGCGCTCGGTGGCGATGTTCCTCGAGGAGGACGGCGACGGCGAGCGCTTCGCCCGGGCGTTGGCGGGCTGCATCGACCGCGGCGTCCGGGTCGCGGTGCTGAAGGTCGGCGCCTCGGCGGCCGGCGCCCGCGCGGCCTCGGCCCACACCGGCGCGCTGGCCGGTGATCAGCGAGTGTTCCGAGCCTTGGTGGAGGAGTCGGGCGGCGCCTGGGCGCAAGACCCCCATGAGCTGCTCGAGCTCGCCCGTGTCCTCGCCGAGCCGCGGGCGCGACCGCGCGGCGACGGCGGGTTGGCGATCCTCACCTGCTCGGGAGGGGACTCCGGGATCGCCGCCGACGAGGCGGCGCGGCTGGGGGCCGAGCTGCCCGCGCTCTCGGCGGGGACCCGGGAGCAACTGACCGAGCTGCTGCCGGACGCGGCGACGATCGCCAACCCGCTCGACTACACGGCGGTGATCTGGGGCGACACCGAACGCCTGCGCCGGATCACGATCGCGGTCGGCGCCGACCCGGCGATCGATCAGCTGCTGGTCCTCTATGACCATCCCCAGGACCTGGCGCCGGAGGCGGCGGCCACCTGGGCCGCGGTTCGCGCCGGGATCGTCGCCGGTGCGGCCGAGGCGAAGGCAGCCACCCTGGTCGCCTCGACCCTGCCCGACCTGGTCGACGACGAGGCAAGCGGTGAGCTGGCCGATCGCGGGGTGCCGGCGATCGCCGGGCTGCGGACGGCGCTGACCTGCGCCCAGGCGCTGCGCGTGGGCTCTGCGAGCCCGCACCGGCTTCGCGAGATCGCCTCCGCGGCCGGGGGGCGGGGACAGCGACCACGGGCTCCGGCCACAGGTCCCGACGGCGACGGCTGGATCGACGAGATCGACACCAAGGAGCTGCTCAGGGGGGCGGGGATCGTGGTGCCCGAGGGCAGGGTGGTGACCAGCGAGGACGAGTGTGCGGCGGTGGTGGACGAGCTGGGTGGGCCGGTGGCCCTGAAGCTCGCTAGCCCCAGCCTGCGCGACAAGACCGATCTCGACGCGCTCCGACTGGACCTGCGAGATGGGGATGAGGCCAGTGCCGCCTATCGCGAACTGTCGGCCTCCCCCGTCGCCAACGGGGCGCGCATGCTCGTCGAGCGGATGGTGCCAGCGGGGGTCGAACTCCTGGTCGCGGCGCGGGGCGACGCGATCGTCCCGGCTCTCGTGATCGGCCTCGGCGGAATCTGGACCGAAGCGCTCGACGACGTCGCGATCGTGCCGCTCCCGGCGGACGCCGACCGAGTGGAGGACGCGATCCGCTCGCTGCGAGGAGCCGCCGCCCTGGCGGGCGGGCGCGGCCGAGAACCGGCCGACCTCCGGAGCGCCGCCACGCTCGCCGCCGCGGTCGGCTCGCTGCTGCTCGAGCGCGGGCTCGACCTGCTCGAGCTCAACCCGGTGGTCGCTCACCGCGAAGGATGTGTAGCCCTGGACGCGCTCGGGCGACGAGCGGCCACGCCGGAGCCGGCGCCGGCGGTTCCGGCTCCGACTGAGTCCTCTCGTGTCCGGAGGACGAACGCGAGGGGACTCAGTTAGGGCTGGTTGACCTTGTAGTCAACCGTACGATCCTATGCTAGACTCGCGCGCGATCGAGGCCGCCACGCACACCCCCAGCTCCGCTCCGGCCGCCGCGGTCGGCGCTCCGCGCTCCTACGACGCGATCGTCGTTGGAGGGGGGCACAACGGGCTGACCACCGCGGCCTACCTCGCGCGGGCCGGCCTGCGGGTGATCGTCCTCGAGCGGCGCTCGATCCTCGGCGGGGCGTGTGTGACCGAGGAGGTATGGCCCGGGGCACGCGTCTCCCGCGCCAGCTACGTGGTCTCGATGCTGCAGCCGAAGGTGGTCTCCGACCTGCGCCTCCGCGACTTCGGGTACCGGGCGGTCCCGCTCGACCCGGCCTACGCGGCGATGAGCGCCGACGGACCGATCTTCTTCTTCAACGAGGCGGCCCGGACCGCGGCCTCGATCGCGACGTTCTCGAAGCGGGACGGCGACGCCTACGAGGGCTTCGAGAACCTGCTCGACCGGGCCGCATCGTTCCTGCGGCCGATGATGCTCCGCGAGCCCCCGACGTTGGGCTCACGCCACCCCGCCGACCTGCTGTCGCTGCTGCGGGAGGGTGCCCGCGCCGCCGGGCTCAGCCGTCGATCGGTCCACGACCTGGTTCGCGTCTTCACGATGTCGGTCGCGGACCTGCTCGACGACCACTTCGAGCACGACGGGCTGAAGGGCTCGATCGCGTCGACGGGCGTGGTCGGAGTCTGGGCCGGACCGCGCACCCCCGGCACCGCCTACAACCTGCTCCACCACGCGCTCGGCGAGATCGACGGGATCTCGGGCGGATGGGGCCAGGTGATCGGCGGCATGGGCGCGATCAGCCAGGCGCTCGCGCGCTCCGCCGAGGCCTCCGGCGCCGAGATCCGAACCGGCGCGCCCGTCGCCTCGATCGACGTCCGCGGGAGCCGTGTCGTCGGCGTCACGCTCGCCGACGGCGAGGAGATCCGGGCGCCGATCGTCGCCTCCGGCGCCCACCCCAAGACGACGATCCTCGACCTCGCGGGAGCCGAGCACTTCCCCGACGAGGTCGCCAGCGACATGCGCCGCTACCGAACTCGCGGCGGCTCGGTGAAGATCAACCTCATCCTCGCCGAGCCTCCGCGCTACGAGGGCGTCAGCGCCGAGCAGCAGCACATGCTGGAGCGCACCGGGGTCAACCTCTGCCCCTCGATCGACTACCTCGAACGGGCCTGGCAGGACGCGCTCGCCGGCAGACCCGCCGCGGAGCCCTACGTGGAGGCGGAGCTTCCCTCCGCGGTCGACTCCAGCCTCACCGACGACGGGCGTTGGGTGATGACGATGTTCACCCAGTACGGCCCGCCCGGGGAGGAGGGGTGGGCGAATGGCGCCCGGGAGCGCTATGCGGACGCCTGTGTCGAGCACCTCGCCCGCTATGCGCCGAACGTGCCCGAGGCGATCCTCGAGCGGGAGGTCCTCGCCCCGCCGGACCTCGAGCGGATCTTCGGCCTGGTCGGCGGCTCGATCTTCCAGGGCGAACAGGGGCTGGACCAGATGGCGTTCATGCGCCCCTCCCCGCTCCTCGCCCAGTACTCGACCCCACTCGCCGGGCTCTACCTGTGCGGCGCCGGAACCCACCCCGGGGGCGGGGTGATGGCCGCGGCGGGGCACAACGCCGCCAAGCGGATCCTCCGCGATCGCCGCTTCGGCGGCCTTCGCCGGCGATTCGCGGCCCGGTAGAGAGAGCGCCGCGCCCGCAGTGCGAGCGCGGCGCTCTCGTGGGCGCATCCCTGCGCCCAAGCTTCAGGACAGGCTGACCATCACGTGCTTGATCTGCGTGTAGTCCTCCAGCGAGTACATCGAGAGGTCCTTGCCGTAGCCCGACTGCTTGTAGCCGCCGTGGGGCATCTCGGCCGCCAGCGGGATGTGGTCGTTGATCCACACGCACCCGAACCGCAGCGCGTTCGCCACCCGATGCGCCCGCCCGATGTCGCGCGTCCACACCGACGAGGCGAGGCCGTACTTGGTCCCATTGCCCCACGCGATCGCCTTCTCCTCGTCGTCGAACCGCTGCACGGTGATCACCGGCCCGAAGATCTCGTTCTGGATCATCTCGTCGTCCTGCTCCAGGTTGGCGACCACCGTGGGCTCGAGGAAGAACCCGGGCAGATCGGGCTCCTTGCCGCCGGTGACGATCTCGGCGTGGCCGGGCCGTCGCTCGAGGAAGCCCTCCACCCGCTCGCGCTGCCGCTGTGAGTTGAGCGGCCCCAGGGTCGTGTCGGCGGCCATCGTGTCGCCGGTCTTGTAGCCCTTGGCCTCCTCGGCGAGCCCGGAGACGACGTTGTCGTAGACGCCCTTGGCGGCGAGCACCCGGGTGGCCGCGGTGCAGTCCTGGCCGGCGTTGTAGTAGCCGGTGCCCGCGATCGTCTCCAGTGCGGTCTGAATGTCGACGTCGTCGAAGACGATCACCGGAGCCTTGCCGCCCAGCTCCAGGTGCACCCGCTTCAAGGTATCCGAGGCGGCCTTGGCGATCCACTTGCCCGTGTCGGGCGAGCCCGTCAGCGCGACCATGCCGACGCCCGGGTGGGTGACCAGCGACGACCCGGCAGGCTCACCGTGACCGCTGATCACGTTCAGCACCCCGGCGGGAAGGATGTCCGCCACGAGCTCGGCCAGCTTGATGGTCGTGATCGGGGTCGTCTCGGCCGGCTTGAGGACGATCGTGTTCCCCGCGGCGAGCGCCGGGCCGATCTTCCAGATCGCCATCATCAGCGGGTAGTTCCAGGGGGTGATCTGTCCCACCACCCCGACCGGCTCGCGGCGGATGATCGAGGTGTAGCCCTCGAGGTACTCGCCCGAGGCGCGGCCCTCGAGGCAACGGGCGGCGCCGGCGAAGAAGCGGAGCTGGTCGACCATCGCCGGCACCTCGTCCTCGAGAAACGCGTTGCGCGGCTTGCCGGCATTGGCGGCCTCGAGGTCGGTGAGCTCCTCGGCGTGCTCGTCGATCGCGTCGGCCAGCTTCAGCAGCGCCAGGGCGCGTTCGCCTGGAACGGTCGCCGCCCAGCCGTCGAACGCCCTGCGGGCCGCCGCGACGGCCCGCTCGACATCCTCGGCCGTGGACAGCGGAGCCTCGGCGATCGGCTCACCGGTGGCGGGGTTGAGGACCTCCTCGGTCTCGCCCTCGGCCGCATCGACGAACTCCCCGTCGATGAAGTTCTTCAGCTTGGTGCCCGTTGCCGTTGCCATTGCTCCTCCAGTTCTCGGTTCTCGGTTGTCGCTATTGGATTCCTCGGCTCGCCTGTCGCGCTCGCCCTTCGGCGCTCAGCGGGCCCCGCGGGTCGCACGAGGTGCGGTGGCGCCGGCGCCGTCGGCACCCGCGCGACCGCCATCCGGCGAGTCGATGCCGAGCACCTCGTCCGGGGACTCGTAGTCCATCCCGACGTCCTCGGCCACCGCGGGGTGGGTGACCCTACCCTGTGCGACGTTGATCCCGAGCTTCAGGCCGGGGTCGCGGCGCGCCGCCTCGGCGACGCCGTGATCGGCCAGCGCGAGCACGTACGGCAGGGTTGCGTTGGTGAGCGCATACGTGGACGAGATCGGCACCGCGCCGGGCATGTTGGTCACGCAGTAGTGAATCACCCCGTCGACCTCGAAGGTGGGGTCCTGATGGGTGGTCGGCGCGGAGGTCTCGAAGCAACCGCCCTGGTCGATCGCCACGTCGACGAGCACCGCGTGCCGCTGCATCAGCCCGAGCTGCGATCGCTTGATCACGTGCGGGGCCCGCGCCCCGTGCAGCAGCACCGCTCCGATCACCAGGTCGGCGGTCGGCAGGCGCTCCTCGATCGCGAGGGTCGAGGAGAACACCGTCGAGGCGCGGCCGCCGAACGCGATGTCCAGCTCGCGGAGGCGGTCGATCGAGGTGTCGTAGACGAACACGTCGGCCTCCATCCCGATCGCGATGAAGGCCGCGTTCATCCCCACCGCGCCGCCGCCGATGATCATCACGTTCGCCGGGGCCACCCCGGGAACCCCTCCGAGCAGGATGCCTCGACCGCCGAGTGGCTTCTCGAGCATGAAGGCCCCCGCCTGGGTGGCGATCTTGCCGGCGATCTCGGACATCGGCGCCAGCAGCGGGAGGCGCCCCGCCCGGTCCTCGACCGTCTCGTAGGCGACGCAGGTCGCGCCCGAGTCGCGGAGGCCGCGGGTCAGCTCGGGCGCCGGCGCCAGGTGGAGGTAGGTGAACAGGGTGACCCCGGACCGCACCAGCGGGACCTCCTCCGGCTGCGGCTCCTTCACCTTCAGCACCAGGTCGGCCTCGCCCCAGACGTCCTCCGCGGAGGGCACTACGCGGGCTCCCTGGGCCTCGTAGGCGGAGTCCGAGATCGCGCTTCCCTCGCCCGCGCCCTTCTGGACGAGGACCTCATGCTCGTGCTCGGCGAGCTCCCGCGCTCCGACCGGCGTCAGCGCGACGCGGTACTCGTCGGACTTCACCTCGCTGGCGACGCCAACCTTCATGCCCGCACCTCCTCCGGAGTCGTGACCTCGAAACGGCAGCCGCGCTGCTCGAGCTCGGCGAACATCTCGGCTGGGTCGACGCAGCGCTCCGGGGGGAGGGCTCCGCGAGCCTCGATCGCCTCGCGGGCGAGCAAGCGGACGGCGGCGGCGGCGGGCGCCGCGGTGGAGACGATCCCGCCTCCCAACCCCCACGCGTCGATCGGCTCGGTGACGGCCCGAACCGTGGCCCGGCGATCCCCGGCCGCGGCCTCCACCAGGTGAACCGAGACCGTGCGAGCCGACGGCGGCGCGGCCTCCGCGGCGCGGTGCCGGACCTCGGCCTCCGCGGCGCCGGCAAGATCGCGGAGCTCCACGAGGAGCGCCGGCGCCAGGCAGAGCCTGAAGCTGGCCTCGCGGCAGCCGAAGCTGTCGCCGAACGTTCGCAGCTCGGAGTGGATGGTGTGAATCGTGCGCCCCGTGCCGATCGGGTCGCCGAACTCGACCACGCCGCCCTCGCTCATCGGCTCGATCTCCTCGGGGCGGCCGTCCCGGAGCACGACCGGGCGCATGGTCAACTCGTCGAGCAGGGTCCGCAGCGCATAGGGAACGCTGAACGCCGGCGGCGGGTCGAGGTCCCGCCCGGCGGCCGACACGTGGACGGAATCGATCCGAGGAGCGGGAGGCGCTCCGTCGGAGCGCCGGTCGACGGCGACGAGCTCGCGGACCGCGGCCTCGGCCATCAGGTTCGTCTTCCCCGGCGCCGAGCCGATCCCCAGCAGCGCCAGCAGGCCCTGGCGCCGAAACTGCGGGTCGAGCTCGAGCTGAAGCCCGGTCATCCAGTAGAGGCCGCCGAGGTCGAGGTAGTGGCATCCGGCGTGCAGGCAGGCGGCCATCGCGTCGAGGTTCACCCTGTAGCTGGCCGAGTTGACGAGGGCATCGCAACCCTCGAGCGCCCGCGCCAGCGAGCCCGGATCGCTGGCCGGGGCCCGTGCGTCGGTGCGCGCCGCACGCGCCTTGGATCCGCCGTGAAGCGAGGCCACCTGCTGGGCGCGAGACCCGTCCAGATCGAGCAGCAGCAGGCTCTCGACCTCCTCCGAAGCCGCCAGGTCCCGGACGATCGCCGGAGCGATCGTCCCCCCCGCACCCAGAACCGCCACCTTCACAGCAACCACCCGCCGGAGCTAGCGACGATAGTCGCGGTAGTGGCGAGTACGACCTGCCGCCCCGTAACGCGCCCGAACCCGCCGAAAACGGAGGCGAAGCCGAGGCTTTCGGCGGAGTAATTCCGGAGCATGCCGGCGGAGTTATTGCGGAGGGCGGGGGAGCCGTCCTTGCAGGGGCGTCGGAAGCTCATCCCACGAGCTCCCTCGCCCGAAGCGCGAGCCAGAGCTCGATCCGGTCGGTGGCCCGGGTCAGATCCCTCCCGGTCAGCTCCTCGATCTTGCGGATTCGATAGCGAAGCGTGTGCCGATGGCAGTAGAGCTGCCGCGCCGAGCGCTCCCAGTTGCCGTTGTGCTCGATGTAGGCCTCCAGCGAGCGCAAGAGCTCGCCGCCGTACTCCCCCTCGATGCGCTCGATCGGCTCGAGCAGCCCCTCGCTGTAGAGGCGCAGGGCGTCCTCGTCCTGGAGCGACAGCAAGAGGGTGAAGGCGCCGAGGTCCCGGTGACTCGCGACCTCCGGGGCGTCCCCATCGGCGAGCGAGGTTGCCTCGAGCGCGCACCGGGCCTCGTGAAACGCGCGGCGAAGCGAGGCCACGGCGGTCGGGCGGCTGGCGGCGGCTCGCACCTGGCCCTGGCCGGCCGCCAGGGCCGAGCGCAGGCCGGCCGCGACCCTGACCGGGTCTCCGGCGCGAGCGTCGATCACCGCGCAGAGCAACGGTCGCCCGCCGGCGGCGCTGGTCGCGACCAACGCGCCGACCCCGGCGTCCGCAAGCTCCGACTCCAGCGCCTGCTCGCCCGCGTGGGCATCCTCCAACTCGAACACCAGGACCGCGGCCTCGGCGCCGATCCCGAACGGTCGCAGACGGCCGCGGAGCTCGTCCGGATCGAGCCGGCCTGCGAGCGCCTCGGCCAACAGGTCGCCCGCCAGCCGGCGCTCCGTCTCCTGGACGACTCGCTCGCGCATCAACTCGAGCCCGACCACCATCGATCCCTGCCGGGCGGTCAAACGCTCGAACTCGCCGAGCGGGCCGCCGTGGCTGATGACGCTCAACCAGGCGACCGGAGCGGCGCCGCGGCGGCCGGGGACGGGCACGGCCAGCGCGCGACCCGCCAGCGACGGATGCTGCGGCTCGAACGGCGTCACCGCCGCGGTCGCCCGGCGGGACGCGACCTCGGCGCCGAGGGCCTTGAGCGCCGCGGAGCTGGGGCCGCCCTTGCGGGGGTGTCGCGCCAGCTCGCGGCCGGTGGCGTCCTGAACGATCGCCGAGCCGCCGATCGCGGTCGCCAGGGAGCCGAGGACCGCCTCCAGCCCACGGCCCTCGATCACCAGCCGCTCGAGACGCTCGTGCACCTGGGTGCCTCGATCCAGCACCGCGTACTGCTCGTTGACCAGCAGCGCGAAGGCTCGCTCGGTGATCGCGATGAACGGCATCTCGTAGGGCACCTCGAACAGCGGCATGCCCCGCTTGTCCGCCTCCTCGAGGAGGGCCTTGGGGATCCGCTTGTGCTCGAAACCCGTCCCGAAGCCCAGCCCAGCGACGTCGTGGTCCGCGAGCAGGGCAACGAAGCGGCGCTGGCGGGCGGCGCCGTCGAGCTGGATCCCGGTGGTCAGCAGCAGCTCTCCGCCTGAAAGCCATTGCGTTGGGTCCTCGAGCTCGGAGATGTGGACCCAGCGGATCGGGCGCTCGGCGGCGTCGGCCCCGGCCACCAGCTCGAGGCCGCAGTCGGCGACGAGATTGCCGACCGTCAGCATCACGTCACTTCTTGACCCGCTTCGAGGCCTCGGTGAGCACCGGACGCAGCACGTTCTCGATCTCCTCGAACTGCTCGGTGTCGCAGACCAGCGTTGGCGCGAGCTGGACCACCGGATCGCCGCGGTCGTCGGCCCGGCAGATCAGTCCGCGACGGAAGAGCTCGCCCGACAGGTAGCCGCGCAGGAGCGATTCCGACTCCTCGTCCGTGAACCCCTCCTTGGTTCCCTGGTCCTTGACGAGCTCGATCGCGTGGAAGAAGCCGGCGCCGCGCACGTCGCCGACGATCGGGATGTCGCGCAACGAGTCGAGCATGTCGCGGAGCTCACCCTCCTTGCGCCGCACGTGGCCGCAGATGTCCTCGCGCTCGAACACGTCGAGGTTGGCCATCGCCACCGCCGCCGCGACGGGGTGGCCGGCGAACGTGAGCCCATGGGCGAACGACTCGTTGCCCTGCATGAACGGCTCGGCGACGCGGTCCGAGGCGATCAACCCGCCCATCGGCACGTAGGCCGAGGTCAGCGCCTTGGCGACCGTCATGATGTCGGGCTGGTAGCCGTAGCGCTCGCAGCCGAACCAGTAGCCGAGCCTGCCCCAGGCGCAGATCACCTCGTCGGAGATCAGCAGCACGTTGTGGCGGTCGCAGATCTCACGGACGCGCTGGAAGTAGCCCTCCTGCGGCGGGATGCAGCCGCCGGCGTTCTGAAGCGGCTCGAGAATCACCGCGGCGACCGTGTCGGGGTGCTCGTAGATGATCTTCTCCTCGATCTGGTCGGCGGCCCAGAGCGGGTCGCGATCCGGCGGCCAGCGGTAGCTGTCCGTGTTCGGCACCTGGTAACCACCGGGCACCAGGGGCTCGAACTCATGGCGCAGGGCTGAAATGCCGGTGGCGGCCAGCGCCCCGAGCGTGGTGCCGTGGTACGCGACCTCCCGGCTGATGAACTTCGTCTTGCGCGGGTTGCCGGTCCGCTGGTGGTAGGCGCGCGCCAGCTTGATCGCCGACTCGACCGCCTCCGAGCCGCCCGAGGTGAAGAAGACGCGATTCAGATCGCCGGGCGCCAGCGACGCGATCCGGGCCGAGAGCTCGATCGCGCGAGGGTGCGCATAGCTCCAGACGGTAAAGAAGTCGAGCTCCGCCACCTGGCGCGCGGCGGCATCGCCCAGCTCCGTCCTGCCATGGCCGGCGTTGACGCAGAACAGCGCCGACAGCCCGTCGAGGTAGCGATTGCCGTGCTCGTCCCACACGTACGGTCCCTCGCCGCGAACGATGATCGGCACATCGCCCTCGTCGTAAGCCCCGTGCCGGGTGAAGTGCATCCACAGGTGCCGCTTGGCGAGCCCCTGGAGATCCGCGCCGGTGGGGGTCACGGTTGCGCTGGTCGTTGCCATTCTGGGTCTCCTCCCAGTCGTGCGACTTCATGTCCAACCTGTATCGACGCTCCGTACAAACGGTAGCGACCCGGACTCCGCCGCACAAGCAAGAGTAGGTTCAAAGATGCTACCCGGTTCTTATACAAACTGCACAAGGCTGGTTTTCCGTTTTGGGGATCCTGGCCCTTGCGCAGCCCCCGGCATGCGGCATACGCTGTGCGCCTGAGCGGTTAGCCTTGGGCTGGACGAATCGACGAACAGGCAAGCCAGGCGCTCGAGAGGACGGCGACGAGGAGGCGACCATGGATCGGGGCGGTGAGAACGGCGGTCCCGCAGACCTGGCGGCGCCTGCCGGCTCCGGGGAGCCGTCGGTTCGCCTCGATCGGGTCTCAAAGCAGTTCGGGGATCTGGTCGCGGTGCGCGAGCTCGGGCTCGACATCGGGCGCGGCGAGTTCTTCACCTTGCTCGGGCCCAGCGGCTGCGGGAAGACCACCACGCTGCGCATGGTCGCCGGCTTCGAGCGGCCAACCGCCGGGCGGGTACTGATCGACGGCCAGGACGTCGCCGGCCTGCCTTCCTACCAACGGCCGACGAACACCGTCTTTCAGAGCTACGCCCTGTTCCCACATCTGTCCGTGGGCGAGAACGTCGCCTTCGGGCTACGCCGCAAGAAGGTCCCCAAGCGCGAGATCAACGATCGGGTCGCGGCCGAGCTCGAGCGGGTCGGACTGGCGGCGGAGAGCAACCGCAGGCCCAACCAGCTCTCGGGGGGACAGCAGCAGCGGGTCGCGCTGGCCCGGGCGCTCGTCAACCTGCCCAAGGTGCTGCTCCTCGACGAGCCGCTGGGCGCGCTCGACCTGAAGCTGCGCAAGGGGCTGCAGGTCGAGCTGAAGCGGATCCAGCGCGACGTCGGGATCACCTTCGTCGACGTGACCCACGACCAGGAAGAGGCGCTGACGATGTCCGATCGGATCGCCGTGATGTCGAGCGGCGTCACCGAGCAGGTGGGCACCCCCGAGACCGTGTACGAGCGCCCCCGCACGACCTTCGTCGCCGGCTTCATCGGGGTCTCGAACCTGATGCCGGGCGTCGTGACCCAGGCCGGCGGCGGCCGCGGTACCGTCCGCCTCGACACCGGGCTCGAGGTGGAGGCTCAGGTGGACTCGATCACGGCCGGGGAGCGCTGCCACGCGGTGGTGCGCCCCGAGAAGCTCGAGATCCAGCACTCCGGCGAGCCGCCTCGAGCCGGGCTCCCCAGCGTCGAGGGAGTGGTCGAGAGCTCCGTCTACCTCGGCACCGCGACCCAGATCGTCGTCAGGCTCGCGGGCGACGTCGCGATGACGGTGCTGGTGCCGAACGCCTCCGAGGCAGAGCGGGCGCGGCTGCCGGGAGGCGGAGCCTCGGTTCGTCTCAGCTGGGCGCCCGAGCACATGCACCTGGTGCGCGAGTCGGCGGCCAGTCCGGATACGGACGCGGAGGCCGAGCCCGGGGCCAACGAGCTCGCGGAGCAAGCCGCGTGAGGGCGTCGGGACTACCGTCACCTCCCCGCTCTACATTTTCGGAGCTGCCCAGCGCGGCATCCCAGTGGAGGTGAATGTGATCGCGACGATGCTGCCCGCCGTCACCGTGGTGGCGACAGGGTTCACAGTTGTCCAGCAGCGGCCGGCCAAGCGGCTCGCCGCAATTCGGCCTCAACAGGAAGGGGAGTAGAGAGAGAATGGAAAGCGCAGCAGTACCGGCCGAGGCCGAGGGGGTCGCCCCCGGCGACAAGGGCCTGAAGACAGGCGCGCTTGGCTACCTGTCGAACCTGGTCATCGGGGTCGCCTCGACGGCTCCGGGGTACAGCCTCGCGGCGACCCTTGGATTCGTGGTCGCCGTGGCCGGGATGGGCGTCCACGCGCCGGCGGTGATGATCGTCTCGTTCATCCCGATGCTGCTGATCGCGGCCGCCTACAACTACATGAACAAGGCCGACCCGGATTGCGGCACCAGCTTCACCTGGGTCACCCGGGCGATGGGGCCGCGGCTCGGATGGCTCACCGGCTGGGCGATCGTCGCCGCTGACGTCGTCGTGATGGCGACCCTCGCCTACATCGCCGGCGTCTACACCTTCCTGCTGTTCGGCCTCGACGCCGCCGCCAACAACCTGCTCGACGTCAGCATCATCGCCGCGCTCTGGATCGTCGTGATGACCTGGATCTGCTATGTCGGGATCGAGCTCTCGGCGAGGACGCAGTTCTTCCTGCTCGGGATGGAGATCTTCGCGCTGGGCCTGTTCGCGATCGTCGCGCTGGTCAAGGTCTACGCCGGAGGCGCCCCGCCCGGGTCGATCCACATCGCGCTCGACTGGTTCTCTCCCTTCTCCCTGCCGGGCGGCAGCACCGCCCTGGTCGAGGGGGTACTGCTCGGGGTGTTCATCTACTGGGGCTGGGACAGCGGGGTGTGCGTGAACGAGGAATCCGAGAACGCGAACGAGGGCCCGGGCAAAGCCGCGGTGATGAGCACGATCCTGCTGGTCTTGATCTACGTCGTCGTCGCGGTCGCGGCGCAGGCGTACGGCGGCCTCGAGTTCCTCCGCCACAACAAGGACGACGTGCTCAGCGCGCTCGGCGGCAACGTCTTCGGCTCGCCGCTCGACAAGCTGCTGATCATCGCGGTGCTGACCTCGGCCTCGGCGTCGACCCAGACGACCATCCTGCCCACCGCCCGGACGACGCTGTCGATGGCCAGGTTCGGGGCGATCCCCAAGGCCTTCGGAAAGGTGCATCCCCGGTATCTCACACCCGACGTATCGACGCTGACGATGGGCGCCGTGTCGCTCGTCTGGACGCTGATCATCATCAACGTCAGCCAGAACGTCCTCGGGGACTCGATCACGGGGCTCGGCTTCCAGATCGCCTTCTACTACGGGCTGACGGGGTTCGCCTGCGCGGTCTTCTACCGCAAGGAGCTGTTCAAGAGCTTTCGCAACTTCTTCATGGCCGGCGTGGTGCCGTTCACGGGCGGAGCGATGCTCACCTACATCTTCGTGAAGGCGTTCATCGACAACAAGCCGGTGGATTCGGCTTACTCCGGCGGCGTGTTCGGCGTCGGGGCGGCGGTCGCGATCGGCGTTGGACTGCTGCTCCTCGGGGTCGTGGTGATGGTGATCGCGAACTTCGTCTATCCGCAGTTCTTCAGACGCAAGCCCGAGACTGTCGACCCCGGCATTCTCGAGGGGACCGTGAAGGCATCGGCGTCGGTCGAATCCGACTGAGGAGGGCGAGATGAGCGAGATCGTTGTCGGCTACGACGGCACCAAGGGCGCCAAGGCGGCGCTCGACAAGGCGGTGGAGTTCGCGAAGCAGCTCGGGGACCGGATCGTGATCGTGTTCGGCTACGCCCCCGGGGGGTACGGCGGGGGCGAGGTGCCGACCCACCGCGAAGCGGTCAAGGAGATGGGGGAGAAGGTGACCCAGGAGGCCAACGAGGTCGTGACGGCGGCCGGCGTCGAGCACGAGATCGAGCTGGTCAACGAGAGCGGCGCGGAGGCCCTCAGTGACGTCGCCACCCAGCGCAACGCCCGGATGATCGTTGTCGGCAGCTACGGCGAGTCGCCCCTGAAGGGCGCCGTGCTCGGCGCGACGGCCTACAGGCTCGTACACGTCGCCGAGCGGCCGGTGCTGGTGGTGCCGGTGTAGAAGCCGCGGCGCGGCGCGGCGCCCTACAGCCCCAGGTCGCGCGCGACCCCGGGCGTGTGGGCGCCAAGGAAGACGAACACCGGGTGCGGCGCCCCCGCGGTCACCACCTGGACCGTCGATCCCTCGGGCGCCTCGCCGTTGATCCGCTCGGCGAGCTCGGTGGCCTGCTCCTCGCTCGCGGCGCCCACCAGCAGGTACTTCCAGTGTCGCCTCGCGTCGATGCCCTCGTCGCCCAGGCGGGACGCCAGCTCGAGCGTGTCGTGGCGCGTCGGCAGATCGACCCGCACCTCCCACTGGTAGGCCCAGCGGGATCTCGGCTCAGCCTCCGCCGCCTGCTCGTGGCGCTGGTGCTCGGCCGCGCGCTGCTCGTCGGTTTCGGGCAGCGGAATCGAGGCGTCCTTCCAGGCGTCCTCGTCGGGGTGCCAGCGGGTCAGCGCGACGCTCCCGCTCAGGCCCTCGGCAGCGACCAGCTCCCGCGCCACCCCCTCGGCCTCCCGCGCCTGCTCCTCGGAGCCCGCGTAGAGGAAGACCCTCGGCCCGTCCCGGGTGACGATGACCCGGTCGCCGAGCCGCTCGCGGGCCTCGTCGTCCAGATGCAGGCTCCGCAGCCGCTCGCCCAGGCTGAACCCGTGCTGCTCGTCGTCCAGGTCGACCTCGACCCGCCACTCGTCGTTCATCCACGAGAGTCTTTCATTCCCCGACTACTAGCATCACCCAGGTGACCGGCGAGGAGAGCAGCAAGAGCGCGCTGGATACCCGCCTGCTGATCGGCGGCCAACGGGTGGCTGGCGAGGCCGGGGCGTTGACCGTCGAGAATCCCGCCACCGAGGCCGAGCTGGCGCGCGTCGCGACCGCCTCCGAGGACCAGGTGGACGCGGCGATCGCCGTCGCACGTCAGGCCCAGCGAGCCTGGGAGCGGACGCCGGCGGTCGAGCGAGCGGAGGCCCTGCACGAGGTGGCCGCCCGGCTTCGGACCAACGCCACGGAGCTCGCCGAGTTGATGACCCTCGAGGGCGGCAAGCCGCTGGTCGAGAACACCGACGAGGTCGGCTGGACGGCCGCGGCGTTCGACTACTACGCCGAGATCGGCCGCGACTCCGCCGGGCGGGTGATTCCCTCGATCGAGTCCACGCAGCTGGCGCTGGTGGTCAAGGAGCCGGTCGGCGTGGTGGCCTGCATCGTCCCCTGGAACTATCCGCTGCTGCTGCTGGCCTGGAAGCTGGCCCCGGCGCTGGCCGGCGGCAACGTGACCGTCTGCAAGCCGTCCGAGCTGACGCCGCTCTCCACCCTGGCGCTCGCACCCCTCCTCGAGCACCTCCCGCCCGGCGTCGTCAACCTCCTCGCCGGCGCCGGAGACGTCGGCGAGCGGATCGTCGCCGCCCCCGATGTCGACTGCGTCGCCTTCACGGGCTCGGTCCCCACCGGGAAGCGGATCGCCGCCGCATGCGCCGAGCGGGTCGCGCGCATCAACCTCGAGATGGGCGGCAAGGATCCGTTCATCGTCTGCTCGGATGTGGGCGAGCGAATCGACGTCGCCGCCAAGGGCGGGGCCTGGGCCGCGTTCCTCAACGCCGGCCAGGTGTGCACGTCGGCGGAGCGCTTCTACGTGATGGCCGACGTCTACGACGACTACGTGCAGGCGTTCGTCGACTACACCGGCGGGCTTCGGGTGGGCGATCCCCTGGATCCGGATACCGACATCGGGCCGATGGTCTCCGCGGCCCAGCGACAGAAGGTCAGCGACCAGCTCGAGGCCGCCGTCGCCGCGGGCGCCGAGGTGGTGATCGGTGCCGACGCCGCCGGCCGGGAGCGCGGCCACTACTTCTCCCCCGCCGTGGTCACCGGTGCCCCGGTCGAGACCGAGCTGCTACGCGAGGAGACGTTCGGGCCGGTGGCTCCGATCGTTCCCGTCGACTCGCTCGATCAGGCGATCGAGCTGGCCAACTCGACCCGCTTCGGGCTCGGCGCCAACATCTACACGCGAGACCTGCAAACCGTGGTCAGGTGCATGCGGGAGATCAAGGCGGGCACGGTGTGGTTCAACGACCCGCTGACCGACAACGACGCGGGGCCGTTCGGGGGCTTCAAGCAGTCGGGACTGGGGCGAGAGCTCGGGCGGGAGGGCCTCGAGGCCTTCCAGGAGACCAAACACGTCCACATCGAGACCGAGATCGCCCCGAAGGAGTGGTGGTATCCGTACGGCGAAACGGGAGGCTCGGGATGAGCTCGAGGGAATCGCCGCTGGTCGCCCCTCACCCCTCACCGGGGGGCGAGGCACGGAGACTCTCCAACTACGTGGGAGGCAACTGGCGAACCTCGGCCGACCGGTGGCTCGAGGACGTCGACCCCGCGAGCGGCGAGGTGACGGCAATGGTGCCCCTGTCCGGGGCGGTCGACGTCGACGTCGCGGTGGCGGCCGCTCGGGCGGCTCAGCCCGGATGGCGCGCGGTGGCGCCGCAGCGCCGGGCCCGGGCGGTGATGGCGCTGCGCGAGGCGCTCTGGGGGCACCGCGACGAGATCGCGCGGCTGGTCACCGAGGACATGGGAAAGACGCTCGACGACGCGCGTGGCGAGGTGCTGCGAGGGATCGAGTCCACCGAAGCTGCCTGCGCGATCCCGCACCTGCTGAAGGGCGAAGGGCTCGAGGGAGTGGCCACCGGGGTCGACGTGGACCTGGTTCGGCAGCCGGTCGGGGTGGTGGCCGCGATCACCCCGTTCAACTTCCCGGCGATGATCCCCCTGTGGTTCCTGCCGTTCGCGATCGCCTGCGGCAACACGTTCGTGCTCAAGCCGTCCGAGCGCGACCCCCGCCCGTCGGAGCGGATTTTCGAGTTGATCAACGAGATCGACGAGATCCCGGCCGGGGTCTGCAACCTCCTCCACGGGGCCCACGACGCGGTCAACGGGCTGCTCGATCACCCCGAGGTGGACGCGATCTCGTTCGTCGGCCGGGCCACCACGGCGCGCCACGTTTCAGAGCGGTCGGCCGCGACAGGGAAGCGCTGCCAGGCGCTCGGGGGCGCCAAGAACTCCCTGGTGGTGATGCCCGACGCCGACCTCGCCAAGGCGGTGCCGGCGATCATGGGGTCGGCCTTTGGAGCGGCGGGCCAGCGATGCCTGGCGGGCTCGGTCGCGGTGCTGGTCGGCGATCAGGCGCGCCAGGACGAGGTTCGCGACGCGCTGACCGCCGCTGCGGCGGAGCTCCGGGTCGGCTCGGGCGCGGCGGAGGGGACCGACGTGTGCCCGCTGGTCAGCCCCGAGGCGAGGGAGCGGATCGTCGACGCCCTCGACCGTGCCGAGGCCGCCGACGTCGAGATGGTCGCCGACGGACGGGGCGTCGATCCCGGCCCGGCCGGGACGATGCTCGGGCCGACGATCGTCGAGGCCCTCAACCCGGAGGCCGAGGTGGCTCGCGAGGAGCTGTTCGGCCCCCTGCTGACCCTCGTCCGGGTGGCCGACCTCGATCGAGCGCTGGAGTTCGTCAATGGGTCGCGCTACGGGAACGCCGGCTCGGTATTCACGTCCTCGGGCGAAGCGGCGCGCCGCTATCGCTACGGGGTCGAGGCAGGGATGATCGGGGTCAACGTCGGGGTCGCCGCCCCGGTGGCGTGGTTCCCGTTCTCGGGCTGGAAGGACTCCCTGGACGGCGACCTGCACGCGAACGGGCGTGACGCGGTCGAGTTCTACACCCGCAAGAAGGTCGTCACCTCGCGCTGGCAATAGGTTCTCGCGAAAGCCGAATTGCGCTGCTCTATCCAGTGCAAGTCGGCTTTCGACGGAGGGGATGGATCGATCGATCGGCTAGCGGCCGACATGGATCCCGATCCGCTCGGGCAGCCCGGCCACGAACCGCGTCAGCGGGCCGGGGCGCCGGCCCTGCTCCTCGAGGCGCTCGCGGCGCAGCAGCGCTCGGCGCACGACGGTCCCGCCGAGATAGCGGAGCGGCTCCGGGGGGACGCGGCCGGGAGGCGAGTCGACGATCGCCAGACGTGAGTCGCCGTCGCCGCGAGCGAGCGCCAGCGAGGCGAGGATCCGCCCGGCCAGATGCGAGGGCCCGACCCCGTTGCCGGTGTAGCCGACGGCGTAGTGAACCCGGTGGCCCTCCAGGCTCCCGATCGTCGGCAGGTGGGTCGGCGAGACGTCGATCGGGCCGCCCCAGGCGTGCTCGATCCGCCTTCCGGCGAGGGCGGGGAAGAAGCGCACCAGGTTGCGCTCCACCTCGGCCACCACTCCCGGGTCGAGCTCGGCTCGGCCGTTCAGCCGGCCGGCGCGCGCGACGCGGCCACCGCCCCACCCGAAGGCGATCCGGCGATCGCGCGTGGTGCGGAAGTAGTGGACCAGCGTGCGGGAGTCGGTGATGCACTCACCGCCGCTCCAACCGAGCTCCTCGAGCACGTCCGGCACCGGCTCCGTCATCACGATATGGCTCGAGGTCACGGTCAGTCGCCGGCGCAGGGGCCGCTCGCCGGCGAGCGCCGCGCCGGCCGCCAGCACCACCGACTCGGCGCGGACCCGACCGCCCCCGGTCGCGATGACGACGCCGCCGCCGTCCGGGCGCGGGCGCTCGGCACGTGTGCCCTCGAAGATCGACACGCCCCGCTCCAGCAGCCTCGACCGCAGTCCGAGGGCGAGCCTCGCGGGGTGGACGGTCGCGGCGCCCGGGTAGAAGGCCCCGGCGCGAAACAGCGGCGAGCCGCAGCGAGCCCGCACCTCGGCCCCGGTCAGCGGGCGGCACACCTCGGGCACGCCGAGCTCCTCGCAGGCCGCGACGACCTGGCGCCAGGTGTCGTCGTAGGCGGGCGCGGTCGAGGCCTGGAGGTACCCGCCGTGGCGATACCAGGCGTCGACGCCCTGCTCCTCGCACCAACGCCCGACGCCCGCCACCGCCTCGCCGGAGGCGCGGGCGACATCCAGCGCCGCCGCATCGCCGAACCGCCGCCGAAGGGTCGGCAGGCTGAACCACATCTCGTTCACGAATCCCCCGTTGCGGCCGCTCGGGCCCGCGCCGCAGCGATCGGCCTCCACGATGACCACTCGCGCTCCCGGCTCCAGCTGGCTCACGAACCACGCCGTCCACATGCCCGTGTAGCCGCCGCCGACGATCGCGACGTCGGCGTCGAGATCACCGTCGAGCGGGGCCGAGGGGCCCTGGTCGCCCGCGTCCGCCAGCCACCAGCCCCGGGCGGTGTGCTTCAAGGCCATGGCGTTCAGTCTGACGACCCGGATCGGCCCGCAATCGGGATCGAGTGGCGGGTTACTCGGCCTCAGACCGACTAGGGCGCCACTCGATCAATCAGAGGGGGGCCGATTCGGCAGCGCGGGCGTCATGCAGCTCGATCAGCCCGCGCTGGACGTTGCGCGGCTCGCCGTCGGGAGTGCGGCGCGTCCATTCACCGTCGGGCCCCAGCGTCCAGGCATTGGTGTTGTCGGCCAGGGAGCGGTCGAGGACCTCCAGGAGATAGCCGCGGATGTTGGGATCCTCCACCGGCGAGACCAGCTCGACCCGGTTGTAGAGGTTTCGCGGCATCAGGTCCGCTGACCCGATGAACACCCGTTCCGCCTCTCCCGGCCGCTCGAACGAGTAGATCCGCGGGTGCTCGAGGAAGCGACCGACGACCGAGACGACCTCGACGTTGTCCGAGACCCCGGGGATCCCCGGTCGCAGCGCGCAGATTCCCCTCACGTTGAGCTCGATTCGCACCCCCACCTGCGAGGCCCGGTACATGGCCCGGATCGACGGCGCATCCAGGAGCGAGTTCATCTTCATCCGGATGCGCGCCGGACGCTCTGGGGAGTGGGCCT
>JAHEXV010000034.1 GCA_023251935.1 bacterium | reverse complement strand
CTCGCGCCGCAACCCGGAGCTGATCAAGCAGCTGTTCGAGCTCGAGGTGCCCGAGATCGCCGACGACCTGGTCGAGATCGTCGGCGTGGCGCGGGAGCCGGGCTACCGGTCGAAGATCGCCGTGATCTCCCACGCCGACGGGGTCGACCCCGTCGGCGCCTGCGTTGGGCCCCGCGGGTCGCGCGTGCGAATGGTCGTCTCCGAGCTGCGCGGCGAGAAGATCGACATCATCCCCTACAACGAGGAGCCGGCCCGCTTCGTCGCCAAGGCACTTTCGCCGGCCCGCGTCCGCGAGGTGCTGGTCGACGACGAGAAGCAGGAGGCGACCGTGATCGTGCCGGACGACCAGCTCTCGCTGGCGATCGGGCGCGAGGGCCAGAACGCGCGCCTGGCCGCCAAGCTCACCGGCTGGAAGGTCGACATCAAGTCTGAGACCGAGTTCAGCCAGGAGGAGGATGAGCTCACCTATGAAGAAGGCGAGGACGTCGACGGGCGCTGCGCCGCGGTCCTCTCGGCTGGGCGCCGCTGCCCGAACGCATCGCTTCAGGGCTCGCGCTACTGCGGGCTCCCACAGCACCAGGCGCTGGCACGTTTCGAGACCAACCAGGTGACCGTGCTGACGTCCCTCGGCGACGAGGAGATCCAGAAGCTGGCCGATCCCGGCAGCGAGGAGGCCGAGCTGCGGCCCCTCGTGGAGCGCGCGACGGAGGCCTTCGAGCAGGGTGCTGAGGAGGCCCCGCCGGACGAGGGCGAGGCGATGCCCGAGGCCGTGGAGGCCGAGGAGGCCCTCGCCGAAGACGCCGCCGCCGAGGGACCCGAGGCGGCTGAGACCGCCGCGGAAACCGCGCCCGTGGGCGCGACGTCATCCGACGAATCCCAGGCCGCAGGCGAGGATTCCGAGGGGAACGATTCCGAGGATGGCTAAGAAGAGGGTCCATGAGATCGCCAAGCAGCAGGGGCTGACCAGCAAGGAGGTCCTCGCCGCCTTGAGGGCCGCCGGGATCGAGGCGAAGGTTGCGGCCTCGAGCGTCGAGGAGGGGGAAGCCCTCGAGGCGCTGGCCGCCGCGAGCGGCGATGGAGCGGGGGGCGAGGCGCGCTCCGAGGCCGCCGCCAAGTCGGCGGCCAAGAGCGCCGAGTCCGGATCGGACGGCAAGAAGGGGCCGGCGCCCAAGGAGGGCGCCGATCCGAAGCCTTCCAAGGAGCCGTCAGGCTCCACCGGTGCGGCTCGCCGTCCGCCGAGCGCTGGGCAGGCTGCCGGGCGATCGACCGGTCGCAAGCGTCGCCGGGTGGTGATCGACTCCCAGGCGTCGCGTCGCGAGCACATGGCGGCGCCGCCGCCCCAGCGTCCACCGCGGCGTCGTGGAGGGCGCCGGCGGAGGCCGCTGCTCGAGGAGCCGCCGGAGAGGGGTCCCGTTGAGGTCGTCGAGCAACCCCCTACCAAGGTCAACTCCGGCGCCACCGTGCGCGAGGTGGCCGAGACGCTCGGCGTCGGCAGCGCCGAGGTGATCAAGAGCCTGATGGAGATGGGCGAGATGGCGACGCTCACCCAGACCCTCTCGGACGAGACGGTGGGGGACCTGGCCGAAGCCCTCGGCCAGAAGGTCGAGATGGTCAGCGCCGCCGAGGAGGAGCCGGAGCGGCCGGCCTACGAGGACTCCGAGGCGGACCTCGCCGAGCGCCCGCCGGTGGTGACGATCATGGGCCACGTCGACCATGGCAAGACGTCCCTGCTGGACGCGATCCGAGAGACCGAGGTGGTCGCCGGCGAGGCGGGCGGCATCACCCAGCACATCGGCGCCTACCAGGTCCATCAGAACGGCAAGAAGATCACCTTCCTCGACACGCCGGGCCACGAGGCATTCACGGCGATGCGGGCCCGCGGCGCCAAGGTGACCGACCTGGCGGTGATCGTGGTCGCTGCCGACGACGGGGTGATGCCGCAGACGGTCGAGGCGATCGACCACGCGCGGGCCGCGGGCGTGCCGATCCTGGTCGCGGTCAACAAGATCGACAAGCAGGGCGCCCAGCCCGATCGGGTGCGCAACGAGCTCGCCTCGCAGGGATTGAACCCGGAGGACTGGGGTGGTGAGACGATCTTCTGCGACGTCTCGGCGAAGACCAAGGACGGGCTCGACAACCTGCTCGAGATGATCGTGCTCGCCGCCGAGCTCGAGGAGCTGAAGGCGAACCCGTCGGCGTCCGCGTCCGGCGTCGTGATCGAGTCGCACCTCGATCCCGGTCGCGGGCCCGTGGCGACGGTGCTGATCGAGCGCGGGACCCTGCACGTGGGGGACGCGCTGGTCGCCGGCCCGAACTGGGGCAAGGTGAGGGCGATGCTGGACTTCACCGGCGCCCGCGTCAGGGACGCCGGCCCGGGCGATCCAGTCGAGGTGCTGGGGCTCGACGGCGTGTGCGAGGCCGGCGAGCGGGTCGAGGCCGTCGAGAACGAGCGTCGGGCGCGCCAGCTAGCCCAGCAGCGAGGCCAACGCCTCAAGGCCGAGTCGCTGGCCCGTCAGCAGGCGCGCAAGATCAGCCTCGACGAGGTTTTCACCAAGGCGACCGAGGGCGAGATCAAGGAGCTCAACATCGTCCTCAAGGCGGACGTCTCGGGATCGCTGGAGGCCCTCCAGGACGAGATCGCGAAGCTCCCCCAGGAGCGGATCGTGGTCGACGTGATCCACTCCGCGCCGGGTGGAATCACCGAGTCCGACGTGATGCTCGCCGCGGCATCCGACGCGATCATCATCGGCTTCAACGTCCGTCCGTTGGCCGAGGCGCGGAAGGCCGCGGAGCGCGAGGGCGTCGAGATCCGCACCTACTCGGTGATCTACAAGGTCACCGAGGAGATCTACGCCGCGCTCGAGGGGATGCTCGAGCCCGAGGAGGTCGAGGAGACGATCGGGCAGGCCGAGATCAAGGAGCTCTTCCGTGCCTCGCGGGTCGGGACGATCGCGGGCTGCCTCGTCACCGACGGCAAGATCACCCGAACGGCCCAGGTGCGATTGGTTCGCGAGGGCACGGTGGTCTGGACCGGGAGGATCGGGTCGCTGCGGCGCTTCAAGGACAACGTGCAGGAGGTCGAGGAGGGCCTCGAGTGCGGCGTCGTCCTCGACGGCTACCAGGACGTCAAGGTCGGCGACGTCCTCGAGCTGTTCGAGACCAAGCAGGTGGAGCAGACGCTGGAGTAGGGCTGATAGCCGGCGGTTTCCGGCAACAGGCTGGGTGGGGCGGCGCTCGGCGAATGATTGAAGCCTTTGGTACCCCATAGGGGCCCAAAGGCTTCAGCCTTGGAGAATTGGTCCAGCCCATTCCTCTACCCAGCCAGATCGCGTGGCGAACCCCATCTGCGTGACCCAATGACCGCCTACCTCTGCGTGATCGAGATTCGCCTGCACCTGAGCGACTCCCACGATCTGAAGGGCAAGCGCAAGGTCCTGCACTCGCTCAAGGCGCAGCTCCGGCAGCGGTTTGGGGCCTCCGTCGCGGAGGTCGACGGCCAGGACACCTGGCAGCGGGCGACCCTGCTCTGCGTCCTGGTCGGCGATTCCGCGGTGCGGGGCCGCGCCGACGAGCTCGAGCGGTTCGTGGAGGCGCGTTGCCCTGACGGGTGCAGCTTCGAGCGTGATCTCCTCAGCCTCGCCGACATCCGGGGCTGAGGCCGGTCGGGCGAGGCCAGGGCCGCTCGCTATAGTCGCCGCGCTATGACCGAGCGCATGAGGAGGGTCAACGAGCTCATGCGCGAGGTGATCGGGTCCGCGATCTCCACCGAGCTCGAGGATCCAAGGATCGGATTCGTCACCGTGACCTCGGTCGAGACAAGCCCCGACCTTCGCTCTGCGCGCGTCTACGTGAGCGTGCTCGGCAGCGTGGCCGAGCGCGAGGCCACGCTCGCGGGGCTGCGGTCCTCACACGGGGTCCTCCAAGCGGCGATCGCCCGCGAGGTGCGCCTCAAGCGGACGCCCACCCTGAGCTTCCACTACGACGAGACACCCGAGCGCGGCGTTCGCCTCTCGCGACTCCTCGATCATGAGTGAGGCGGCGGTCGCCGCGCAGACAAACGGCTCACTCGCCGAGGTCGCGCAGGCTCTGCGGGCCGGCGACCGGTTCCTGCTCACCACCCACGAGGGCCCGGACGGCGATGCCCTCGGATCGCTGCTCGCGATGAACCACATCCTCGAGCAGCTCGGCAAGGACTCGGTGATGTTCCTGGCGGCGAAGGAGTTCCCGCTCCCGGTCGAGTATCGATTCCTGCCGCTGGAGGAGGTCTTCCACGAGCCCCCGGTGGACGTGGTGGATCGGGTGCTCGTCTTCCTCGACTGCGGGAACATCGACCGCATGCCGGTCGACTTCCTGCAGCGCGACGATGCGTTGGTGGTGAACATCGACCATCACCACGACAACACCCGCTTCGGGAGCCTGAACCTGGTCGACACCGACGCCTCTTGCACGGCGGAGATCGTCTTCGAGCTGGCGAAGCTCCTCGGGGCCGAGATCACGCCGGAGATCGCGGGCGCCCTGTACGTGGCGCTGGTCACCGACACGGGCAGGTTCATGTACGAGAACACCGGCGCGGCCGCCCATCGGCTGGCGGCGGAGCTGATCGAGGCGGGGGTGGACGTCCACGACATCTACCGGCGCCTTTACGAGCGGGTCCCGATCGAGAAGCTGCACCTCGTCTCGCGAGCGATCGAGAGGATCGTCCAACTCGATGAGTGCAAGCTGGCGGTCACCTACATCTCGGCCGGCGACTACGAGGACACGGGCGCCGACGACTCGCTCACGGAGGGGATCATCGACCACGTGCGGGCGCTCGAGGGGACCGAGGTCGCGGCGCTGATTCGCGACAAGACCGACGGCGGCCGTGCGGCGCGAAAGGTGAGCCTGCGCTCGACCGACGGCAGGGTCGACGTGTCGGCGATCGCCCGCAAGCGGGGCGGCGGCGGCCACCCTCGCGCGGCGGGCTTCTCGACCGATCTTTCCTACCCGGAGTTGGTCGAGTTCCTCTGTGCCGAGGTCAAGGCGCAGCTCTAGATCAGTTGCGGTGACTTCATCCCCGGTGAGGGCAGATCCGTCGGCGGCGGGCGTGCTGCTCGTCGACAAGCAGCCCGGTGCCACCTCCCACGACATCGTTGCCGCGGTGCGCCGGGAACGAGGTCAGAAGACGGGTCACTCGGGGACGCTCGATCCCTTCGCTACCGGGCTCCTGGTCGTCCTGCTCGGGCGCGAGGCGACGCGGTGTCAGTCGCGGTTCATGGAGCTGCCCAAGACCTACCGCGTCGTGGCGAGGTTCGGCGCGGTGTCGACGACCGGGGACCCCGAGGGCGAGATCACCGAGACCGGTGTGCTGCCGCCGGACCCCCTCGACCTGCCAACCGGGCGGATCCGGCAGCGGCCTCCCGCCTACTCGGCGATCAAGGTAGGCGGCGTCCGCGCCTACCGGCTGGCGCGGCGGGGCGAGAAGGTCGAGCTGCCCGAGCGCGAGGTCACCGTGCACCGGTTCGAGCAGCTCCGGCGGACGCCCGATCGGGCCGAGTTCGAGATCGAGTGCTCATCGGGCACCTACGTCCGGAGCCTGGTCGCCGAACTCGGGGACGCCTACTGCGAGAGCCTGAGGCGAACGGCGGTCGGGCCCTTCTCGGTGGACGAGGCGCAGGCCTTCCTCCCGCTCCCGGACGCGCTGGCCCGACTGCCCGGCGGCGGGGCGTGAAAGGCTTCTCCGCTGCGAGCCCGAGGGGCGGCGGAGCGGGCGATGATCGCGAGCCGCGCGACTGATCACCGATGAGCATCAAGGTCACTCAACTGCAGGACGCCGAACGGCGATCGAGGCACATCGCAATCGGGACGTTCGACGGAGTCCACGTCGGGCACCGGCAGGTGATCGATCGGGCCGACACGGTGTTGACCTTCGAGCCCCATCCGCTCAGCGTCCTGCACCCCGACGCCGCGCCGAAGCTGATCATGCCGTTCGAGATCAAGCGCGACGTGATCGAGGGCCTCGGGGTCGACGAGCTGGTCGTGATCCCGTTCGATCGCGGCTTCTCCACCATCCCCCCGGAGGACTTCTGCGCGCGCATCCTGGTCGCCACGCTGGGGGCGAAGCGCATCTCGATCGGGGAGAACTTCCGCTTCGGCGCCAGGGCGAAGGGAGACCCCGAGATGCTGGCGTCGCGCGACGAGTTCGACTCGCGGGTGGTGCCCCTGGTCGAGGTCGAGGGCGAGATCGTCTCCTCGACCAGGATCCGCTCGCTGCTCGCCGCCGGGGAGGTCGAGGCCGCGACCGGATGTCTGGGAGCGCCCTTCCTGCTCGAGGGCTCGGTGGTGAGGGGGGACGGCAGGGGTCGGACGCTCGGGTTTCCGACCGCCAACCTGGTGCCGTCCGACGAGCTCGTCTGCCCCGGGCACGGCGTCTACGCCGCCTTCGCCAACGGCCGGCCCGCGGCGGTCAACGTGGGGGTGCGTCCGACCTTCGAGACGGGGCGCGGGCTGCTTGTCGAGGCGTATCTGATCGACTTCGAGGGCGACCTCTACGGGCAGGTGCTCCGGATCGCTTTCATCGGCAGGCTGCGCGGCGAACGACGATTTCCAGCCGTCGAGGAGCTGGTCGCGCAGATGCATCGTGACGTCGATGCGGCGCGAGAGCTCTGTGCTAGCTTCACTCCCCCCGGATGACCCTGGCCAAGGAGAAGAAGCAGGAGCTGATCGGCAAGTTCGGTCGCGAGGACGGCGACACCGGCTCGGCCGAGGTGCAGGTGGCCCTGCTGACCGAGCGCATCAACCACCTCACCGAGCATCTGCGCACCCATCCGAAGGACCACCACTCGCGCCGCGGGCTGCTGATGATGGTCGGCAAGCGCCGCCGGCTGCTTCGCTACCTGGAGAGCGGCGACCTGGAGCGCTACCGGACGGTCGTCTCCGAGCTCGGCCTGCGTCGCTAGCCGGTTCGATGATCGAGCCCGGCACGCCGGCGCCCGATTTCTCGCTCCCCGACCACCAGGGCCGAAGGGTCAGCCTGGCGGAGCTTTGCGACCGCAAGCTGATGCTCGTCATCTACCCGCTCGACTTCAGCCCGGTGTGCACCGACCAGCTCTCGATCTACCAGGAGGTGCTGCCGGAGGTCGAGGAGCGGGGCGCGAGGCTGGTCGGCCTCAGCGTCGACTCGTCGTGGGCCCATCGGGCCTTCCGAGAGCAGCTCGGGATCACGATCCCGTTGCTCTCGGACTTCGAGCCGAAGGGCGAGGTGATCCGCAGCTACGGCGCCTACCTCGACGGGGTCGGTCACGGCAACCGCTCCCTGGTCCTGATCGACGGGGACCGGATCGTGCGCTGGGTCCACGAATCGCCGACGCCGCTCGAGATCCCGGGCGCCAACCTGATCTTCGACGCGCTCGAGGCGACCCGGTGAGCTCTCTGACCAGCGCCGCGGTCCCGGCCATCGGGAGCGACGACCACGTCCGGGGCGGTGGGCCCGAGGTGATCGCCTACCTCGACCTCGGCTGCCCGCATTGCGCGGCGGGCTGGGCCCGGATCCATCCGCTGCCCCTGCGCCTGGTCTTCCGTCACTTCCCGATCCCCAGCAAGCACCCGCGCGCCTCGGCCCTGCACGCCGCGAGCGAGGCGGTCGCGGCCCAGGGCGGCGAGGACGCCGTCTGGGCGTTCGTCGACTCGATCTATCGGGACCAGGGACGGATCGACGACCCGCACCTGTGGGAGCGGGTCCGCCGGCAGGGGCTCGACCTCGAGCGCTTCGAGCGCGATCGCCGGTCGGATGCGGTTGCGAGGCGGGTGCGGCGCGACTTCGAAGCTGGGATCCGAGCGGGCGTTACCGGCACCCCGGCCTTGTTCGTCGACGGGCGCCCGGCCGGGGAGGACGACCTCAGATCGCTCGCTCTGTAACATCGCTCGCCAACGAGAACGAGAAGTTCTGAGCGATTGAGGCCGCCATCCGGGCGGCCGGAGGGAAAGAAATACATGAGCATGTTTGACGTGAGCCGCGTCTCGCGGGAGGTAGGCGGCCAGGAGATCTCCTTCGAGACCGGCAAGCTCGCCCGTCAGGCGAGCGGTGCCGTCGTCGTGCGGTCGGGCGACACGATGGTGCTCGCCACCGCGACGGTCGGCAACCTGCGCGACGTGGACTTCCTGCCGTTGACGGTCGACGTCGAGGAGCGCCACTACGCCGCCGGGAAGATCCCCGGCTCCTTCTTCCGTCGCGAGGGGCGCGCCGGCGAGAAGGCGACGCTGACCGCGAGGATGATCGATCGGCCGCTGCGGCCGTTGTTCCCGGACGGCTGGCACTTCGAGACGCAGATCGTCTGTCAGCCGCTGTCGGTCGACTACGACTACCCCTACGACATCCTGGCCATGAACGGCGCCTCCGCCGCGGTGGCCGTGTCGTCGATCCCGGTGCCCACCCACGTTGGCTCGGTGAGGATCGGAAAGCTGGAAGGCGACTTCGTGATCAACCCCGGCGAGGAGGCCTACGGGGAGCTGGAGATGGATTTGGTCGTGTCCGGCTCCGAAGATGCCCTGCTGATGGTCGAATGCGGGGCGAACGGGGTCACCGAGGCGGAGGTCCTCGACGCGCTCGACATCGCGCACGGTGAGATCAAGAAGATCTGTGCGGCGCTCGAGGAGCTGCGCGCAGAGGCCGGCAAGGAGAAGCTCGAGATCGAGCCGCCGAAGGTCGATCCAGGTCTGGTCGAGGAGATCCGCTCCTCGCACGGGGCGAAGCTCGACGAGGCGACGCAGATCCACGAGAAGCTCGCCCGCCAGGACGCCGCCAAGGCCGTCGAGGAGGAAGTGCTCGAGCGGTACGCGAGCCCGGAGGACGGAGACGGCGAGGCCGACTCCGAGCGCCGCGCCGAGGTCTCACGCGCGTTCGACAAGCTCGAGAAGGAGATCATCCGCCGTCGCATCGCGATCGACAAGAAGCGGCCCGACGGACGCGCTCAGGACGAGATCCGGGCGATCGAGTGCGAGGTCGATATCTCGCCTAGGGTCCACGGCTCGGCGCTGTTCACCCGCGGCGAGACCCAGATCCTCTCCAACGTCGCCCTGGGGACGAGCCGCATGGACATGCGGGTCGACAACCTCAGCCTTCAGGAGTCGAAGACCTTCTGGCACCACTACAACTTCCCGCCGTTCTCGGTCGGGGAGACGGGCTTCATGCGCGGCCCGAAGCGGCGCGACATCGGTCACGGCGCGCTCGCCGAGCGCGCCCTCACGCCCACGATCCCGAGCCAGGAGGACTTTCCATACGTCGTCCGAGTGGTCTCGGAGACGCTCGAGTCCAACGGGTCGTCCTCGATGGGCTCGGTTTGCGCCTCCTCTATGGCCCTGATGGCCGCCGGCGTGCCGGTGTCGAGCCCGGTCGCGGGAGTTGCCATGGGGTTGATCAAGGAGGGCGACGACCTGATCGTGCTGACCGACATCGCCGGGGTCGAGGATCATCTCGGCGACATGGACTTCAAGGTCGCGGGCACCTCGGAGGGGATCACCGCGCTCCAGATGGACATCAAGATCTCCGGGGTCACGTTCGACATCCTTCGCGACGCCCTCGAGCAAGCCCGGGCCGGGCGCTTGTTCATCCTCGAGGCGATGCGCGAGGCGATCCCGGGCCCGCGCGAGGAGCTCTCGCACTACGCGCCGCGGATCGAGCAGATCAAGATCGACCCCGAGAAGATCGGCGCCCTGATCGGCAAGGGCGGCGAGACGATCCGGGCGCTGTCCGAGGAGTTCGAGGCCGACATCAATGTCGAGGACGACGGCACGGTCCAGGTCTATGCGCCGAGCGGCCCCCTCGTCGACGCGTGCATCGCCCGAATCGAGGCGATGACCAAGGAGGCGGAGGTGGGCGACCGGTTCACCGGCAAGGTCGTAAAGACGACCGCCTTCGGGGCGTTCGTCGAGCTGACCAAGGGCACCGACGGCCTGCTGCACATCTCGAACGTCAAGCCCGGCGAGCGGGTGAGCGCGGTCGAGGACGTCCTCAAGCAGGGCGACGAGCTCGACGTAACCGTGGTCGAGGTCGACCCGGAGCGAGGCCGCATAGGCCTGCGGCTGTCCAACGATCCCGCCGTCGAGGGCAAGGCGCCGGAGGAGCTGACCAAGGTCGGCACCGGCGATCCGGGGCCGCGCGGGGGAGGCGATCGTGACGGCGGAGGCCGCCGCGACCGCGAGCGCTTGGACGGGGGTCGAGATCGCCGCGGCGGCGGGCGCCGCCGCCGTTGAAAAGCAGAACCACTCCGCCGAGCTCCTCCGCTTCGCGTCCGGGCTCGGCGGGTTCGGGCGCCAACCGGGCGGCAGGTTCGACGGGGTCGACCGGGACTTCGTCCCTAGCTCAGACGGACCTACCCGACGGCGTTAGCTTCACTGCGCTGGAGGATGGGCCTCGGGTGATCACCGAGGCGATGCCCTCCGTGCGCTCGGTGGCCCTGGGGCTGTGGGTGCGGACGGGCTCCCGCGACGAGCGCTCCGAGCAGGAGGGCGTCTCGCACTTCCTGGAGCACCTGCTCTTCAAGGGCACCGAGCGCCACTCCGCGATCGAGATCTCGGAGCTCTTCGACGGCATGGGCGCGGCCACCAACGCGGCGACCAGCAAGGAATCCACGCACCTGCACGCACGCCTCCTCGACGAGCACACCGAGGAGGCCTTCGGGCTGCTGGCCGAAATGCTCACCGGCCCGTCGCTGCCAGCCGAGGAGGTCGACTCCGAGCGCGCGGTGGTGCTCGAGGAGATCGCCATGTACGACGACGAGCCCCAAGACCGCGTCCACGACGTGCTCGCCAAGGCGATCCACGGCGGCCATCCGCTGGGGCGCCGGGTGCTGGGGGACGCCCGGGTGATCGAGTCGATCCCGGTTGTCGAGATCGCGTCCTACCACCGGGCGCGCTATACGGCCCCGAACCTGGTGGTGGCGGCAGCCGGCAACCTCGAACACGCCGAGATCGTCGAGCTCGCGCAGCGCTTCCTCGCTCCGCCCGCCGGGGAGCCCGCCGCTCTCCCGAACGGCTCGGCCGCCGACCCACCACGGTTCGCCTTCCAGGCGAAGGACACCGAGCAGTTCCATATCTGCTTCGGGGGGCCCGGCATCGCCCGCGGGGACGAGCGCCGCTTCGCGCTCAGCGTTCTCGACGCGGTCTTCGGTGGCTCGACCTCGTCTCGGCTGTTCCGCGAGGTGCGCGAGAAGCGGGGGCTGGCGTACGCGGTCGGGTCCTACACCGAGCAGTACATCGAGCGAGGCGTGGTGGCGATGTACATCGGAACCCGTGAGGAAAACGTCGGCGAGGCCTGCGAGATCATCGGTCGCGAGCTCGCAAACCTGCGTGACCGGGGCATCACCGCCGAGGAGCTCGAGCGTGCCAAGGAGCACGTCAAGGGCCGGATGGTGCTCGGCCTCGAGGCGACTGGGATGCGGATGATGCGCCTCGCTCGCGCCACCCTGTTCGACGTCCCGCTGCTGTCGCTGGACGAGATGCTCCAGCGGGTGGAGCAGGTGAGTGCCGAGGACGTCGCCCGGCTGGCCGCCGAGCTCTACGATCCCGAGCGGCTATCGGCGGCGTGCATCGGCCCCACCGAGGAGCGCTTCCGCGAGGCCAGCGCGCTGGTGAGTCAGGCGCTGGCCGCCGCCGCGTAGAGGAAGCACTCCGCCGGCATGCTCCGCTGTCGCGTCCGCTGCCGGCGGGTTAGGGTGCAGGCGTGGCGGCAGGACGATCCGCTCAGGGAGCCGAAGGCGACCGGTCATTCGACGCAGTCGAATGCGCGACTTCGTCGCTAGCCGCAACGGAGGCATATTGATACGTGTTGTGGTCAGTGGTGCGGCGGGGCGGATGGGGAGCACCGTCTGCGATGCGGTCGCCGAGGCCGATGACATGGAGCTCGCCGGCCGGGCTGACCCGTCGCTCGAGGCGCCGCTGAGCGAGGCGCTGGAGGGGGCCGACGTGGTGGTGGACTTCACGACGCCCGGCTCGGCGCTCGACAACGTTCGCGAGTGCCTGGCCGCCGAGGTCCACGCCGTGGTGGGCACGACCGGCTTCGACCTCGACGAGCTCCGCGCCGCCGCCGAGCGGAGCACCGGGGAGGGGGGGCGGGCGAGGGTGTTCGTGGCTCCGAACTTCGCGATCGGCGCGGTGCTGATGATGCAGATGGCCCGCCAGGCCGCCCCGCACATGCCGGAATGCGAGATCGTCGAGCTGCACCACCAGAGGAAGCTCGACGCGCCGTCGGGGACCGCGAAGCGAACCGCCGCCCTGATTCGCGAGGCCGGCGGCAACGTCCACGAGCCGATCCACTCGGTGCGCCTCCCCGGGCTCGTCGCGCACCAGGAGGTGATCTTCGGCGGCGAGGGAGAGACGCTGTCGATCCGCCATGACTCGACCGACCGGAAGTCCTTCATGCCCGGCGTGCTCCTAGCGATCCGCCGGGTGGCCGATCTGCCGCAGCCGCTCACCGTCGGCCTCGAGCATCTGCTCCTGTGATGCGCCTGTCGCAGATCGCGATCAGCACCCTCGATCTGCGGCGAACGCAGCGCTGGTACCGGTCGGTGCTCGGACTCGCGCCGGCGGGGGGGACCAATCTGTTCTTCGGCCCGCTCGCCTCGATGGTCCAGGGGGTCCCGAGGGCGGCCTCGACCTGCTGGTGGCTCGTGGACCGTCAGGACATGTTCCAGATCGAGCTGTTCGAGTTTCGGAGCCCGTTGGTTCGCCCGACGCCTGAAGACTGGCGCCCGTGCGACGTCGGCTACACGATGATCTCGTTCTGGGTCGCAGACCTCGATCGAGCGATCGAACGGGCCGCCGAGGCGGGCACGCCACCGCTCACGCAGCCCGCCGGTCCCGACGGGGCTCGCCGCGCCTGCGTGCGAGACCCCGAGGGGGTCCTGGTCGAGCTGATGGAGGACGACCCTCGGGCGGCCGTGCCCCGGGCGCGTCCCCGGCCCGAGCTCGGGGCCGTGGCGCGCTCGGTGACGCTGTCGGTTCCGGACCTCGAGCGCTCGCGACGCTTGTTCGCCGACGTGCTCGGGCTGGAGGTCGTCGACGGCCCTGCGCTCCACGAGCCCGAGCACGAGGAGCTTTGGGGCTTGGAGGGGGCGAGGCGCGAGTCGCTCGCGCTGTGGGCGGACGACGTGATCGTCGAGCTCGTCGAGTACGAAGATCCGCGCGGGAAGCCGTGGCCGCCCGGCTACCGGATCTCGGACCAAGGCCTGCTCAACATCGCCTTCGGCTTTCGGGACCGGGGGGAGTTCGAGGCGGCGAACCGGCGCTGCGAGGACGCCGGCCTGCGGGCCAACGGCCCTCCGCTTCGCCTCGGCGCTTGGTCGGTCGTCTACGTCAACGACGAGCAGGGGTTCAGCGTCGAGCTGCTCCACGTCGAGCCGTGGTACGAGGGCAGGATGGGGTTCAGGCCCAGGCCGAGCCCCGCGGTTGCGCCATTCGCCGGACGGACGCCTGCGCGGTTGCGCCACCGGCGCCGATTCGCGCGGGCGCTCGTCACCGGGGCCGCCGGGGGCCTGGGCAGCGAGCTCTGCCGTCTGGCGGCCGAGGATGGGACCGCCCTCGTGCTCATGGACCGCGAAGGTGAGGGCCTCGCTGGGCTCGCGTCGGAGCTGGGGCGGGGGGTGGACGTGAGCACCCACGCGGTCGATTTCACCGATCTCGAGGCCGTCGAGGCGTCGGCCGCGGAGCTCGCGGACGCCCGCCCCGGGATCGACCTCGTGCTCGCCTGCGCGGGGTTGGACCGGGCGCAGTCGCTGCTGCGCTTCGACTGGCGCCAGGCGCGCGACGACTTCGCCGTCAACTCGCTGGCCAACCTCGTCCTGCTGTCCCGGCTCGCCCCGGCGATGGCGGATCAGGGCGCCGGGCACGTCACCGCGATCGCCAGCCTCGCCGCCCTGGTGGGGCTGCCCTACGAGGTCCCGTACAGCGCCAGCAAGGCGGCCCTCGCCTCGATCGTGGAGTCGGCTCGGGCCGAGCTCGAGCCGAAGGGGATCACCTTCACGGCGGTGTTCCCGGGCTTCGTCGACACGCCGATGTTCCGGGCCAACGCCTTCAAGCACACCTATTCCATCCCGCCCCGCGATGCCGCGGAGCGGATCTACATGGCGACCCTTCGGCGGCGCGAGACGTTGGCCTTCCCGGCGCGCGAATACGCCAAGGTGAGGCTGGCGAGGATGCTGCCGGCCCGGCTGCGCGACCGGCTCACCCGCGAGGCGATGAGCCCGCCCGCGGAGATAGAGTCGCGGCCGCGGTGACCGGCTCGGGCCCGGAGCTGATCGCGGCCTACGGGCGCGAGGATCTGTTGATCCGCGTCGCGTCGCAGCTCGAGGAGGCGCGCCCGTGGGCAGACCGCGTGCCGCCGACCTTCGCGGTCTGAGGGCCCGGGCCGCCGCGGGTTCCGCGATACTACGCACCGATGACGAGGCTCTCCGGGGTGATCACTGCGATGGTGACGCCGTTCGCGGAGGACGGGTCGCTCGACGTCGAGGCGGCCCGCCGGCTGGCGCTGCACCTGGTCGAGAGCGGCTCCCACGGGTTGGTAGTCGCCGGCACGACCGGCGAGTCCCCGACGCTCTCCGACGCCGAGAAGCTTCGGCTGCTGGAGGCGGTGCTGGACGAGGTCGGCGACCGGGCGACGGTGATCGCGGGCACCGGCTCGAACGACACCCATCACTCCGCCGAGCTGACCCGCAGGGCGAGCGTCGCCGGCGCGCACGCGGTGCTCGTGGTCACGCCCTACTACAACAAGCCGAACCGCACCGGGCTGCGGGCGCACTTTCACGCCGTCGCCGAGGCAGCCGGCGAGACGCCGGTGATCCTCTACAACATCCCCTCGCGTTGCGTGATCAACCTGCCACCGGACCTGCTGGCCGGGCTGGCGAGCGAGATCCCCAACGTGGTCGCGGTCAAGCAGGCCAACAACGACGATCTCGGCCCGGTCGAGGGGCTGGAGATCCTGGCCGGCAACGACGAGGCCTTCCTGCGCACGCTCGAGCTGGGCGGTGCCGGCGGCATCCTGGTCGCCTCGCACATCGTCGGCCGCGAGATGCGGGCCCTGTACGAGGCCCAGACGGCCGGGGACGCCGCCAGAGCCCGCGAGCTCGATGCCCAGCTGCAGCCGATCTACCAGGCGCTGGCGGTGACCTCCAACCCGACCCCGGTCAAGGCGGCGCTCGAGATGCTCGGGACCGTCGAGGGGCATCTGCGTCTGCCGATGGTGCCGGCGAGCCAGCGCGAGGGAGAGGCGATCAGGACGGCGCTCGAGCGGCACGGGCTGTTGGTCGCGGGCGGCAGCCGCTAGTGAGCCTCCCCCCAGTGCGGACTGGTGGATTCGCCGCCGCCGACCCGCGATGACGGGGCCGCTCAAGATCCTGCCGCTCGGCGGCCTGGGGGAGATCGGGAAGAACATGACCGTGGTCGAGCACGGGGATCGGATCGTGCTCGTCGACACGGGGCTGATGTTCCCGACCGCCGAGATGCTCGGGATCGACCTCGTGCTCCCCGACTTCTCCTACCTGCGCGACCGGGTCGACGACATCGAGGCGATCGTGCTCACCCACGGCCACGAGGACCACGTCGGCGCGCTGCCCTTTGTGCTGCGGGAGATCGGGATGCCCCCCGCGATCTACGGCGGCGCTCTGACGATCGGCCTGGTGCGGTCGAAGCTCGAGGAGCACCGGACTCGCGACGCGCCGCTCGAGGTGCTGGAGCCGGGGACGCGGGTGCCACTGGGCCCGTTCGAGCTCGAGCTGGTGCACATGGCGCACTCGATTCCCGACTCGCGGGCGGTGGTCCTGCGCACCGAGCTGGGGCCGGTGTTGATCACCGGCGACTACAAGTTCGACCAGACACCAGTCGACGGCAACCCGGCGGACATCTCGCGGCTCGCCGAGCTGGGCGCCGAGGGCGTCCTCTGTCTATGCGGCGACTCGACCAACGCCGACCGGGCGGGGGTGGCGCCGTCCGAGTCGAGTGTCGGCCCCGCCCTCCTGGACCTGTTCGCCCGGTGCAACGGCCGGATCATCGTCACCTCGTTTGCCTCCAACGTCCACCGCGTCCAGCAGGTGATCGACGCCGCCGCCCAGCTGGGCCGGCGGGTCGCCCTGGTCGGCCGCTCGATGCGCAAGAACTTCAACATCGCGTCGAACCTCGGGATCGCCCAGATGCCCGAGGGGCTGCCGATCCCCGCCCGCGAGATCGAGTCGTTTCCGGACCACGAGGTGGTGGTGATCTCGACCGGCAGCCAGGGCGAGCCGCTCTCGGCCCTGCGCCGCATGGCTCATGCCGACCATCCGGACGTCGAGCTCCACTCGGGCGACACGGTGATCTTCTCGGCCACCCCGATCCCGGGCAACGAACGCTCGGTCAACGAGACGATCGACCGCATCTTCGAGATCGGGGCCGAGGTGATAACCGCGGCCGAGGCCCCGATCCACGCCTCCGGCCACGGCTGGCAGGAGGAGCTGAAGCTGATGCTCAACCTGGTCCGCCCCCGCTACGTGATGCCCTTTCATGGCGATCACAAGCGCCTGCGCCTGCACGCGCGCCTGGCGGAGTCGGTGGGCATCGACCCCGGGCGCATCTACAAGGGCCGAAACGGGCTGGCGCTCGAGATCGACGGTGGCGGGGCCGGCCTGGCGTCCGAGGTGCCGGCGGGGATGATCTTCGTCGACGGCGTCGACATCGGCGATCCGGACGATGTGGCGTTGCGCGATCGTCGCGCCCTGTCCGCCGACGGGGTGTTCATCGTCGTCGCCACGATCTCCTCCGACGACGGCTCGCAGGTGGCGCCACCGGAGATCATCTTCCGCGGGGTGCCCTTCGTCGACGAAGCGGACGCGCTGGTCAGCGAGCTGCGGGACGTGGCGACGGGCTCGCTTGCCGACGCTGCCCGCCACGAGGAGCGGGAGACGACCCTGCTGCAGCAGAACCTCCACGACGACATCGCGGCGTTCGTCTATGAGCGCCTCCGCCGACGCCCGATGATCCTGCCGGTGATAGTCGAGGTGTGAGGCAAGCCGACTGGTACCCTGCCTGGGTGCGTACCGGGTCTGGCAGGGGAGCGAAGACCCGCGCGCGGACGCGGCTCACGGTCCGAGCGTGGCTTGCGCCGGCGCTGCTGATTGCGGCGACCGCGCTGATCGGCCTTCCGTCGGCGGCGCTCGCCACCCCCGCCAAGGTCAACCTCGAGCTGCGGGCGGCCGACGCGCCGGTCGGCGAGCTGAACCAGGCCGACGCGGTGCCGCTTCCCGGCGGGGCGACGGTGTACCGGTTCCAGCAGGAGGTCTCCGGGGTCAAGGTGATGAACGGGCAGGCGGTGGTCAACGACCCGCCCGGCGCCGCGCCGGACCTGGTCGCCGACTCGACCCAGCCACGGATCCAACCGCAGCCGGAAGCGGCGGTCGCCAGGCCGGAGGCGATCGCGATCGCGTCTCGAAGCGTGGGGGTCGAGCGGCTGCGGGGGCGCACCTCGGCGGCGCTCGCGATCGAGCCGGACGGCGGCGGCACGCTCGTCTGGCGGGTGCGGATCCCCTCCGGACGCCCGCTCGGGGACTTCGAGGTGCTGGTCGACGCGGTCTCCGGCGACGTCATGCGCACCACGGACCTGCTCCGAGACTTCCGGACTGGTCACGCAAAGCTCTACAACCCGAACCCGGTGGTCCAGAACGGAGGCTCCCGCGGGCTCGGCGGCGATCACGGGGACCGCGACACCAGCCTGCTGACCGCGCTGCGCCGCCCCGTCTCGCTCCCCAGGATCCAGAGCGGGCAGAACTGTCTGCGCGGCGAGTGGGCGACCGCCAAGCTGGGCGGCGAGGGCCATAGCGTCTGCCGGCCGAGCCTGCACTGGAAGCGGGTCAGCCGGGCGGCCAACGCCTTCGAGGCGCTGATGGTCTATTACCAGATCACCCGCGCCCAGCAGTACATCCACGACCTCGGGTTCTCGGACTCGAACAACCCGAAGAACGGGGTCGACGACCGTACCCAGGTCGCGGTCGCCGATGCCTTCAGGGCCGACAACTCGTTCTACTCGCCGTTCACGCGGCGGATCAAGTACGGGTCGGGCGGGGTGGACGACGCCGAAGACGCCGATGTGATCCTGCACGAGTACGGCCACGCGATGCAGGACGACCAGGCGCCCGAGTTTCTGATCAGCTCCGGTGCGGAGGTCGGCGCGCTCCAGGAGGGGTCGGCCGATTACTGGGCGGCGGCGATGTCGGCCCGCTCGCCGGGCACCGCGAACGAGGACGACGTATGCATCTTCGACTGGGACGGGACCAGCTACGGCGACCGCTTCCACGCCGTGCCGCCCTACTCGAGCGGGCGATTCTGCGGTCGGCGGGCGGACGACCCGAGGACCCTGGCCCAAGCCGAGAGCACCAATCCGTGCAGCTTCGACATCCACTGCGTGGGCCAGGTCTGGTCGAGCGCGTTGTGGGACCTTCGCAAGGAGATCGGCGGCCAGACGTTGGACAGGATCTACCTCGCCTCCCAGTTCATGTACGTGGCCCACGAGCAGTTCGACCAGGCGGCGCAGCACCTATTGGACGCCGACGCCGACCTGACCGGCGGCGCCAACCAGGCCGTGATCTGCGCCGAGATGGAAACCGACCGCGGGCTCGCGGTCGCCGGCTGCCCGTAGAGCCGGCCAAAAAGTTGACCCGCCGGCGTCAGGGAGGGGGAACACCGGCGGGTCGCTTGGCTCAGACTGGCCAACGTTCACCCGCCGAGGTGGTGTCGGGGGTGTCCCCGACGGGTGAGTTGTCTCGTCCAGTTGGGGAAAGTATAGAAGGCGTGTAAACGGTTCCTAAAACTAGGTGGTGGCGATCGAAACTAGCTAGGCGGCCGGGAGGCGAACCGTGAATCGTGCCCCGCCGCTCGCCGATGACCCCGCGTCGACGGCGCCTCCGTGGGAGGTCGCAACCGCCTTCACGATCGCCAGGCCGAGGCCCGTTCCGGTATCCGGCGTGAGGTCGGCCGGACCGTCGCCGCGGACGAACCGCGAGAAGACCTGATCCTGCATCCCAGCGGGCAGCCCGGGGCCATCGTCGGAGACCTCGAGCACCGCGTCGCCATTGTGCCGGACGATCGAGACGGTGATCTCGGTGCCCTCGGGGGTGTGTCGCAGGCCGTTCTCGAGCAGGTTCAGCGCCAGCCGGTGCAGCTCGTCGGGGTCGCCCTCGACCGGGACCGGGCCGTCATCCGCCACGGTCAGCCCGCGCCCGCTGGCAACCGGACGGACCTCCGAGACGGCCGCGGCGGCGATCTCGGCCAGGTCGCACTCCCGTCGCGAGCCGGTGCGCCCGGCGTCGGCTCGCGCCAGCAACAGCAGGTCGGAGACCAGGCGGCTCATCCGGCGCGAAGACCTCAGCGCCGAGGCCACCATCTCGCCCTCCTCGCCCTGGCGCTCGACCTCGTCGAGCCGCTCCTGCAACAGCTCGAGGTTGGCCAGGATGCTGGTCAGCGGCGTGCGGAGCTCGTGCGAGGCATCGGCGACGAACTCCCGCTGGGACTGCATCATCTGCTCGGTCTCGTAGCGGGCCGCGTCGAGCTGGCGAAGCATCTGCTCCAGCGTGCGGGCCAGCTCGCCGACCTCGTCGTCGTTCTCGGGCTCGGGCATCCGGCGCGACGGGTCCCGCGTGGTGGCGATCTCGCGGGCGGTCGCGGTCAGGCTCGCGATCGGCCTCATCGCTCGTCCCGCGACGGCGATGCCCGCCAGCGCCGCCAGGACAGTGCCTCCCAGGACGCCAAGGCCCAGGAACAGCCAGAGCTTGCTGATCGTGCTGTCGAGGCTGGCCGTGCTGCGCGCGTACTGGACGTAGACGTTCGGCAACACGAAGCTGGGATTCCGGAAGGAGAAGGCCGGGGTGGTTGCCACCCGCAGCGATCCGACATCCGCCACGGTGTTCGGGTGCGGCGCGCCGAGGGTCGGCGTCCCGCGCTGTTGGCAGACGATTCCCTCGGGGGTGACGACCCGGATCGCGGCATTGTCGGGCAGCTCGTGCCAGCCGCTCAGGGTGCATTGAGGCCGACCGGTCGCCAGGTCCTGGCCGATCTGCACTTGCGCTGCGGCCTGGGCCGAATTGTCTCGCAGCTCGTTGTCGAAGTTGGTCTGGAGCCGGTTCGACGTCAGGCGGCCCACCACGGCGGCGAAGGCCACCAGGATGATCAGGGTCAGGGTAGCCGAGACGGCGGCGAGACGCCAGCGGACCGGCCAGCGTCTCGGCGTCAGACCGGCGAGGATCCGCTCAAGCCTCTTCATCTCGCGGCGCCCTGATCACGTATCCGGCCCCGCGCTTGGTGTGCAGAATCCGCGGCTCGCCCGAAGCCTCGAGCTTGCGGCGCAGGTTCGAGATGAAAACGTCGATCGTGTTGGTGAGCGCCATCGGGTCGTAGCCCCAAACCTCCTCCAGCAGGCGCTCGCGCGAGATCACCAGGCGCTCGTTGCGCATCAGGTACTCGAGCAGTTCGAACTCGCGGTTCGTCAGCTCGATCGGCCGATCGCCGCGATGCACGTCGCGGGTGTCGGGATTGAGGCGGAGGTCCCCGACCGTCAGCGAGGCAGTGCCGCGGGGCGGCCGCCGACGCATCAGCGCGCGCATCCGGGCGAGCAGCTCCTTGCGCTCGAAGGGCTTCACGAGGTAGTCGTCGGCCCCCGAGTCGAGCCCCTCGACGCGATCGTTGGTCTGGGTGCGGGCGGTCAGGATCAGGATCGGGGCGTCGCTCTCCGCCCGCAGCCGGCGGCAGACCTCGACGCCGTCGAGCTTCGGCAATCCCAGGTCGAGGATCACGAGGTCGGGCGAGAAGTCCTCGGCCACCTCCAGGGCGGCGACGCCGTCGCCCGCCGACCGGACCTCGTGGCCCTCCTGGCGAAGCGTGCGCCGCAGGACGTCCGCGATCTCGGCGTCGTCCTCGACGACCAGCACGCGGCCGGTGATCGGGTCGCTGGCGAGCATCAGCACAAAGGTTAGAGGCGCCGTGGAACGAACCGCCGGATCTTTAGCGGCCCTTTACACAATCGAGCGCCTGGTGCGCGAGGGCAGGTAGGAAGCAGGGAGAACTGAACAACCGCCCCGCTCGCGGTCGTGCGCGCAGGGGTCGGCGGCGGCGCGTCGAATCGGGCTGCAGATGCTTCGGACACGCAAGCGCCGTCGCACCCGGCGTGCCTCTGCGCGCGCCCGGCGCCCGTCGTCGCGCCCCGCCCCGCGCCCTCGGTCACGCCCGGCTCGGCGCGACCCCAGGGAGATGCTCGCCGAGCTCGAGCAGCGCCATCTCGACCTGATCGGCCTCGGGCTGGTCGCGGTCGGCGTCTACCTGGGGTGCGCGTTCTACGCCGGCTGGGACGGCGGGCCGGTGGGGGAGTGGCTGACGGGCGCCCTGACGACCGTCGCAGGACGAATCGCGTACGTGGCTCCGGTCGCGCTGGTGGGCTGGGGCGCGGCGCTCGTGATGCGGCCCTTCCTGCGGGCGCCGGGGGCGCTCAACGCCGGGGCCATCCTGCTGCTCGCCTCGCTGCTGCTTGCCTTCGCGGCCGAGACCGGAGGGCTCGGCCCCGCGCACCCTGCCCGCCACGGCTACTTCGTGGAGCGCTTTTACAGTGTCCATGGAGGGGTGATCGGCGAGGGGCTCTTCTGGTCGGCGACCACGCTCTTCCAGCGCCTGGGCGCCCAGATCCTCGCCGTCCTGATGTTCGTCAGCGCCGTGTTGCTGATCACCGGGACCACGGTCTCGACTCTGCTTTCGCGCGCCGGGCTGGTGGCGCGCACCGCCGGGGCCGGCACCCGGGAGCTGGCCAAGACCGTGCGGACGGGCGGCCTCGAGGGCGCAGACGCTCGAGGGGACGAGATCGCGATCACCCGCGCCGCCCCGACCGAGCCGCTCGCAACCGAGATCCTGGGGGAGGGGGACACGGGAGAACTCGAGGCAAGCGACGACGACGGCCAGCCGGACTGGGAGGCCGAAGGGGTCGAGCGCTCGGCCTCGGAGGGCAAGCCCCCCGACCGAGGACAGTTCGCCTACGAGGAGGCGCTGCGCCCAGCCGAGCCCGACGAGGGTGACGGTTCCGAAGCGGTGGACGGCGAGGCCGAGGAGGAGCCGGGACGTACCCCGATGGGCAACAAGCGAAGCGGCGTCACCGAGTCGGACGAGATCGACTACCGGCTGCCGCCGCCGACCCTGCTCAACCGGGGCAAGCGCGACCCGGGACCCGACACCCGCGATCGCGAGGCGGTCGCCAAGGCGCTGTTGGAGGCGCTCCGCCACTTCGGGATCGAGGCGAAGCTGCTCGGGGTCGTGAGCGGGCCCCATGTGAGCCGCTACGAGCTCCAGCTCGCGCCGGGGACCAAGGTCTCGAAGGTGGCCCAGCTTCGCGACGACCTCGCCTACGCGCTGGCTTCCACGGACATCCGCATCCTCGCTCCGATCCCGGGCAAGAAGGCGGTTGGCGTCGAGGTGCCGAACCAACGCCGGCGCCTGGTGCGACTCGGCGACATCTACGACGGCAGGCCGAAGGGCTCCTCGCCGCTCGCGGTCTGGCTCGGCAAGGACGTCTCCGGCCAGTCGGTGTGGGCCGACCTCGCCTTGATGCCGCATGCCCTGGTCGCGGGAACCACCGGATCGGGGAAGTCCGGGTCGATCAACGCGATGCTCTGTTCGGTCCTTCTGCATGCGTCGCCGAACGAGGCGCGCCTCGTACTGGTCGACCCAAAGCGGGTCGAGCTCAACCACTACGAGCGGCTTCCACACCTGCTGACTCCCGTCGTGACCAACCCCAGGCTGGCCGCCAACGTGCTCGCCAACCTGATCGGGGAGATGGAGAGCCGCTACGCGGTGATGGGCGAGGCGAGGACGCGCAACCTGGTCGAGCTGAATCGTGCCCGGCGAAAGGCCGGCGAGGCCCCGCTCCCTCACATCCTCTGCGTGATCGACGAATTGGCGGACCTGATGATGGTGGCCCCGGCCGAGGTCGAGGACTCGATCATCCGATTGGCGCAGAAGTCGCGCGCGGTCGGGATTCACCTCGTGCTGGCGACGCAGCGACCGTCTACCGACGTGATCACCGGCACGATCAAGGTCAACATCCCGGCCCGGATCGCGTTCTCGGTCGCCTCTCAGGTCGATTCGCGGGTGATCCTCGACCAGGGCGGTGCCGAGACCCTCCTGGGACAGGGCGACATGCTCTTCCGACCCGTCGGCACGTCGAGGCTGCAGCGGCTCCAGGGGGCCTTCGTCACCGAGGACGAGATCGCCCGCCTGGTCGCTCGATGGGCGAGCCAGGGCGAACCGGACTTCGACGACGCGCTGCTCGAGGTTCGCGAGGAGCCCGACGAGGATCGCGAGGGAGATCTGTCGCCGGACCACGACGACCTGCTCGACGACGCGACGCGGATCGTGGTTCAGAGTCAGACCGCGTCGGTGTCGATGCTGCAGCGGAGGCTTCGGGTCGGGTATACGCGCGCCGGCCGTCTGATCGACATGCTCGAGCGCCGCGGGGTGATCTCCGGATACGAGGGCTCCAAGCCGCGCCAGGTCCTGGTCTCCGAGGCGGAGTTGCCGAGGGTGCTGGAGCGCCTACGGGGCGACAAGGGTCATCAGGACGCCGAGGACGAGGACGGCGCCGCCGCGCAACTCGAGCAGCTGAGCGGCTGAGAGCGCCCCCGAGACAACGCCGCGCCGCGGCGGCGGCGACAATGTGCGCCTGATGGCCACCAGGGACGAGGCATCCGGGCTGCCGATCGGCGAGGTCCTGAAGCGCGCACGCAGTCGCCAGAAGATCGACATCCAGACCGTCGAGCAGCAGACGAAGATCCGGACCAAGTACCTGCGGGCGCTCGAGAACGAGGAATGGGACGTGCTGCCGGGACACCCCTACGCGAAGGGGTTCCTGCGCACCTACGCCCAGCTCCTGGGCCTCGACCCCGACGCCCTCGTCGACGAGTACCGGCGCACCGTCGAGAGCTCGCTGGGCGCCAACGCGCCCGTCCAGTTCACCGAGCCCGTGCTTGAGCGCCGACGGCGAGTGGGCGCCGAGCCGAGGCGGCGCTGGCCGCTGACCGTGGGGGTGATCGTCGCCCTCGGGGCGGCCGCCGCGGTGGCCGCGGTGCTGGTTCTGGGGAGCTCCGGTCAGGAGGCCAAGCATCGCCATCACAACGGAGGGGGCGAGCACCATCATTCGGGTGCGGGCCACGGCGGGTCGAGCTCGGGCGCCTCCTCGTCGAAGCCCGTGACCGTGTCGCTCGTCACCCACGACGACATGCTCGTCTGCCTGGTCCCCGGGCACGGCCGGCCGCTGATCGATTCCCAGACGCTGATCTCGGGCGCCAAGGGCGGACCGTTTCCCCCGGCGAAGAACTACCGCCTCGACCTGGACAGCGGCGGGGCCGTGACGCTGACCCTGGACGGCAAGGCGCAGCGGGTCCACTCGAAGGAGCCCGCGAGCTTCAACATTGACTCGAACGGAGTCGAGCCGACGAGCTTCAAGGGCCCCAACTGCCCGTAGGCGCCCACACGGTGCGGGCCGGGGTGGTGGTCACCGGTACCGAGGTGCTGACCGCGCGGATCACGGATCGCAACGGGCCCTGGATCTCGGAGCGCCTGGGAGAGCTCGGCGTCGAGGTCAGTCACATCCTCTGCGTGGGCGACCGCCGTCCCGACCTCGCGGCGGCCCTCGGCTTTCTCGCCGCGGAGCGCGTCGGCCTGATCGTCACCAGCGGTGGGCTGGGCCCCACCGCCGACGACCTGACGGCCGAGGTTGTGGCGGGCTTCGCGGGCCGCGAGCTGGTGCTCGACGAGCGGATGGAGGAGCGGATCGCCGAGATCATCGCCGGGTTCGCACGGCGGCTGCGGTTCGACGCCGATGCGCTCCGCGAGGCGAATCGAAAGCAGGCGATGGTTCCGCGCGGCGCCACCGTGATCGATCCCGCCGGGACGGCGCCAGGCCTGGTCGTGCCGACCGCTGGGCCCACCGTGATCGTCCTCCCGGGGCCGCCCCGCGAGCTCCACGAGATGTGGCCGCAGGCGCTCGACACAGCCGAGGCGCGGGCGGTCCTGGAGGGCATCGATCCCTACCGGAACGCGACCCTGCGGCTGTTCGGGATCCCCGAGTCCGAGCTCGCCAAGACCCTGCGAGAGATCGGCGAGCAGACCGACCTCTCGCCACTCGAAATCACGACCTGCCTGCGACGGGCCGAGCTCGAGGTGGAAATCCGCTACCGGCCCGGCGCCGAGGAGACATGCGAGCGGCTGGTCGACGGGATCGTCGCCCGCCACGGCCGGTTCGTGTTCAGTCGAGACGGCTCGTCGCTGGACGAGCAGATCACCGAGCTGCTCGACGGCCACAGGATCGGGCTCGGCGAGTCGTGCACGGCGGGGCTCCTGGCGGCACGCCTGACGGAGGTCCCCGGCTCGTCGAGTTACGTCGCCGGGGGCGTGGTCGCCTACTCGGACCGGGCGAAGCGGGAGCTCCTCGACGTCCCCAGCAAGCTGATCGAGCGCCACGGCGCGGTCTCGCCCCAGGTGGCGGAGGCGATGGCCGAGGGCGCTCTGGCGCGCTTCGAGGCGGACCTCGGCATCGGGATCACCGGCATCGCGGGCCCCGAGGGGGGGAGCGAGGAGAAGCCGGTGGGCTACGTGTGCATCTGCATCAAGAGCGCGAGCGGCACAGAGATCGCCCGCGATCCGGTCCTGCCCGGAAACCGGGGCGAGATCCGCGACCGCTCGACCACTCTCGCGATGCATCTGCTGCGCCGCCTGCTGCGGGGCGAGGAGTTCCCACTTTGAGCAGTCTGTGGCCATGGTCGGACCTTGCTTCGCCATGAGCCTCGAGCCGTACGAGATCTCGGTCGACGAGTCGGTGCTCGAGGACCTGCGCGCGCGGCTGGAGCGGACGCGGTGGCCCGACCAGCCCGCCACGGGCGCCTGGGAGCTGGGCGTGGACGTCGACTACCTGCGCGAGCTCTGCGACCACTGGGCCCACCGCTACGACTGGCGCCGGCTCGAAGGGCGGTTGAATGAGCTCGAGAACCAACGCTGGCGGGGCATCCACTTCCTCGCGCGGCGCGCCGAGGGGGACGGGCTGCCGGTGATGCTGGTGCACGGCTGGCCCGGCGGGCCGATCGAGTTTCTGGAGCTGATCCCGATTCTGGTCGCCGCCGGCCACGACGCCGTGGTGCCCTCGCTGCCCGGATACTCGTGGTCGGATGACCCGGGCGCCCCGCTCAACATCGCCGCCGTGTCCGAGCGCCTGCGGGCGCTGATGGAGGATGGCCTCGGGTACGGGCGCTACGGCGTACAGGGCGGGGACTGGGGGGCGAGCATCTCGGCCCGGATGGCGCTGGACTCGCCCAGGACCGTCGCGGGCGTACATGTCAACGCAGTCTCGGTGCTCCCGGTGCCCGGCGACCTCGCCGACCCGCCACCCAGCGCCGCCGAGCAGACGTACATGGAGGCCGGCTCGCGGTGGCGCCGCCGAGAGGGCTACCACCTCTTCCTGCAATCGGCGGCGCCCGACGCCGTCGCGGTCGCCTTCAACGACTCGCCGGCGGGCCTCGCCGCCTGGCTGGTCGACAAGTACCGGCGCTGGAGCGACTGCGAGGGCGAGGTGGAGCGTCGCTTCTCCAAGGACCAGCTCTGCGACTTCCTGACCATGTACTGGGCGACCGGCACGATCGCCTCCTCGATGCGGCTCTACCTGGGCGAGCGCCGGGCTCGCTGGAGGCTCGGGGCCGGCGAGCGGATCGACGTGCCCGCCGCCGCGGCCGACTTCCCGGCCGAGATCGCCCGCCCGCCGCGCGAGTGGGCGGAGCGCATCTTCTCCGACCTCCGACGCTGGACGGAGATGCCCCGCGGTGGCCACTTCGCCGCCTTCGAGGAGCCGCAGCTGCTGGCCGACGACGTGATCGAGTTCCTGGCCGAGCTTTGACTCGGACTGGACCGGCGGTGTCCTGAAAGGATGGACCGATGGGATTCCGCGTGCTCGCGGCGGGCGACGCCCATTGGCGACCGTCGAATCAGATGGGAGTGCTCAACACCGACCTGACGAAGCAACTCGACGCACATCAGCTCGGCGCCCGGCTGTGGAGGCTGCGGCCGGGCCAGGCGTCGACCAAACACCGCCATCGGGCACAGGAGGAGCTCTACGTGCTCTTGGAGGGAAGCGGCCGGGTGCGCGTCGACGACGACGTCCTGACCCTGGAACCGCTGTCTGCCCTTCTCGTCGACCCGGGAACGGTTCGCCAGCTGTTCAACGACACCGACGGCGACCAGCTGTGGCTGGTGGTGGGCGCTCCGCCGGAG
>JAHEXV010000033.1 GCA_023251935.1 bacterium | reverse complement strand
GGTGCCGGGGATCTACTGGCACTTCGTCGACGTGATGTGGATCGTCGTCTACACGACGGTCTACATCCTCTAGGTAGGCGTTTCGGAATGCCCTCGTAGGGCGCTCCGGGGCCGACCGACCAGCGCGGCCGCCGCACCCGCGACCAGCGCCGCGCTCACCGCGACCGCCGGCCAGGCCCCGATCGCCTCGCCCAGCGGATGCGAAACGACGAACAGCGCTACCGCGATCGCGAGCAGCGCGATCGTCGCCCGCGGTCCCACGATCGAGAGCGCCGCACGCCCGCACCACGCGCCTCCAGCGAGCAACACGAGGCCGCCGATCGCGCGCACGCCGGTCAGCTCGGCGACGCCGAATCCGGCGAGAAACGTCGCAGCGGCGACGAGCGGTACGGCGGCGCGCCGGTTCACCTCCGAGACGGTAGCCGGCGCGAATCGCCGCCAGAAGCCAGGAACCGTTCCAGGTGCTCGACGAAGCCCGGCGCGCCGGCGACGAAGTGCCCCGCCCCTGGGGCAATCAGCCGCTCGGCATCCAACTCCGTGGCCAGGGCGTCGCAGATGCGCTCAAGTCCGGGCGCGTGATCACCCGAGGCGACCAGCACGGGATGCCAGCATCCCGCAGAGCGCCGAGCGCCGGACGCGCCTCGCCGGGAAGGCGGCCGCCGTGCGCTCGACGAACTCCGTGGGCCACCGCGCCGGGCAAGGGGCCCTCGTCGACGTCCGGTGCGCCGGCGAGACGCAGAAATTCGCGCAGGGCGGCCGGGTCGGCTTCGAGGCCGTCGGTTAGCACCTCGTCACCGAGACGCTCGAGGCGGCCAACCTCCGGATCGCCGGGGACCAGGAAGTAGAGCGGCGGCTCGATCAGCGTCAGGGAGCGCACTTGGTCGGGGCTGCGGGTCGCCGCGATCAGGACTCCAAGCACTCCATATGAATGCGCGACGACGTGCGGGCGGGAGTCGAGCAGGGGCGAGAGATCCGTTGCGTCCACTTCGAAGTCCTGCCGCCCATCCAAAGGCGGCGGGCTCGGCGGGTAGCCGCGACGATGCACGAGGGCGAGTTCCCAGCCCGCCCGCAACGGCGCCAGTCCGGCCCAGGTGACCTCCGGGCTCGCGCCTCCATGGACGAGCAGAACCTCGGGCCCCACCCCCGCGCGCGTCACAGAGATCGCGGTCACCGAGATGAGGGTAGAGCGCCAATCTCGCTCGCGCTCTCCCTCGCTGGTGCCTCGGCGGCCTATGCTGCTCGCACCGTGGAGCGCTTCGCAACGCCCCGCAACGAGCCCCACGAGGGCTGGCGCTACAAGTTCGTCTGAGGGCGTGTCCGCGTCCCCGACCCAGCCCGCGGTTCCGAAGCGCGTCTTCATCACCGGCGCGCTCGGCTTGGTCGGCCGGGGACTCGCGCGGCGCTACCGCGAGGCGGGGGCCGAGGTCTCGGGCGTCGACGTCCGCCCGGAGCCCGAGCTGGGGGTAGTCGCCGGGGACCTGACCGCCCGGGGCTCGTGGGAGGAGGCGGCGGCCGGCGCCGAGCTCGTGATCCACACCGCCGCTCGGCTGGGGATGGACAACGACCCGCATGGCTTCTGGCGGGTCAACGTGATGGGGACCCGAAACTCGCTCGATGCCGCGGTCCGCGCCGGCGCGCGGCGCTTCGTGCACATCTCCTCGATCGTCGCGTTCGGGTTCGACGTTCCCAGAGACGTTGACGAGCGCCACCCGGTGCGGCCCAACGGCGTCCCCTACGTGGACACCAAGGTGGCCAGCGAGCAGGTCGTGCTGCAGGGGCATGGGGCGCGCGAGATCGGGTGCACGATCGTCCGTCCCGGAGATGTCTACGGCCCCGGCTCCCACTTCTGGACCCGCACCCCGGTTCGAGAGCTGGCCAGGCGCCGCCTGATCCTGCCCGCGATGGGGCGGGGGATGATGAGCCCGGTCTACGTCGACGACCTCGTCGAGGGCGTCATGCTGGCGGCCGGCGACGAGCGCGCCGTCGGGGAGGTCTTGATCCTCAGCGGCGGCCACGACGTCGAGGCTCGAGACTTCTTCGGGCGCTACGCGCGCATGCTGGGCAGGGAGCGGGTGCCGGTCGCGCCGACCCCCGTGGTGCTGGCGATCGCGGCCGCGCTCGATCGCGCCGGTCGCCTGCGCGGCTTCAACCCCGAAGTCACCCCGGCCGCGGTCCGCTACCTGACGCGCTCGGGCACCTACTCGATCGAGAAGGCCCGGGAAGTGCTCGGCTACCGGCCCGCCGTCGACCTCGACGAGGGCATGAGGCGGTGCGAGGATTGGTTGCGGGCCGAGGGCCTGCTGGGACGGGACTGAGCGGGGTGCGCCTCGCGGGTCCCTCGCCGCGGTAGCGCCATAATTGGCGTGGCGACAGAAAGGGGCGGAGATGCACAACCCGCTGCGGTCCGAGGGAGACGTCTTTCGCGCCGTGGTGATCATCGGCATCGGTGCCGGCGCGGTGATCGCCCTCACCCTGCTGACCCGCCCCGCGCTGGGAGCGGCGCTCCTCGCGGCGGAGGTGGGGCTCGGGATCGGCCTTCTGTGGCGGGGGGCGCAGGGGAGCCTGCGCGGGCAGGCCGAGGTGACGCACCGGGACGACGCCACGTACCGGGTGCTGGTGATGGCCAACGAGACGGTCGGCGGGCGCGCCCTGCTGACCGAGATCCAAAACCGCTGCAAGGGCCGCGGCAGCGAGATCCTGGTCGTCGTCCCGGCGCTGACCAGCTCGCGAATGGAGCACTGGGCATCGGATGTCGACGGGGCGCTGGAGGAAGCCAGAGGGCGTCTCGACGAGTCGCTGCGACGGATGGAGGCCGCCGGCATCAACGCCCGCGGCCAGGTCGGCGACCATCACGAGCCCAACGCGGCGCTCGAGGACGCGCTGCGCGCCTTCCCCGCCGACGAGGTGATCATCTCGACCCATCCGCCGGAGCGCTCGAGGTGGTTGGAGCGCGGGGTGGTGGAGAGGGCGCGCGAGGAGGTCCCGCTCCCGATCACCCACGTGGTCGTCGACCTCGAGCGCGAGGCGAAGCAGGCCACCGGCGCCGCGGGCACCGCCGCCTGAGCTCGGCCTGCTATCGCACGATTGGGGTGATGTCGGCGCAGCTCGCCGAGGGTACGCTGATGGCAGCAGCGACAAGGGGGAGAAGAGATGGCCTACGAACGGGCCGCACCGAACAACTTCCAGTACCGCCGCCGCCCCGACATCGCCGGGATGGGGGCGCTCGCGTTCGCCGGGAGCATGGTGCTCCTGTTAGGGCTGCTCAATCTCTTCTATGCGATCTCGGTGATCGCGGGGTCGAAGATCTTCATCACCCACGCCGCCTGGCTGGTCGGGGACGCCCGACCGTGGGGCTGGTTGATGCTGATCATCGCCCTGATCCAGCTCTCGGCGCCGATCTCGATCTGGCTCGGCGGGCGATGGGGCCAGTGGGTCGGGATCCTCTCGGCGGCGAGCAACATCGTCGTCCAGGCCATGTTCATATCGGACCTGCCGGGCCTCGCCATCGTGCTGATCCTGGTCGACCTGATGGTCATTCACGTGCTCGCGGCCTATGGCGGCGGGGGTCGGGCGCTCCACCAGTACTACCTCTAGGCGCCGCTGGTCAGACTGCCTACTTGCCCTGGCTGCCGGCGCTCTGCTGGAGGAACTTGATCAGGGTGTTCAGGTCCTTGGGATCGATCGTCTGCCCGAAGGTGGCCGGCATCACCCCGGTTGGGTATCCCGGCGTCACCTTGGCGTTCGGGTCGGTGATCGACTGCTTGATCTCGGCGGCGCTCTGCTCGGCCAGCGCCGTGTCGAGATCCGGGCCCACGGTCCCGGTGCTCCCGGCCGTCTTCAGCGTGTGGCAGCTTCCGCAGCCGTTCTCGCCGAACACCTGACCGCCGGGACCGCCGGCGAACGCGGGCGGCTGAATGCCGGGCACGCCGGCGACCTTGGAGACGTAGGTCGCCACGTCGTCGAGGTCTCCGCCGGTGACCAGGTGGGGCGGCATCGAGACGTTCGGGTCGTCGGTGGTCGGGCGCGGGTTGTCGACCTGGGCCTTGACGACGCCGGCGATCGTGTCCGAGTCCATGCCGCTCGCCCGGGCCTGGGCGAACGCGGCATCCAGGTCAGGCCCCTGGGTCCCGGTCGTCGCCGCCTGCTTCAACACGTGACAGGTGCCGCATTTCTGGACGAACAGCTGGCGCCCTCGGTCGGAGTTGCCGGTCTCGCTGACCCCGCAGCCCGCCAGCCCCGCGAGGGCGATCCCGGAGAGGGCGAGTGCCGCGCGCCATGCGGCTCTCGGCCGGCTGAGGATCCGTCTCGCCACGAGGCGGGAATCCTATCGTCGGCGTCCGCCGACCGGCCGCGGTCATTTGGCGCCGCCGGCGCTTTTGGATAGGCTTGAGTCAATAGGCACTTGGCCGCTGGCCTGATCGATTCCAGGGGAGCGCCGGATGGAAGTTCGCGAAGGGATGTCGAAGGTGGTGCTGATCGTCGGTCCGGGACACACCCTGCGCGAGGCCGCCAGGCTGATGACCGAGAAGTCGGTCGGGGCGGGTGTGGTGATCGACGAGGAGTATCCCGGCCCGAGGGTGATCAGCGAGCGCGACATCCTCAACTCCCTCGGCCGGGGCGAGGACCCCGACTCGGAGCGGGTCGGCGATCACGTCAGCGACACGCTGATCGCCGCGGCGCCCGAGTGGAGCCTCGAGCGCGCCGCGATGGAGATGTCGAAGCGCCACATCCGCCACCTGGTCGTGGTCGAGTCCGGCGAGCTGGTCGGCGTCCTGTCGATGCGCGACATCGTCCGGGTCTGGACCAGCGAGGGCGCCACCTCGGGGATGACGTCGCCCGAGACAGAGGCGTCTGCCGCTTAGCGAACCCTCGCTGCTAGGAGCCGTCGCCGGTCCTGCGCAGGGGCACGGCCGGCAGCACTGCGGCGGTGACCCGCTGCTCACGCGGCAGTCGCCCGCGCTCGTCGCGCGCCCGCCGGGCCCAGGCCCGAAGCGCGCCGAGCCCGAGGATCGCCCCAGCCACGGCGTACGGCCAGCCCGCGAACAGGCCGATCAGCACGGCCGCGAGGCCCACCGCGATCAGCGCCGGAGGCCACGAGGGCGCCGGTACGTAGACGAGCTCGGAGGGCTCGGGGATCCGGCGACCGTTGCTCACGTGATGTAAATGACGGCGAGGAAGAAGGTAAGCCCGAAGAAGGCCAGCGCCAGCCCCGCGGCGAGCAGGCCCGCCGTCAGGTTGCGCTGCGCAAGCCTCCGGTCCATCGGTGGTCTTGTATCACACGGCGATCGGGTCGCTCCGCCGATCGGGCGGCGACCGACGAACCAACCAGGGAGTTCGGCCCCTGGTCGCCCGGCCGTACTAGGCTGACCCGGTTGAAGCCGACCTCGACCCAAGTATCGGCAGACGAGTTCCGAGCGATCTTCGAGGCCATTTGCAGCTGGGGCCGCTGGGGCCAGGGCGACGAGCGCGGGGCCCTTCACCACCTGACGCCCGAGCGAACGGCGGCCGCCGCGCGGCTGGTGCGCGACGGGGCCACGGTCACGCTCAGCCAGCCGCTGAGGACCGAGGCGCGCGTCGACTGCCCTGAGCCCGCCGAGCACCGGATGACGATGCTGACCGACGTCGACATCGGATCCGGAACCGTCCGCTTCGCCAAGGACTACGTCGGCCTCGACTACCACAACCCGGGGCACAGTCACATCGATGCCCTCTGTCACGTCGCCTACCACGGCTCGATCTACAACGGCGAGCCGAGCGACTCGATCACCGAGGATGGGGCGCCGGCGGGATCGATCGAGGTGCTCAAGGACGGGCTCGTGGGCCGCGGAGTCCTGCTCGACGTGCCACGGCTTCGGGGCGTGCCCTGGCTCGAGCCCGGCGAGCACATTTTCCGCGAGGACCTCGAGGCGGCCGAAGACGCCCAGGGCGTGCGGGTGGGTGCTGGTGACATCCTGCTCGTCCGCACCGGTCACGCGCCCAGGCTTGCCGAGCTCGGCCCCTGGGACACGGACGAGTCAAGGGCCGGACTGCACCCCACCGCCGCCCACTTCCTGGCCGATCGCAGCATCGCCGCGTTGGGGTCGGACGGCAACAACGACACCGCTCCGAGCTCGACCGATGGGGTGGGGTTCCCGATCCACGTCCTGGCGATCAACGCGATGGGTGTCCACCTGCTCGACTACCTCCAGTTCGAGGACCTCGCTCGGCGCTGCGAGGACGCCGGGCGCTGGGAGTTCCTGTTCGTCGGAGCTCCGCTGCGGATCACGGGCGGCACGGGATCTCCGCTCAACCCGATCGCGGTCTTCTGACTCGCCGCATCACGGGTCGCGGAGCGCTCGGACTGCCGGACCTCCCGGCTCAGCCCGCCTCGTTCGTGGTCGGTCGATCGAACGCCTGCATCACTCCGCCGATCGCGAAGCACAGCGCGCCGATCAGCGTTCCCCAGTTGGCGACGTCCACATTGACCTCGCTCGAGGTCACCGGCCTGACGAACGCGGCGAGCGCCGAGATCATGAAGATGATCGAGCCGACCTGGTTGATCGCGACGATCGACCAGCCGAGATCGCGCCGCCGCAGGCAGGGGGGAAAACGATGGCAGATCTCCGCCATGCCGAGGTGACCGGAGATCAGGAACAGTGTGCACCCGATCACCTCGGGCGCCCAGATCAGGCGGTTCACCTGTTGCGTGGTGAGACCGTTGAGAAACGAGTGGATCAGGCTGATGGCAAACGCCAAGGTCCCGGCGAAGAGCACGAAGGTGCTCAGCCAATCGATCCGCCCCGGCTCATAGGACCACCAGCGCCAGCGCTCGCCGTCCACCGGGCCGCTGGCCCCGACGGTTCGAGGCGCGTTGACCGCTCCCACCAGCGAGGCATACGCCCCGGTGCTGAAGAAGAGGCCCCCCGCGAAGTAGATCGAGGCCGCCGTCGTCGCGTCGCCGGAGCCGAACTGCGCCACCGCGGCGCCCAGGGCAAACAGCGAGCCTCCGGCGGTGAATGCCGCAGCCGTCACCCAGTTGACCCGGCGGAGTCGCCGGGCGATCGCCGGCGGTGCCGGCAGGGCCTTGATCGCTCCGCTCCCCTTCGGCCGGATGGCGATCGTGCCGCGCTTGCGCGCCGGCCTCGACTCCCACGTCGCCTCGCCGCCGTCGGGGAGTCGCCAGATCAGCCGGCTGGTGAACGGGCCGCCGCCCTCAACCCGCTTCGGCGTCCATTCCCTCGTACCCACGACGACGTTCGGAGCTTCGTCGGTCACGTCCCCGCTGAAGCCGGACACTGAGCCATCTGAGGCATGCAGACTACGGCAGGTGTCGCATCCGATCGTGCGCGAATATCATGCGAAGCGGGTGATGCGTCGGCGGCGCGGCCGATCTAATCTCGGCGGGTCAACCGGAGCGTCGGAAAGGAGCGCCTATGAGCATGGACGACCTCGAACACATGGGCCCGATCGACTATGTGCTGATCGAGTGGCCGGGTCGCCAGCCCAACGGGGAGATCGCCCCGATTGTGGTCGACCTGGTCGAGAGCGGGATCATTCGCGTCCTCGATCTGGCCTTCATCGCGAAGGCCGAGGACGGCTCCATCGCTGGATTGGAGATCTCCGACCTCGGTGATGAGGGAGAGCAGCTGAGGGTGTTCGAGGGCGCCTCCTCGGGCTTGGTCTCCGATGAGGACATCGCCGAGGCGGCAGAGGCACTCGATGCCGGCACCGCGGCTGCATTGCTCGTGTACGAGAATCGATGGGCCGCTCCGTTCGCGGCCGCGGTCCGGCGCTCGGGCGGTCAACTCGTCGCCAACGGCCGGATCCCGGTCCAGGCCATCCTCGCCGCGCTCGACGCGGCCGATGAGGCCGAAACCGCTACCGCGAAGTCCTGATCGGAAAGGGGAAGTCATGCCAGGATTGATTAGAGGCGTCGCACGGACGGCGGCCGTCGCCGGAACGGCCACCGTTGTCAGCAACCGCGTCTCCCGTCGTCAACAGCAGCGTTGGGCCCAGCAGGACGCAGAGCAGCAGCAGGCCGCACCTCAGCAGGCCGCACCTCAGCAGGCCGCACCTCAGCAGGCCGCGGCCGATCCCATCCAGCAGCTGAAGGAGCTCGGCGAGCTGCGCGACAAGGGAGTGCTCACCGAGGAGGAGTTCGCCGCCCAAAAGGCGAAACTGCTCGCCTCCTGAGGCCGCGCGCTCGGCATCGAAATCCCACTGGAAGGAGTCACCCATGGCCGACAGACCCGTCTTTCTCTACGCCGCCGTCTACCAGGAGATCGCCGACGCCGAGGCTGACTATGAGGCCGTGTTCGACCTCCACGCCGCCGGAGCGATCGGGACCTTCGACTCCGCGGTGATCCGGAAGGAAGAGGACGGCAAGGTCCGTGTGACGAAGACCGAGAAGCCGACCCAGCACGGCGCTTGGACCGGGATCGCGGTCGGCGCGGTGGCCGGGATCTTGTTCCCGCCGTCGATGATCGGCGGGGCGATCGTCGGCGGGGCCGCGGGCGGAGTTGCCGGGCACCTTTGGCGCGGCATGTCCCGCAGCGATCTGAAGGAGCTCGGGGAGGCGCTGGACGAGGGCCAAGCCGCGGTGATCGTGATCGGCGAATCGAAGATCGACGAGCAGATCGAGAAGGCGACCAAGCGGGCCAGCAAGAGGCTGGCCAAGGAGTTGGACGCCGACCCCGACGAGCTCAAGCGCGAGATCGAGGCGGCGGAGAGGCAGGGAGCGGCCGCCTGAATGAGGCCGGTCGAGCCGGCCGGCGGCGCCGGCTGACCGATGCTGTCGACGAACGCCATCCTCACCGGCCTCGGGCTGGTGATCGTGCTCGCGATCGGGTCGCGGCTGCTGGCCGACCGTCTGGGGCTGCCGGCGATCGTCGTCCTGCTGCCGGTCGGGTTCGTTGCCGGCGCGATCACCGACGACGTCCATCCCGACAAGCTCTTCGGCGCCACCTTCACGCCGCTGGTCGACCTCGGGGTCGGTTTGATCCTGTTCGAAGCCGGCCTTCGCCTGCGCTTCCACGAGCTTGGTGGCGGGATTCGCAGCGTCGTAATCCGGCTGATCTCGGTCGGAACCTTGGCCACGCTAGTCGGCGTAACCGTCTCGGTCAAGCTCATCTTTGGCCTCAGCTGGGGGGTCTCGTCGGTGCTCGGCGCGATCCTCGTCGTGTCGGGTCCGACCGTCGTACTGCCGCTGCTGGCGTTCGTGCGCCCATCCGATCGGGTGCGGTCGGTCCTGAAATGGGAGGGGACGTTGATCGACCCGATCGGAGCCCTGCTCGGGGTGATCGCGTTCAACGCGGTGCTCCAGGGTGCCGCGGGCGAGCGCCCCTTTCATCCGGGCGAGATGGCGTTCGACCTCGGGGTTGGACTGGCGATCGGACTGGCTGGGGCGGCGCTGCTTCGGCTGCTGCTTGGTGGCCTGCAGCGCACCGCCCCGGGTCACGCCGTCGCCGCGGCGCTGATGGTCGTTGTAGCTGCCGTTGTCGGTGCCGACCTGCTTCGCGAGGACTCGGGCTTCGTTGCGGCGGCCGTGATGGGGATGGCGATGGCGAACCAGCAACAGCTCGACGTGTCCCGGATCCTCGAGTTCCACGGAACGCTGGTGAGCCTGCTGATCGGGATGCTGTTCGTGCTGATCTCGGCGTCGGTGGAGCCGTCCCAGGTGAGTGCGGTCCTTGGGAAGGCCCTCGTCTTGGTCGCGGTGATGGTGCTCCTCATCCGGCCGCTGGACGTCGCGCTCTCGGCGTGGAGGTCGCCGCTCAGCCTCCACGAGGGAGCCTTCGTGACCTGGATGGCGCCGCGCGGCATCGTCGCAGCGGCAACGGCCTCGGCTTTCGGGCTGTCCTTGACGCAGGCGGGCGTTAGCGGAGCGGATCAGATCCTGCCGATCGCGTTCGTGGTGATCTTCGCCACCGTCGTTCTCTACGGGCTCACCGCCTCGCCGGTGGCACGTCTTCTCGGTGTCGCGGGCGCGGGAGCGCCGGTGATCCTGCTCGTCGGCGCGCACGCCTGGGCGCGGACGATCGCCCAGGCTCTCGAGGCGGCCGGCCTGAGGGTGCGACTGTGGACCGGCAGCCGGGCCGAGCAAGCAGCGGCCCGCGAGGTGGGCCTGGACGCCGGCAGGGTCCCGCTCGGAGTCGACGTGGAGAGCCGGGAGGCCGAGCTCGAAGAGGTAAGCGACGCGCTGCTCTTGACCGAGAGCGACGACTTCAACGCCCTGGCTGCCTTCGAGCTGCGCCAGGAGCTCGGAGCCGGCCGGGTCTACCGGCTCCCCCCCGCCGAGGGCGCATTCGAGCCCGCGCCCGCTTATGCCGAGGGCGCCCTCCTGTTCGCGAACGACCTCACCTTCTGCGAGCTGACCAGCCGCTTCGAGAGCGGGGCTCACCTCGTCGAGCTACCGCCCGATCGGGGCTCGGATCACCAGCGGGCCGTCGATGGGCTGACGCCGCTGTTCCTTGTCACGGACGACGGCAGTCTGCGGGTCATCACCGCGCGCTCGAGGCTTGAGACAAACCCGGGCGACAGGGCCATCTGCCTCGCCGACCGGGGACGCTCAAGTTCACCCTGATCGTATGATGCGCTCCCCGACCCGGGATTGGAGGATCCTCGCAGCCCGGTCCGATTCGGACGGGAGCTGAAAACAGACATGGCCACCACCACGAAACCCAGATCGAAGCCGGCGGCAGTCGGGAGTGGCAACGGGGATCCGCGGCCCGCAGACGTGCTGGTCATCTTCGGGATCACGGGCGATCTGGCCAAGGTGATGACCTTCCGCTCGCTGTACAGGCTCGAGCGCCGCGGTCTGCTCGACTGCCCGATCGTCGGGGTGGCGGTCGATGACTGGACCGTCGACGATCTTCGCCAGCGGGCTCGGGAATCGATCGAGGGGGCCGGCGAAGCGCTGGACGAGGGGGTCTTCGACCGGCTCGCCGGGAGGCTCTCGTACGTTGCCGGTGACTTCTCGGACTCCGCTACCTTCGAGCGGGTCGCGGCGGAGATCGGCGCGGCGAAGACCCCTGTCTTCTACCTCGAGATCCCACCGTTCCTGTTCGGCGCCGTGATCAAAGGCCTCGCCGATGCAGGCCTGACCCAGGACGCACGGGTGGTCGTCGAGAAGCCGTTCGGCCACGACCTCGCCTCGGCCCGAGAGCTCAACGAGCAGGTCCACACCTACCTCGACGAGTCGCAGATCTACCGGATCGACCACTACCTCGGCAAGATGGGCCTCGCCGAGATCCTCTACCTGCGGTTCGCGAACACGATGTTCGAGCCGATCTGGAACCGCAACTACATCTCCTCGGTCCAGATCACGATGGCGGAGAGCTTCGGCGTCGAGGATCGTGGGCACTTCTACGATCCCGTCGGCGCGCTTCGCGACGTCGTCGTCAACCACCTGATGCAGGTTGTGGCGGCGACCGCGATGGAGCCGCCCGCCGCGCACGACCCGAGGACTTTGAAGGACTCGATGTTCGGCGTCTTCCACGCGATGCCCGAGGCCGACCCGGCGCACTACGTGCGTGGGCAGTACGACGGGTACCGCGACGTCGACGGCGTCGCCGACGATTCGACGACCGAGACCTATACCGCGCTTCGGCTCGAGATCGACAACTGGCGCTGGTCCGGAGTGCCCTTCTTCATCCGCGCCGGAAAGGATCTGCCGATCACGCAGACCGAGACGCGACTCGTCTTCCGGCACCCACCGCGGCTGGGCTTCCGCGACACTCGCTCGCGCCGGCCGGAGGCGGACCAGCTCGTGGTCAAGCTCGACCCGACAACCGGCATCCGCTTGATGGTCGATGCCCAACGCGGTGATCGGCCCGACCCCGAGCAGATCCACCTCGACATGGAGTTCGCCGAGGAGGGGGGCGAGGGGCCGACGCCGTACGAGGTGCTGTTGCACGCGGCGATGCGCGGCGACAGCGCCCGCTTCACCCGTCAGGACAGCGTCGAGGAGACCTGGCGGGTCCTGCAACCGCTGCTCGACGCTCCGCCGCCGATCCACGGCTATGCGAAGGGCTCCTGGGGCCCGGAGGCCGCGAACGACCTGGTGCGCGGCCACGGCGCCTGGCACGGTCCGTGGATGCCCTCATGAGCGCGCAGAAGGCCAAGGCGTCGCGGAAGAGCGTGCCGAAGAAGAAGCGCTCCAATTCGGATGGCGCCAAGGCGCCGTCCGGCGCTGTGGCGCGGCGCGAGGCACAGTCCGCCGCGGCGCCGTCGCCCTTCCCGCCGATCGCGGATTACGCGTTCCTCTCCAACTGCCACACCGGAGCCCTGGTGGCTCCCGACGGCGCGGTCGACTGGCTCTGCGTGCCGAGCTTCGACGCGCCGAGCGTGTTCGGCACCCTGCTCGACCGCGAGGCCGGGACCTTTCGCCTCGGTCCCTTCGGGATCAACGTACCCAGCGCCCGCATCTACGAGCCCGGGACGAACATCGTCGCCACGACCTGGAACACGCCGACCGGCTGGGCGGTCGTCATCGACGCGCTCACCATGGGCCCCACGCGAGGCGAGGACAAAGTCACCCCGCACACCCGCCCGCCGGCCGACGACGACGGCGATCACATGCTGGTGCGTACGGTGCTCTGCCTCGAGGGCACGGTCGAGATCGAGCTCGTTTGCGAGCCTGTCTTCGACTACGGGCGCACGCCAGCCGAGTGGGAGCTCGCCGACGGCGATCGCCACACCGCCGACGCGAGCGGCGCCGAGGTGACGATCCGCCTCACGACCGACATGGCGATGGGGATCGAGGGAAACCGGGTTCGCGCCCGGCACAGCGTCGAGCAGGGGGAACAGCTCTACTGCTCCCTCTCGTGGGCGGAAGGGCTGACTTCCCCTCAGAACATCGACGAAGCCAACGCGCGGATCGCCGCAACCAGGCGATACTGGCGCGGCTGGCTGAAACAGGCTCGACTCCCCGACCATCGCTGGCGCGATCCGATCCAGCGCTCGGCGCTGGCCATCAAGGGGCTCACCTACATGCCGACCGGGGCCACGGTCGCAGCCGGTACGACCTCGCTGCCCGAGACGCCCGGCGGCGAGCGTAACTGGGACTACCGCTACACCTGGTTGCGGGACTCGACCTTCACCCTCCAGGCCCTCCATTATCTGAGCCTCGACTGGGAGGCGGACGAGTTCATGCAGTTCGTCGCCGACCTGGAGCCGAACGACGACGGGGCGCTCCAGATCATGTATGGGATCGACGGTCGCCGCGACCTCACCGAGTCGACCCGGGACGATCTGTTCGGCTACGCGGGAGCGAGTCCCGTGCGGGTCGGCAACGGCGCCTTCGACCAGCGCCAGAACGACGTCTTCGGCGCGGCGCTCGACTCGATCCTCCTGCACACCCGCCGCTCCGAGCGTCTGCCGAGGCGGCTGTGGCCGATCGTCCAATCCCAGGCCGAGTGTGCGACCAAGGTCTGGAAGAACCCCGACCAGGGGATCTGGGAGGCCCGCGGCGAGCCTCAGCACTACGTTTCGTCGAAGCTGATGTGCTGGGTGGCGCTCGACCGAGCGGCGAAGCTTGCCGCGATCCGCGGCGACACCGACCTGGAGTCGGCCTGGGGGGCGACCGCCGACGAGATCAAAGCGGACATCCTCGAGCACGGCGTCCGCGACGGCGTGCTTCGCCAGCATTACGACACAGAGGCGCTCGACGCGTCGACGCTCCTGGCGGCGATCTTCGGCTTCCTGCCAGGCGACGATGATCGGCTTCGCAAGTCCGTGGAGGCGATCGCCGACGATCTGACTGAGGACGGCTTCGTGCTGCGCTATCGCACCGGCGAGACCGACGACGGGATGTCGGGCAAGGAGGGTAGCTTCCTGATCTGCTCGTTCTGGCTCGTCTCGGCGCTGGCGATCGTCGGCGAGCACCAGGGCGCTCGCGACCTGATGGAGAAGCTGTTGAGCGTCGCCTCGCCGCTCGGCCTCTACGCGGAGGAGTTCGACACCAGCACCGGGCGTCACCTGGGCAACTTCCCGCAGGCGTTCTCGCACCTGGCGCTGATCGAGGCCGCCGGGCGGATCATCATCGCCGAGCGACTCGCGGAGATCTCGTAGTGGCCGAGTCCTACGACGTGATCGTGATCGGGAGCGGCGCCGGCGGCGGCACCCTCGTCAACCGCCTGGCGCCCTCCGGCAAGCGGATCCTGCTGCTGGAGCGCGGCGACTGGCTCCCGCGCGAGCCGCAGAACTGGCTTGCGCAGGACGTGTTTGTAGACGGCCGCTACGTTTCGCCCGACACCTGGTACGACGCGAAGGGCAAGCCCTTCCAGCCGCAGGTGCACTACTTCGTCGGCGGGGCGACGAAGCTCTACGGGGCGGCGCTATACCGCCTGCGCGCCGAGGACTTCGGAGAGCTCCGACACCACGACGGCGTCTCACCCGCCTGGCCGATCTCCTACGACGAGATGGAGCCCTACTACACCCAGGCCGAGCAGCTCTACCAGGTGCACGGCGCCCGCGGCGAGGACCCCACCGAGCCGCCGGCCAGCGCGCCCTATCCGTTCCCGGCGGTCTCCCACGAGCCCCGGATCCAGCAGCTCTCGGACGACCTCGCGGCCGCCGGCTACCACCCGTTCCACGCCCCGTGCGGGATCATGCTCGACGAGGGCAACATGCCCTACAGCCGCTGCGTGCGCTGCCCCGACTGCGACGGCTTTCCCTGTCTGGTCCACGCCAAGGCCGACGCCGAGGTGCTGGCCGTTCGGCCGGCGCTCGAGCATCCCAACGTCACGCTGCTCCGGAACGCCGAGGTGGTTTCCCTGGGCACCAACCCGGCAGGCACCACCGTGACGGAGCTGATGGTGAACCGCGACGGCGAGCAGGAGACGTTTGCCGCCGACATCGTCGTGGCCGCCTGCGGCGCCGCCAACACCGCGAAGCTGCTTCTTTCCTCGGTGAGCGACAAGCACCCCAACGGCCTGGCCAATGGCTCCGACCAGGTGGGTCGCAACTTCATGTTCCACGACAGCACCGCTGTGCTCGCGCTCTCGCGCGAGGAGAATCCGACCATCTTCCAGAAGACCCTCGGACTGAACGACTTCTACTTCGCGGGCGACGAGTTCGATTACCCGCTCGGGAACATCCAGATGGTCGGCAAGTCCCAGGCTCCGATGTTCCGGGGCGAAAAGCCGGGAGAGACGAAGCTGGCGCCGGAGTGGACGCTGGAGCGGGTTGCGCGCCATGCCGTCGATTTCTGGCTCTCGACCGAGGACCTGCCGGGGCCCGACAATCGGGTCACGGTGGATCCCGACGGGAAGGTCACCTTGAGCTACACGGAGACGAACGCCACTGCCAGGAAGCAGATGTACGGCAAGCTCAAGTCGATGCTGGGACATCTCGGCATGCACTCGGACCACCTGTTCACCAAGCACGCGTACCTGAAGACCGACATCCCGGTGGCCGGCTGTGCGCACCAGGCTGGCACGTGCCGGTTCGGCAGCGACCCCGCCAGCTCGGCGCTCGACGTCAACTGTAAGGCGCATGAGCTCGACAACCTGTACGTGGCCGATACGAGCATCTTTCCCAGTATCGGCGCCGTGAACCCGGCGCTGACGGCGATGGCGAACGCGCTGCGGGTCGGCGATCACGTCTTGGAGCGGATCGGGGCTGGACCGACCCAGTGATGACCCCGCCGGCCGGTTAGGCTCGCGCCGATGATCCAGCTGGAGGTGTTCGGGAAGTCCACGACGATCGCGACGGTCGCCGACTCGCTCGAGGAGCTCGAGGGGGTCAGCCGCGTGAGGCGCGTCGACGCGACCCGGCCTGGACATGCGCTGGTTGCCGGCATCGTGCGCCCCGACGCCGTCGAACCGCTGCTCGAGGATCTGCAGCGGCTCGGAGTCCCAGACGACGGTGTCACGCTGAGCCGCGTGGAGATCGTGGGCCAGACGGTGGCCGGAACCGCCGAGACCAGCCTCGTCTGGGCTGACGTTCTGAGCGCGGCGTGGCACCACGCCCGCCCGATCGGACGCTACCTGACGCTGATGTTCGTGGCGGGGGTGATCGCCTGCTACGGCGTCACCGAGAGCAGCGCCATCCTGATCGTCGGCGCGATGGCGGTGAGTCCGGACCTGCTGCCGATCACGGCGATCGGCGTCGGAGTTGTCGGTCGCAGTCTGCGGCTGGTCGGCGAGGCCGCCCTGACGCTCGCCCTCGGGCTGGCGGCCACAACCTTCGCGGCGGCGATCTTCGCCTTCGCCCAGGACCAGCTCGACCTGCTTCCCTCGGGGTTCAGCTTGAGCGGAGCCGCGGCCGCGCTCGGGGGCCTCACCACCGTCAACGACGAGACCCTGGCGGTCGCGCTGGTGGCCGGGGTGGCCGGCATGCTGGCGCTCGAGACCCGCGCCAGCGCGGCGGTCGGCGTGGCGGTGTCGGTGACCACCATCCCCGCCGCCGCCTACCTGGGCGTCGCCGGTGGGCTGGGCGAGGTCGGGAAGGCTGTCGGCGCCTTGGGGGTGTTGGGCGCGAACGTCGCGATGATGGTGCTCGGTGCCTCGCTCACCCTCGTCGTTCAGCGCGGCCTGAATCGCCGCCTTGGCGCGCGGCGAAGACGGCGCGCCACTGCCTAATCTGGCTTGGCGGACTGGTCGGAGGCGAGGCCCAACAAGAAGGGCCGCCCGCCGGCCTCCTCGATCGCAACCCTGGCGATGATCTGCTGCACGGTCAGTGTCCGCTCGCTTCGACCCCGGCCGATGAAGCTGAGGGTCCAGCCGAGGATCGTGGTGAACCTGTCTCGGAAGCCGGTCAGGAAGGCGAGGTGGACGAATAGCCAGGCAAGCCACCCGACGAAGCCCGAGAGGCGAATCCCCTTGAAGCTGACGATCGCGCGGAAGCGTGAGATCGTCGCCATGCTGCCGAGGTCGCGGTAGTGGAACGGCTTCGAGGCATCCCCCTTGAGACGCCGCTTGATCGTGCTCGAGGCGTGGATCCCCTGCTGCATGGCGACCTCGGCCACGCCGGGCAGGCCGTCGAGGGCCATCATGTCACCGATCGCGAATACCTCCGGATGGCCGGGAAGCGAGCAGTCAGGTAACACGGCGATGTGCCCCGCTCGGTCGCACTCGGCGCCCGAGGCCTCGGCAAGCATCTTCGCCAGAGGCGAAGCCTGAACACCGGCGGCCCAGATTTTGGTCCTCGCTTCCACTCGCCGAACCTCACCGTCCGGCCCCTTGACGTCGGCCCCGTAGCGGTTGACGCCGGTGACGATGCTCCCCGTGTGTATCTCGACCCCTTGGTGCTCCAGCTCCTTGGCGGCCTTCGACGAGAGGCGGTCGCCGAACCCGGCGAGGATCGCCTTGCCGCCGTCGAAGAGCAGCACGCGGGCGGTCTGGGGCTCGATGCGGCGGAAGTCCTTGGGCAGGACGCGCCGCGAGAGCTCGCCAATCTGACCCGCGATCTCGACCCCGGTCGGGCCCCCGCCGACGACCACGAAGGTGAGCCAAGCACGGCGCTTCTCTTCGTCCTCCTCCAGCTCCGCCATCTCGAACGCGCCGAGGATCCTTCCTCGCACCTCCAGGGCGTCGTTGATGGTCTTCATCCCCGGGGCCCAGCGAGAGAACTCGTCGTGGCCGAAGTAGGACTGCCCGGCACCCGCGGCGACGATCAGGCTGTCGTAGGGAATAGCGAAATGCTGGCCATCGGCCCGCATCGCGGTCACGGTGCGCGCATCGAGATCGACAGCGTCGACCTCGGCCAGCTCGACTTGGACGTTGCGCTGGCGGCGGAGGACGTTTCGGATCGGGGGAGCGATCTGCCCCTCCGAAAGGATGCCCGTCGCCACCTGGTAGAGGAGCGGCTGAAAGAGGTGGTGGTTGACCCGGTCGACCAATGTCACCTCGACCGGCGCCCGCCTCAAAAAGCGGGTGGCGAACAGTCCGCCGAAGCCGCCTCCGACGACGACAACCCGGTGAGGATCCGCCGTGGCGTCGGCGGTTGGTGCGGGGGCGGGTGCGCTTTCCATGCTCACCGCTCGGATGCTATGCGACCGACGTGCCTGATTGGATCATCCGATTCGGGTGATGACTGAAGACAGCCACCGCGGTGAAATCTCCATCGTGGCCTTCGTGACAGCGATCCGCCGGGCCGAGGAGCTGCCCGGCTAGGCGCCCCGCGCTGGGGACGAGGACATGATCTCGCTCGCCATCACAACCGTCGACCTGGCTCGCCTCCAGTTCGCGACCACGTCGATCTACCACTTCCTCTTCGTCCCGCTAACTCTCGGCCTTGCTCCGCTGGTCGCCGTGATGCAGACGAAGTGGCACCGGTCCGGGGACGAGCACTGGTACCGGCTGACGCGCTTCTTCGGCACCCTGCTCCTGATCAACTTCGCGATCGGGGTGGCGACCGGCCTGGTGCAGGAGTTCCAGTTCGGGATGAACTGGTCCGTGTACTCGAAGTTCGTGGGCGACGTGTTCGGCGCCCCGCTGGCGATCGAGGGGCTGGGCGCCTTCTTCCTCGAGGCGACCTTCCTGGGCCTCTGGATCTTCGGCTGGGACCGGCTCTCGCCCCGCCTCCACCTGGCGACGATCTGGCTCGCCGCCGCCGGCACGTGGCTCTCCGCCTATTTCATCCTGGTCGCGAACTCGTGGATGCAACGTCCGGTCGGGTACAAGATCAGCGGCGGCAAGGCAGAGCTGACCGACATCTGGTCGCTGCTCGGCAACGAGTTCGCCGTGCATGCCTTGCTGCACGTGCTCCTGGTCGGCCTGACGACCGCCTCGATGGTCATCTTCGGCGTCGCCTGTTGGCACCTCCGGCGGGGCCGCAACGTCGAGCTGTTCCGCAAGGCGGCGGCGTTGGCCCTGATCGTCGCGGTCCCGGTCTCCTTTCTCAATCTCACGGTCGGCAGCAGGTTCGGCATCGCCGTCACCAGCGCCCAGGCGATGAAGATCGCCGAGTCCGAGGCGCTCTGGCACACGGAGCAGCCCGCCAGCTTCTCGTTGTTCCAGATCGGCGGCTTCAGCAAGCAGGACCAGAATCCCAGCGTGGACATCGAGATTCCCAAGCTGCTCTCGTTCCTCGCCACCGGGTCTTTCAACGGCAAGGTCGACGGGCTGACCCCACTCCAGAAGCAGGAGCAGAAGAAATACGGGCCCGGGAACTACATGCCATACATCGAGGTGTGCTACTGGGCGATGCGCGTGATGGCCTATATCGGCACCTTCATCTTCGCCGTCGCCGCGCTCGGGGCCTTCTTCTATCGAAGGCGCACCCTGGAGTCCAAGCAGTGGTTGATGAAAACGGCCGTCGTCACGATGGCGCTCCCGTTCATCGCCGCCGCCGCCGGCTGGGTCCTGACCGAGATGGGGCGCCAGCCGTGGATCGTCCAGAACCTGCTCAAGACGTCGAATGCGAACTCCCCCACCGTGGGTATCGGAACGATCGGCGCCAGCCTCGGCGTGTTCGTGCTGCTGTACATCGGGCTGGGGGCTGCCGACCTCGTGCTCATGCGGCGCTACGCGCACATCGATCCGCCTGAGCCGGGTCCAATCACCGGGGAGCCGGCGGCGCCGGCGGTGACCTACTAGGAGCCGAGGATGAGCCTTCAGACAGTCTGGTTCGTGCTCATCGCGATCCTCTGGGGCGGCTATTTCCTACTCGAGGGATTCGACTTCGGGGTCGGCGTGCTGCTCCCGTTCCTGCCCCGCTCCGAGCGCGACCGCGAGACGATGTTCGATGCGATTGGCCCCGTCTGGGACGGCAACGAGGTCTGGCTGGTCGTCGCCGGCGGAGCGACGTTCGCCGCTTTTCCGACCTGGTACGCGACGATGTTCTCGGGCTTCTACATCGCCCTCCTGCTCGTGCTCGTGTGCCTGATGGTGCGGGTGGTCTCGTTCGAGTGGCGCTCGAAGCGCGAGGACTCTCGCTGGCGGGCGATCTGGCAGTGGGCGAACACGGTTGGGAGCGTCGGGGCCGCGTTCGTGTGGGGGGTGGCCCTCGCCAACCTCGTCCAAGGGGTGCCGCTCGACTCGAGCGGCGACTGGGCCGGCAACTTCTGGGACCTGTTCAGCCTCTACACCGTTTTCGCGGGCCTGGTCACTGTGCTCCTGTTCGCCTTTCACGGGGCGACCTACCTGACCCTGCGAACTACCGGCGAGTTATGCGAGCGGGCGGTCAACGCGGCTCGCAGGCTCGCAATCCCCGCGGCGATCGGGGTCGCTGGCTTCCTCGCCTGGACGGTGGCCGTCGCAGTCGACAACAACGCGCGTGGCGTACTCGGCCCACTGGTCCCGGCGGCGCTCGGCGGCCTGGCGCTCGTCCTGGCGCTCGTCTTCGTCAACGCCCGGAGAAGCGGCTGGGCGTTCGCGATGACCGGGCTCGGCACGGTGCTGATGGTGGCGACGATCTTCACCGGCCTTTACCCGCGAGTGCTCGTCTCCTCGCCGACCTTCGCGAACAGCCTGACGACGGCCAACGCTTCCTCGTCCCACTACGCGCTGGAGGTGATGACGATCGTGGCCCTGATCATGGTGCCGATCATCGTTCTGTACCAGGCGTGGACCTACTACGTGTTCCGCGCCAGGGTGGGCGGCGAACGGCCCGCGGCCAGCCCCGTCGAGGCGCTCTCACCGAAAGCGGACGAGCCGCCCGCCGGCTGAGGCCATGCGCGCCCTCGACCCGCGCCTGCTGCGTCGCGCGCGGGCCGCGCGCGTGGTCCTGATCGCCGACGCGGTCCTGGGCGTCCTCGCCGCGCTCCTCGTCCTCGCCGAAGCGGTACTCCTGGCCCATATCGCAGCGGAGGCGTTCGATGGTGCGTCGCTCGCCGCCGTCGCACTGCCGCTCGGGCTCTTGGTGGCGGCGGTTGCCGGGCGGGCGGCGGCGATCTGGGGCTTCGAAGTCGTGGGCAGGCGGGGGGCGGGCAACGTCCTCTCGCAGCTGCGGCTCGAGTTGGTCGAGCACAGGCTTCGGGACCGGCCGGCCGCCTTGGACGGCGCCGAGAGCGCCGATGTCGCGACCGCCGCGGTGGCTGGGATCGACGCCCTCGAGGCGCTGTTCGCCCGCTACCTGCCGCAGGTCGTTCTGGCGACGGTCGTACCGATTGCGGTGCTCGCGGTGGTTGCTTCGATCGACCTGGTCTCGGCCGGCATCATGCTGCTCACGCTCCCGCTCGTCCCGCTGTTCATGTGGCTCGTCGGACGGTACACGGAGCACCGCACCCTCCAGCGCTGGCGGGCGCTGACCCTGCTCGCGACGCACTTCCTCGACGTCGTTCGCGGGCTACCGACGCTGCGTGCCTTCAATCGGGGCGAGGCGCAGGTCGAGCGGATCGCCGAGGTGAGCGACGACTACCGCCGGGAGACGATGGGAACGCTGCGCGTCGCGTTCCTCTCCGGGGCGGTGCTCGAGCTCGCGGCGACGCTCGGGATCGCCCTGGTTGCTGTCACGGTCGGCGTCCGGCTCGTCGGGGGCGAGATCGCGTTCGAGCCGGCGTTGATCGTCCTCGTGCTCGCCCCCGAGCTCTACCTGCCGCTGCGAAACCTCGGTGCCCAGTACCACGCGAGCGCCGACGGAGCTGCGGTCGCCGAGCGACTCATCGACCTCGTCGATGCATCCTCGGCCGCGATCCGGGGCGTCGCCCTGCCGCCGAGCCCGCGAGACGTCCCCGTGCGGCTGGAGGGGGTGTCGTTCGCGTACCCGGACCGGCAGGCGACGGTGCTCGACGCCGTGGACCTCGAGCTCGAACCCGGCGAGACGGTCGCGCTCATCGGCCCGAGCGGCGGCGGCAAGAGCACGATCGCCTCGCTCATCCTGCGCCTCGCCGAGCCGCTTTGCGGCAGGGTGGCGGCGGGATCGGTTGATCTCGCCGACTGCGCCCCCCAAGTGTGGCGGGCCCAGCTCGCCTGGGTGCCGCAGCGCCCGACGCTCTTCCGGGGCACGGTCGCCGACAACATCCGGCTCGGGGACGCGGCCGCCGGCGAGGCCCGGGTGCGGACGGCCGCCGAGCTCGCGGGCGCAGATACGTTCATCCGTGCGCTGCCCGGCGGTTACCGGACTCTGGTCGGCGACGGTGGACGTCCGCTCTCGGCCGGGCAGCGCCAGCGGCTCGCGCTCGCGAGGGCGTTTGTCCGCCGGGCGCCCCTGGTCATTCTCGACGAGCCCACCGCGAACCTCGATCCCCTCAGCGCCGAACTGGTCGAGGACGCAGTCGAGCGGCTCAGCGATGGGCGCACCGTCCTGCTGATCGCCCATCGCCCCGAGCTCGCAGCGCGAGCCCACCGCGTCGTGCGGCTCGAAGCCGGCAGGATCGTCGAGCCCCAGGTGGTGGCGGCATGATGCACACGCTCCACCGCCTCACTGCGCTCGCTCACCTGCCCGCGAGGCGCCTGACCCTGTCGGTCCTGCTGGGCGCGCTTGCGATCGGGTTCGGTGTCGCCCTGATGGGCTCTGCCGGGTATCTGGTCTCGCGGGCCGCCGAGCGGCCGCCGATCCTGGCGCTGACCGTGACGATCGTGGCCGTCCGCTTCTTCGGGCTCGCCCGCCCGCTCGCTCGCTACCTCGAGCGGCTCGCCTCACACGACCTCGCCCTGCGGACGCTGGGGCGGATTCGCGCCGGCTTCTACGAGCGCATCGAGCCGCTCGCCCCGGCCCAGCTCGAGGGCTTTCGCCACGGCGAGCTGCTCGGCCGGATGGTCGGCGACGTCGATGTGCTCCAGGGCCTCTACCTCCGCGGCCTCGGGCCGCCGCTCGTCGCCGTCCTCGTGGCAGCCGGGTGCGTGGGCGTGACAGCCGCCTTCCTTCCTGCCGCCGCGGCGATCCTGGCGGCCGGGCTGGTTGTCGGCGGCGCCGTGGTTCCTACGCTTTCGGCGACCCTGGGCCGGGCCTCGGGCCGCCGGCAAGCCGCCGCCCGCGCCGAGCTCACGGCCGAGCTCGTCGAGCTCCTGCGCGGCGCGCCCGAGCTGGCGGTCTACGGCGGCGAGGCGGAAACCCTCGCGCGGGTGCGGGCGCGCGACGGGGAGCTCTCGCGCCTCGGCCGCCGCGATGCGCTCGTGGGCGGCCTCGGGGACGGGCTCTCGATCCTCGTTGCGGGGGCGACCGCGGCGGGGGTGCTCGCCGTAGCAGTTGCCGCCCACGATGCGGGAGCACTCGACCGGGTGCTCGTGGCGACGCTCGCGCTGCTCGCCGTCTCGTCGTTCGAGTCGGTCGCGCCGCTGCCCCGCGCGGCGCTGGAGCTGTCCGCCACTCTGGCCGCCGGCCGCCGCGTCCTGGAGCTCATCGACCGTGAGCCCGAGGTGACTGATCCGTCCGCCCCCCTGCCTCCGCCACCGGTCCCGGCCACGATCGCTCTCGAGGGGGTGACCGCGCGCTACGGCCCTGAGGAGCAGCCGGCGCTCGAAGGGGTTGACCTGACGCTCCATCCCGGGCGCCGGGTCGCCCTGGTCGGGCCGAGCGGCGCGGGCAAGACGACGGTCACCAATCTCCTTCTTCGCTTTCTCGACCCGGAGGTGGGGCGCGTTACGATCGCCGGCAACGACCTTCGCGACTACCTCCAACGGGATGCCCGCCGGATGATCGCGCTCGCCGGCCAGGAGGCGCATCTGTTCGACTCGACGATCCGCGCCAACCTCCTCCTCGCGCGGCCCGGCGCGACCGATGCCGAGCTCGAACAGGCTCTCGACATGGCGCGAATCGGCGATTGGGTCAGATCTCTTCCGGACGGGCTGGAGACGCTCGTCGGGGAGGAGGGGGTGCGGCTCTCGGGCGGCCAGCGCCAGCGGATCGTCGTCGCCCGGGCGCTGCTGGCCAACGCGCCGGTGCTGGTCCTGGACGAGCCCGCCGCGCACCTGGATCCGAAGACGGCGAGCGAGCTGGTCGGCGATCTTCTCGCGGCGGCGGGCGACCGCTCGGTTCTGCTGATCACGCACCGACCCGAAGGCCTCGATCTCGTCGACGAGATCCTCACCCTCGACGCGGGTCGGATCGTCAAACGCACGAGCGCAGTCGGTCAAGCGGCGGAGATCGGCGCCTCGCGACCGAGTGTGTCGCCGGCGCCCGTCGTCCAGTCATCGCCGATCGGCTCGAAGGGGCCGGTATCTCGATAGCCACCCACCTGCCCACCGTGCTCGCCGTCTCCTCGCAGCTGACTCCGGCGCGAAGCCAGATGGCGTTCACGCTCGGCTTCCACATCGTCCTGGCCTCGCTCGGCGTCGCCTTCCCGGCGCTGATGCTGATCGCCAACTACCGGGGCCTGCGGCACAAGGACCCCGCCGCGCTCGAGCTCGCCCAGCGCTGGTCGAAGGTCGCGGCCGTGACGATCGCCGTGGGCGCCGTCACCGGAACCGTGCTCTCGTTCGAGTTCGGCCTGCTGTGGCCGGCGTTCACGGGCCGGTTCGGCGAGGTCTTCGGGGTCGCCTTCGCGATCGAGGGGATCTTCTTCTTCACCGAGGCGATCTTCATGGCGATCTACATCTTCGGCTGGAAGCGCCTCTCCGAGTGGGCGCACTTCTGGACCGGCGTCCCGGTGGTGATCGCGGGGCTCGGCGGCGCCTTCGCGGTCGTCGCGGTCAACTCCTGGATGAACCAGCCGGACGGATTCACGATCTCCTCGAGCGGACAGGTCACCAAGGTCGACCCACTCGACGCGATCTTCAACCGGGCGACGGCATACGAGGTTCCGCACATGATCCTCGCGGCATACCTGGTGACCGGGTTCCTGGTCGCCTCGGTCTACGCGGTGGGGATGCTGCGGGGGCGGCGGGACCGCCACCACCGGCTTGGGCTCTTGATCCCATTGACGGTCGCCTCGATCGCGACGCCGATCCAGTTTGTCGTCGGCGACAGCGCGGCCCGGGCGATCGCCAGCAACCAGCCGATCAAGTTCGCGGGGATGGAGTGCGTGCAGCACACCCACCGGGACGTGACCGAGTACCTCGGCGGCCGCTGCACGTCGGACGGCGTCAAGGGAGGGATCGCGATCCCCGGCTTCGACTCGTTCCTGGTCGGCTTCAGCACCAACACCAAGGTCACCGGACTCGACTCGGTGCCCGCAAGCGATCGTCCGCCGGCGAACACGATGCTCCACTGGGCCTTCGACACGATGGTGGGCATCTGCTCGGTGCTTATCTTGCTGGGGCTCTGGCTCGGCTGGGCCTGGTGGCGCCGGCGCGACATCCCGCACTCACGCTGGTTCTTGCGCGCCGCAGCCGCGTCCGGTGGCGCGGCGCTGGTGGCGCTGGAATGCGGCTGGATCGTGACCGAGGTGGGCCGCCAGCCATGGGTCGTCTACAACTTCATGCGCACCAAGGACGCCGTGACCGGAGCGAGCGGGGTCTGGGTCACCTTCTCGGCCACCTTGGTCCTCTACACGGTCCTCGGGGTCGCCACGGTGCTCATCCTGCGCACCATGGCTCGCCGCTGGCGCACCGAGGAGATCGGCGAGGCGGAGGTGCCTTACGGCCCCAGCGAGCCGGTCCCGCCCCGCGAGACCACGCCGCCCGCCGAGACCACGCCGCCCGCCGGGAGGGCGCGATGAGCACCGCCGACGCCGTCGCCGTCGTGCTGTGGGTCGGAGTCACGCTCTACGCCGTGTTCGGCGGCGCCGACTTCGGCGCCGGCATGTGGTCGCTGCTCGCGGGCGATGGCGAGCGCGGGCAGCGAGCGCGCGCCCTGGTCGACTGGGCGATCGGCCCGGTCTGGGAGGCGAACCACGTGTGGCTGATCTTCGTGCTGGTGGTGCTTTGGACCGGGTTCTCGGTGGCGTTCGAGTCGGTCATGTCGACCCTGTTCATCCCGCTCAGCCTCGCCGCGCTCGGGATCGTGCTCCGAGGGTCGGGGTTCGCGTTCCACAAGCTCGCGCGCCAAATTCGCTACCGGCGTCTGGCCGAGCGGCTCTTCGGCCTCTTCTCGCTGCTGACCCCGTTCTTCATGGGCGCCGTCGTAGGCGCGATCGCCTCCGGGCGAGTCCCGGTGGGCAACGCGGCAGGCGACGCCGTGACGAGCTGGCTCAATGTGGTCTCCCTGCTCACCGGGGCGCTGTTCGTGGCCACCGGCGCGTACCTCTCGGCCGTGTTCCTGGTCAGCGACGCCCGCCGAGCCGGAGATTCCGACCTGGAGCGTTACTTCGCGACCCGAGCCCTGGTCGCCGCCGTGGTCGCGGGCGCGATAGCCGTCGCCGGGATCTTCGCCTTCCGGGCCGATGCCCGCTACATCTACGACGGGCTGGTCGGTGACGCGCTGCCGCTGGTGATCGCGTCGGCCCTGTTCGGGATCGCGGTGCTGGTGCTGCTCTGGCGGGGCGAGCGCCGTGGCGCTCGTCCGCTCGCCGTCGGGGCGGTGGTTGCGGTGATCTGGGGCTGGGGGGTGGCCCAGTACCCCTACCTGCTCCCACAGACCCTGACCATCAAGGAGGGCGCCGCCTCGAGCGCCACCCTGACCGGGGTCCTGATCACCTTCGGAGTGGCCGTGGTTGTGGTCCTGCCGGCGCTCGGCTTCCTGTACACCCTTGCCCAACGCAACGTGCTCGAGGAGGAAGGCCAGGTTCCACCGAGCCGATGATCGGTGAGCGAACCGTGGAGGGGCTCGACGCGCTGACGCTCGCGACGTCCGAAGGCGGCGGGGTTGAGGCAACCTTCGTCCCCGATGCCGGGATGGTCGGATGCTCGCTTCGCCACCGCGGCGAGGAGCTGCTCGGCCAGCGGGGCGGGTTGCGCACCTACGTCGCGGAGCGCGGCACTATGGGCATCCCGCTGCTTCACCCGTGGGCGAACCGGCTCGCCCGGAAGCGGTTCTCCGTGGCGGGACGAGAGGTCGTCCTCGATTCGCCCTCGACGCCGCTGAGCGTGGACCCCGAGGGGCTGCCGATCCACGGCTTGCTCTCGGCGGCGAGCGGCTGGCGAGTGGAGCGACATGAGCCGGTGGGGGAGGGCGCTCTGCTTGCGGCCAGCTTCGACTTCGGTGCCGACCACGAGTTGATGGCCGCCTTCCCGTCCCCGCACGAGGTGCTGTTCGAGGCGACGCTCACGGGGACGACGTTGACGATTGCGACGACCGTCCGCGCAACGGGCGACGCGACGGTGCCGATCTCGTTCGGCTACCACCCCTACTTCCGTCTGCCCAGAATCGATCGCTCCGACTGGGAGATCGAGATCCCGGTCACGGAGCGCCTTCTGCTGGATCCCCAGATGCTCCCGACGGGTGAGCGCGAGGCAACTCGAGTGGAGGGAGGCCGACTGGGGTCGAGGACGTTCGACGACGCTTTTGTTTCGCCACCGGACCCCACTCCCTTCGTTGTGGTCGGCGGCGGCAGGCGGATCGAGGTCTCGTTCCTGGCCGGATATCCGTACGCCCAGGTCTATGCCCCCGCCGATGACGACGTGATCGCACTCGAGCCGATGACGGCGCCG
>JAHEXV010000109.1 GCA_023251935.1 bacterium | reverse complement strand
CATCGACGCCGTCGTCACCGGCGCCCGACGCGCCGCCCGTGCGACCGGGACCACCGTCCGGCTGATCTGCACGGCTCTCCGTTCGCACGAACCCGAGGCGAACGTGGCCCTCACCGAGATCGCGAGCCGCTTCCGGGATCGCGGTCTCACGGGCTGGGACTATGCCGGCCAGGAAGCGCGCTTCCCTGATCCGATGGTCGCCGCCCGGGCATTCGACGCCGCTCGCGCCGGCGGGCTCCGCATCACCCTCCACGCCGGCGAGTGGGGCGGAGCCGCACAGGTCCGGCGGGCCCTGGCGATGGATCCCGAGCGCATTGCCCACGGGCAGGGGGCGGCCGGCGACCCCACCCTCATGGCCGAGCTCCGGTCGCGGGACATCTGCCTCGACCTGTGCCCGACCTCGAACGCCCAGGCGTCGATCGTGCCCTCGGTGGCAGAACACCCGCTCGCGCGCCTGCACCGGGCCGGCAACCCGGTGACCCTCAGCACGGACGACCTCACGGTCAGCGACCTGACGCTCTCGGAGGAGTACCGCAACGCCGTCGAGCGGATAGGGCTCACGCTGCCCGAGCTGTGGGCGATCGATCGCCTCGCCCTGGATCGCGCCTTCGCCGACGAGGCGACGCTCGCGCCCCTGCGGGCCGCATTCGACGCCTGGGCCGCCGGCATCCCGGAGCTGGGGGCCTCGGACGAGTAGACGGACGAGTAGTCGGGCGCCTGGAGTGGCACGAACTCCTTCCGATGGGGCCCGGATTTCCGCTACCCTCCGACGGTGCAGGAACCCGGGCGTGACCATGCCTGAAGCGAGAGCGGGAAGGCCGTGACCTGCACCAGCTGCGGCGCGGCCAACGAGGTCGGCCGCAAGTTCTGCGGTGAGTGTGGGACCCGCCTCGCGGTGACATGCGGGAACTGCGGCTCCGCCAACGCGCCCTCTGCACGGTTCTGCGGCGAGTGCGGCGAGACCCTCGTTCCAGGCGCTGCTGCGGCCCAGGCCCCGGGCCAGGCGAGCGCCGCCGGCCCCGGCGGCGGACAGGCCCGTCCCGGCGCGCCGCTACCGGGCCCAGAGGCCGCCCCAATCGCCGAGCGACGCCTGGTCTCGATCCTCTTCGCCGACCTCGTCGGCTTCACGACGCTGTCCGAGGGTCGCGATCACGAGGAGGTTCGCGAGCTCCTGAGCCGCTATTTCGATGTCGCCCGCGAGATGATCGAGCGCTACGGCGGGACCGTGGAGAAGTTCATCGGCGACGCCGTGATGGCGGTCTGGGGCGCCCCGACGGCTCATGAGGACGATGCCGAGCGCGCCGTTCGCGCAGCGCTCGATGTCGTCGACGCCGTGCGGGGCCTCGGACCCGGCCTGGAGGCTCGGGCGGGAGTCTTGACCGGGGAGGCCGCCGTCACCATCGGGGCCCGCGGACAGGGGATGGTCGCCGGCGATCTCGTCAACACGGCGAGCCGCCTCCAGTCGGTCGCTCCACCGAGCGTCGTCCTCGTCGGGGAGTCGACCTACCGGGCGACATCCGGCGCGATCGCCTACGAAGAGGCCGGCGAGCAGCTGCTCAAGGGCAAGGCCAGCCCGGTCCCAGCCTGGCGAGCGCTGCGGGTGGTCGCCGAGCGCGGGGGGCGCGGCCGGGCCGACCGCCTCGAGGCGCCCTTCGTCGGCCGGGACTCGGAGCTACGGCTCCTCAAGGACCTCTTTCACGCGACCGCGCGCGAGCGGCGGGTTCGCCTGGTGTCGATCACGGGCCAGGGCGGCGTCGGCAAGAGCCGCCTCGGATGGGAGCTGCGCAAGTACGCCGACGGGGTCGTCGATCGGGTCTGGTGGCATGAGGGCCGCTCCCCCGCCTACGGCGAGGGGATCACCTTCTGGGCGCTCGGCGAGATGATCCGCAGCCGGGCCAACCTCGTCGAGACCGACGACACGGCGATGACGAGAAGCAAGGTCAGCGAGGCCGCCGCGCGCTTCATGCCCGAGGGCGAGGAGCGAGAGCGCGTCGACCGCGCCCTCCAGGTCCTGCTCGGGACCGGAGAAGCGCCGGAGGTGGGGGCCGGGGAGCTCTTCGGCGCCTGGCGCACCTTCATCGAGCGGATGGCAGTCGATCGCCTCGTGGTGCTGCTCTTCGAGGACCTCCACTGGGCGGACCAGGGCACGCTCGACTTCATCGACCACATGCTCGAATGGAGTCGGAATGTCCCGATCCTGATCATCACGCTGGCCAGGCCGGAGCTGCTCGAGCGACGGCCCGACTGGGGCGCTGGGAGGCGGAACTTCCTGGCCCTCGATCTCGCTCCGCTCGACGAGACGGCGATGCGCCAGCTCCTTGCCGGCTTCGTGCCGGATCTCCCCGAGGCAGCGACCCGCACGATCGTCGGGCGCGCCGAAGGTATCCCGCTCTATGCGGTGGAGACGATCCGGATGCTCATCGCCGACGGCCGTTTGCGCCCCCGCGGGACAGGCGAGGGATACGAGCCAGTCGGCGAGCTGGGCGACCTTGCGATCCCGGACACGCTCCACGCCCTCATCGCCGCCCGGCTCGACGGCCTCGACCCGGCCGAGCGCGCGCTCATCCAGGTTGCCGCGGTCCTTGGCCAGAGCTTCACCCGGGCGGGCCTGGCCGTCGTCTCCGGCCTTGCGCCGGCCGAGCTGGAGGCGCGCCTCCGGGTCCTCGTCCGATCCGACCTGCTCCACGAGGAAGTCGATCCGCGATCCCCCGAACGTGGGCAGTACGCCTTCGTCCAGGCCCTGATCCGCGAGGTGGCCTACTCGACCCTGGCCATGAAGGACCGGCGCGCGCGCCATCTCGCGGCGGCCCGCTTCTTCGAGTCGCTGGGCGACGAGGAGCTCGCGGGGGCCCTTGCGGCCCACTACC
>JAHEXV010000003.1 GCA_023251935.1 bacterium | reverse complement strand
GTCAAGAACTTCGACTCCCCGGACGAGACCCGACCCTTTGAAGGAAAGGGAAAGGCCGACGTTCTCAACATCGGAGGTCAGGTCGTCGGCAAGGCCGTCTTCGAGCCCGGCTGGAAGTGGTCCGAGAACGTCAAGCCGATCGCCCAGACCGACTCCTGCCAGGTCTCGCACCTGGGCTACTGCCTCTCTGGCGGGATGACGGTGCAAATGGACGACGGGGCGACGATGGAGGTCGGCCCGGGCGACGTCTTCGCGATCCCACCGGGTCACGACGCAGAGATCCCTGGAGACGAGCCGTGCGTGATGCTCGACTTCGGCGAGTTCGGGGAGTACGCAAAGCGGCACTAGCTGATCCCGGGACAGCTCCTCGAAGCCGCCGGGCTGGGGGAGTAGGACCGCTGGACGCGGCGTCTCCCCCCGAGGTAGGGTCGGCACGAGGCGGTCGATCAAGGGAGGAACGATGCGCCGCATCAGTAGCCACCTGACCTTCGCCAACGTCGTCTCCGTGATCGCGCTGCTCGTCGCGCTGGGCGGGTCCGCGTTCGCGGTCTCGAGGATCAACGGCAAGGACATCAAGAATCGCTCGATCGCCGGCAAGAAGCTGAAGAAGCACACCGTGACCGGTCAGGAGGTGCGCCGCGGGTGCGGGGCGATGACCGGTCAGATCAGGGGCTGGGCGCACGTCGACGCAAGCTCCGGGTTCCCCAACACCTTCACCACGTCCGGCGTGGTCGGCTACAACTGCAGCGGCCAGAGCGTGGAGGCGCGGAAGTTGGCGATTGGCGCCTACGAGGTGCGCTTCAACGGCTCGCCGGTGACCGCGTCGGTGACGACCGCGGAAGGCGGAAGCGACGTGGCCAGCTCCACGTCTCCGTCCCCTGGTCTTTTCGGCGTGGGCGTCTACAACCCGCCGGCCGGGCTCTACAAGGACGACGACTTCACGATCATCACCCCGTAGCCAGAACGAGCGCCCGGCGGCTGGCGATCTACACGACCGATCTGGGGCGAATGTGCGTGTGGGGTGGCCGATCCATCAGTTGCTAGGGGCGGTCAGGCCATCAGCCTCGCCGGACCTCGGCAAGAACAGTTCCCGCTGGACAAGGACCTGCACCGGATCTACGCTCGCCCAGACCCGTCGATCCAAGAGGGAACCATGCGCCGACAGCTCACCTACGCGAATGTCGTCTCGACCGTGTGCCTGGTCTTGCTATTGGGCGGCGGGACCGCCCTGGCAAACGTGCTCATCACGAAGAACGGTCAGGTGGACCGCGGCACGATCTCCGGGCACAAACCGCCATCGGGCGATCATCCGAACATCATCGGTGGCTCCGTCGCTGGCGCCGACTTGTCCACGAAGCTCAAGGCGTCCCTGAGACTGCATTGTCCGTCCGGCCTGCGCCAAGCTGGGGACATCTGCTTCGAGGACTCCATCCGCCCCGCCGCCACCCTCGCAGACGCGCTCAAGACGTGCGCCAGTGCGGGGCGCCGGTTGCCGAGTCTCGCCGAGCTCACGCTCGTCTTCGACCATCTCGGGGCACCCCTGGACGCCGAGTGGGTCGCAACGGAGTTCTGGGACGACAACGGGCATTTTGTCGCCAAGGAAGGCGCCCTGGTCGGCGAGGATCAGGCTCGGAGGCTCGACCTCAGCGCTGACGACTCCAGCCTGCATTACCACTACCGCTGCGTGACCTCGGCGACGAACTGATCTTCCCCCGAGGCGCGTTGGGGCGCGAGATACTGCCGGGGCGATGTCGCAGGAGAACGTCGAGACCATCAAGAGGTTCAGTTGCCATCCGTCTTGACGCCCGGACGGCACCCCGTGAAATAGGATCGGCCGGCCCAGGTTCCGATCCCCAAGGAAGGACATCCATTGCGCAAGTTCGTTGTGACCGGGATTCTCGCGGCGCTCGGCGTCGCCGTGCTCGCGATCCCCGCCTCCGCATCGTTCGATTCCCACTTCAGCGTGATCGCAAAGCAGACGTCGGGTAGCGGGGGGCAAAACGGGTTCCGCTTCAAGGACAAGCTCCTCGATCCGCGCAACCGCCACGACAAGGTCGGTCGCGACTGGGGTCGGTGCAAGCCCAAGCCCAAGATTCGCAAGCTGAGGTGCCACGCCCTCGTTCACCTGAACGGTGAGGTCGGCGGATTCGGCAACATCCAGGTCAGCGGCGACTTCGGGGGACACGACAACAGGCTCAACGTCGTCGGAGGCACCCACGACTTCAACGGGATCGCCGGCAAGATGCTGATCCACAGCCTGCACGGGAACACGGACAGGCTCCGCTTCGCCCTCGTCCGCTAGGCAGCGGTAATAAGAAGCTGAGTCACGACGCCGGGCGGAACAGCTCCGCCCGGCGTCTTCTCTGGCAGGTCGCGGCAGCCCATCGAAGCGCCGGGCTGCGCGAGTAGCCGTGACCTCTCGCTGCACGGTCTAGCAGCCGGAAATCTCTACCAGCAACGGCGGCAGCGCGAGCCCTGAGGGAATGGGACGGTATTCCTGGGAGCCGTGGCTTGGACGTCACACGGGACCTCAGGCCACGGCCTTCATGGGCGACAAGCTCAGTCTGGCTGTCCCGACCCCACCTCGACACGTCCGGCTGCGGTCCGGTAGGTTCGCGACGACAACGAGGCGAGGAGCTGGCGATATGCCTGTCGGATTGCGGTTGAACTTCCCGGAGAACACGCTCGCGGACTACGACAAGGTCGTCGAAGCGCTCAACTTCCCGGCCGACTGGCCGGACGGACTAATCGTCCACGCCTGCCACGAGGTCGATGGGCACCTCGTTGTGAACGACGTCTGGGAGTCGCGGGGGCACTTCGACCGCTTCGGAGAGGCGCGGCTCGATGGGGCGATGGGCGAGGCGCTCGGCGACCGTGCGCGCGAGCCCGAGATCGTCGAGCGCGAACTCCACAGCTTCCACGCGCGCTAGATCGGGCGCGGCTGAACCGCGCTTCTCGCGGCGGCGTGCGCACTGAGTCGAGCGCCTGGGTTGCTTTGATCGCGCGCGTCGCGAGACCAGTCCGGCGGCCCTAGGAGCCCGCCCCTTCCAGGATGGGCGGGAGCACCTCCGCGTCCCCCGTGAACGCGTGGGAGCCGTGGCGCTGGCGGCCCATGTGGCAGCGCGAGATACTGCGCGGGCGATGTCGCAGGAGAACGTGGAGATTGCACCCGAGCCTCCTATGCCTGGAACGAGGGTGGAGCCGAGGCGGTCGTTCCCTACCTCGATCCCGAAGTCGAGTGGCGCCCGCCCCGAGAGTCGATGGAACCCGGGATCTATCGTGGCCACGCCGGGGTGCGTGACTACCTCGGTCGTCTGGGTGAGGTGTTCCATGAGGCAAGGGTCGACTCCGTCGACGTGATTGATGTCGGTGACGAGCGCGTGATCTCGGTCATGCGGGTGATAGCTCGAAGCGAGAAGTTCGGAACCGAGATCGACGCCGAGTGGGCTTGGCTGATCAAGGTGCGTGACGGGAAGGGCATCGAGGTCACCACGTTCACCGACCGTGCGCAGGCCCTCGAGGCCGCCGGGCTTTCGGAGTAGGCGATGTCGCAGGAGAACGTGGAGATCGTGCGCGGGATCTGGGATGCGGACCGGCGGCGCGACGTGGAGGCGGTACGCGCCGCTTATGCGCCGGACGTCGAGTGGGAAGACTGCACCGGCCTGTGGGGAGATTGGGGCGTCGCCCGGGGTCCCGATGGGATCCAGGAAGCTTGGCGGCGATGGTACGAGGCGTTCGAGGATGTCCAGATGGAGTTCGGCGAGGTCGCCGAGGGCGGCGACAACGTGGTCGTCACCTATCACGCTCACGGACGAGGGCGCGGGAGCGGGGCCGTGGTCGACCAGGCCATCACCCTGATCTGGACCTTGCGAGACGGAAAGGTAGTCCGGATTCGCGGTTATGGGGATCGGGCCCAGGCCCTCGAAGCCGCCGGGCTGCGGGAGTAGAGAACTCGCGGCACACGCCGCAAGCAACCATGAGATGGAGCTAGGGGGACTCGAACCCCCGACCTCCTGGGTGCGATGCGGGGCGGTATCGCCGCGCTATGAGCACATATTCGGCTTGGTAGAGCCAGATTTACCCTTCCGACCGGAATCTTCGTGGCCACCAGGTGTCGGAAGATGTCCGAAGATGTCGGGGGATTTGGGCACTGGAACTGGGCTGGTGCCCAATACGAGAGGCTTGAGGACTCAGGCTGTCGCATTCACGCGATAGGAGCAGTCACACGGCCGCTGGGCCGCGCGGCTCCCAAGCATGGAAAGCGGCTGCCACTGGAAGGTGGGCGCAGGTAGGCTCACGCCCGATGCGTGGCAGGCAGCCCGAGGGCTTGACGTGAGCGGACTGGAGAAGGTCTTCGAGCTGAACCGACAGGGCTTCGACCCGGCGAGGGGCCTGGTCGCGCTCGGTCTCCTCTTCGTGCCGTTCGCCGTCGCGAGCGCGCTGGACATAGAGGCGTACTACCTGAGCATGGCCTTCGGCGCGGCGTTCATAGCGATGAGCGATCCTGGCGGAACCTTCGGCTACCGACTGCCACGCGTCCTGCTCGTCGCCGTGAGCGGCGCCTTGCTAACCGCGCTGGCGTTCGGCCTTGGCGACGGAGGGTGGGGGCTCATCGTGGCGAGCGTCTTCGCGCTCACCCTGCTCGGCGGCCTGGCGGTGACGTTCGGGGTGCACCGATTCATGGCGCTCTACCTGCTTGCCATCTGGTACCTGATCGCCCTCACCCTGCCTGCGGCCTACGCGATCGACGGCACCAGCAACCATCCCTGGGCGCAGGCAGCGGCCTGGCTTGGCGGGTCGGCGCTTTGGATCGGGTTCAGCGCGCTCGTATGGCTGGCACGGGGAAGGGAGCCACAGCCCCAGCCGATCCCAGAGATTCCCGGCGACGTTACGCGACGCAGGCTGACGCAACAGATCGTCCTGTTCGCGCTGCTGCGGGCTTTCGCAGTATCCCTAACCGTGGCGATCACCTTCGGGCTCGACCTGCCGAAGGCCTCCTGGATGCCGATCGCGACGATCGTCGCGATGAAGCCGAGCCTCGACCAGGCCCAGCTCTACGCGGCGCAACGGCTCGCGGGTGCGATCTTGGGCGCCGTGCTGGCCGCCGTCGTGCTGCTCACGATCACCAACAAGCACGCACTCGAACTGCTGATCGTTGGACTCGCCGCGGTCGCGGGAGCGGTTCGTGCCGTCAACTACGCGCTCTACACCGCTGCCGTCGCCGCGCTCGTGCTGATCGCCGAGGACGTTCCCCACCCGCAGAACCTCACCGAGGAGTGGGATCGCATCGCCTACACGTTCATCGGCGTCGGTATCGCCGTGGCCGTCATGCTTATCGCCAGCCGACTGCAAGCGCGGTCGGCCCCTTCGCCATCACCGGCGACCTGAGGAGTGCCGCTCTGGAGGACGAGCGACAGCGCTGCCCGGGGTAGGCGAAACGGGCCTGGCTGGTGTGAGATAGTCGGCAGATGAGCACTTCCGAGCAGTCCGCCACTCACCTCGTAACCGTGGCCGAGCTCGGGGGCTCACAGGTCGCCGTGGTGGAGCAGACACCGCACGGTACCCTGGCCGTAGGTATCAGCGCCGGCAAGCCGTTTGCGGTCTCTAACCGGTGCCGCCACCTCTTCGCCTCGCTGGGCGAGGGGCAGGTAACCGAGGATGGATGCCTTGAGTGCCCGTGGCATGCCTCGCACTATGACGTCGACAGCGGCAAGATGGTGCGCGGGCCTCAGGGGGCGTTCAAGCCGCTCGCGGGCGTCGTCAAGGTGACTACCGGCGCCATACCCTTGAAGACCTTTCCGGTCGAGTTGCGCGACGACGCAATCTGGCTGGTCGGCTGACGGCCGGTCGAACCTATTCAGCTGCTTGAGGTCGGGGACCAGCGCCCGAGCGGCTACCGCTATGCGCGAGGAGCAGAAGCGCGACGCGCGCTCCGCCGCCGCAGGGCCTGGAAGCAAGTATTGATGGAGTTGGCGGGACGCTTCTCGAACCCCCGGCTGCTCAACAAGCTGAGAGCGCTTCCTCCGCGGAAGCGGTGATCAGCTCATCTTCCGGTAGGTGAGGTCGAAGTCGGTCTCCCAGTCGGAGCCGTCCTCCGCCTTCTCCCAGCGGCCGGTGATGGCGAGCCATCGTCGTTGAACGTGCCACTGAAGCGCTGAGGGAAGGGGTCCCGCGCGTCGCGCCACAGCTTCCATACGCCGTCGCCCAGAGTCATCTCGTAGATCCGGTGGACGCCCCGCGAGTCGAAGTAGTGCTGACGGAAAGCCTCGGTCTCGTTGCCGGCGCCGATGATCGCGATGCCGTCGGGAGCCTCGGGCAGGTCGACGGTCCAACGCTCGATCAGGAACGTCCGGTCTTCCAGCCACTCGAAGGTGACCCGTGCCTCGCCCGGCCACGGCGGTCCGCCGGGAGGCGTCGCCTCCATGCTCCACTTTGCGACGAGGACATCGAGCCGGTCGAGCGCGGGATTTCGATTGGGCCGTTCCACTGGCGCTCCTTTCTCTGTTCGATCCGGACGGCGACGCCTCTTCCCCAAACGAGGACGAAATCACCGTTGTAAAGGAAGGGCCCGTCCGCAGCTAGGACCAGCACCTTGACAAGGCCCCTTCCTTGTGGGACCGTCGTTTGATGCTCTTCAGGCGGGGGGGCCGCGGGGCGGCCTTGGCGGCACTGTCCGCGACGGCGCTGGCACTCCTCGGCGGGTGGGCGGTCGCGCGTGCGGGCAGTGATGCCAAGATCGAGGCGACGGCGTTCTCGGTCGACAGCACGTTCGGCTTCGAGTCCGGTGCGGAGTCCGCGATATGTCCGGGGCACAAGCGCGCGCTCGGGGGCGGGATCGTTCAGAGCGGCTTCCCGGAGGGCGCGGTCCAGTCGAGCGGGCCGCTCGATTGGACCGGCCGCCGCGCCGAGACTCGCGATGGCGACAAGGCGAAGCAGTGGTACGCCTCGGTGACCAATTACTCCAGCGGGGTGATGGATTTCAAGGTGTTCGCGATCTGCTCGGCCGATTCCACGGCGAGGCTCGAGACGCAGGTCTTCAGGACAGAGTCGAACCAGACGGGCCACGCCGTCGCGAAGTGTGCCGCAGGCAAGCGTGCCCTCGGAGGCGGAGTGATCAGCCCAGATGCGCCGCCCAACGACCCGGTCGTCATCGCCAGCGGGCCGCGCGACGCCTCGGGCGAGTTCTCGGCGATCGATGACGGTGATAAGGCGAAGCAGTGGTACGGGGCCGCATACAACAACAACAGTGGCGTTGATCATTCGAAGTTCAGGGTCTTCGTCATCTGCGCGGCCGATTCGAATGCCACCGCCCAGAGAACTCGGTTCGACGTGGACAGTCCGGGCACGGATGCGGACTACGCCGAATGCCCGGCCGGCAGGCGCGCGGTCGGGGGAGGCGTGATCCCCAGCTCGCGTCCGGTTCGTCGCTTCTACGTGCGGGCGAGCGGCCCGCTGGATTCGACCAGCGAGATGGAGAGCACGGAGGATGGCGACAGGGCCACCCAGTGGTACGCCGCGGTCTTCAACTATCCCGGCGGCCAGACCCGGAGCTTTGACGTTCTCGCGCTCTGTGAGTCGTGAGTGCTTCACCCCTGGCGAGTAGCGCGCTCGGTTCCTTCATCCGGCGAGCTCGCCGTCAATCCTCACAGCGGATCAGGTAGTCGGTGCCGCCGCCCGGAAGGCAGCGGTCGCGCTTTGGTCCCCCGTCGAGTTGGTCGTCCCCAATCCCGCCGTCGAGCCTGTCTCTCCCGCCGCCGCTCGCGGTTCCGGCGCCGCTCGCGCGAGAGTCCCCAAATAGTTCGTCGTTGCCCGACCCGCCGCTGACGTCGTCGTCGCCGTCGCCGCTCGCCTGACCTGTGATCGTCCAGCTGTCGCCGACGACCTCGTCGGCGCCGGGCCCGCCGCTGACGACATCGTCGCCGCCTCCGCTCGCGGTCCCCTCGAAGGAAACCGTGTCGCCGACGACAAGGTCTGCGCCGCCCCCGCCCTTGGCGACATCATCGCCGCCTCCGCTGAGATTCCCCGTTTCGCCGCGGGCACCGTAGACCGCATCGCCACCGGCGTTCCCATTGACTTTGTCCTTGCCGGCCTCGCCGAGCACGGTGTCCGGACCGTCGCCGCCGCCCAGCCTGTCCGCGCCGCCGCCGCCGCAGACCAGATCGCTTCCACCGCGGGCGTCGACGACATCGCTACCGCCACCGGCGACGATCACGTCGTTGTCTGCGGTTCCCTGGATCGTGTTGTCCCCGTCGCCGCGCGCGATTGTCGCCGGCGTTCCCGCGCAGGTCGGGCCCCGGCCACCGGCGGGGGTGGCCACCGCCACCGCCACGAGCAGCGCCACGAGACCGGCTGCTCCCATCCTGATCCTGTTCGGACCGCTCCTCATCTTTCCGCCCGCCCCATGCGCTGCTCCTCGCCTCGGTTTCGTGCTCCCGACGCTACCACCGACCCCCGCGGGCGCCCAATCGGGTCGGGGCTGGGGCTCCGACGAGTTCATGAACGTTCGCCACGGCCGCTCAGTCTGACCCGCGCTCGGTTTGGTCGTCGAAGCGAACCAGGCAAGTATTTAATGGAGCTAGCGGGACTCGAACCCGCGACCTCCTGGGTGCGATGCGGGGCGACACCCCAGTTCATACGACGCTGTATTTGGCTTGTTAGAGCCAGATTTGCCCCTACCGGTCGGGGACTTGGTGAGGCCGGATGCCGGAAGATGTCCGAGGATGCAGGGGGATTTGGGCACTGGGACGGAGCCAGTGCCAAACGCGACGTTTGAGGACGGCAGGCTGTCGCCTTCACGCGAAAGGGGCACCGTCGCCCGGATGGGTGCGGACTTCTCCTCGTCGTCCTCCACCAGCGCCGACGAGCGCCAGTCTCAGTCCCGCTTAATCGCAGAGCGGGAGCGTCGTGAGGACGGGACGAGCGTGCTGCGTGTGCTCAAGACCAGCACAGTGGGCTATCACTGCATTGGCCCGGGGCAAACCAGCAGTGCGGCGGCCCCGCAGCCGCATGCGGCGGGACGGCCGAGCCGTCTAGCTGTCGCAGTGTCGGGCCCTCATGTCGCGGCGCCCGGCGCCGCTGATGCATCAGCCTTCCGAGGTGTCCGCTGCCTGGAGGGCCTCGTCGGTGACCTGGAGGGCCTCGGGCCTGCCGCCGAGCTGGGTCAGTCGGTCGGAGATCGCGGGCACGGTCTCGAAGTGTGCCAGCACACCGACTGCCGCCTTCCCCGCGGTCAGTTCACCGGCGAGGCGCTCCTTGTCGGCGTCGGTCAGCCCCAACCCCTTGTGATGGAGTGCCCCAGCCGCCGCGCCGCCGAGGACACCGACGCCGAGGGCCGCCGGGCCCAGGAGAAGGAGGACGCCCCCGACAGCGGCGCCCTTGCCGGTGCTTCGTGCGCCCACCTTGTCCTGCTTCAGCTTCCCTTCAGAATCGAGTACCAAGAGCCCAATCGCGTCGCCTTCGGCGATCCCGGAGTCCTTCAGTGCCGCGGCGGCGTCATCGGCGGCGGGTTCGTCTGGGAAGACCGCGAGTACGAGTTGCCGATCTGACATCAGGTGGTTTCCCCTCTTCGTGGAGTACGAGGCATATGGTTCCTGCCCTCAACGATTCAGGAAATCCACCTGACGCGCATCACCCTTTCTGGATGAAACATCAGCCGGGCGACGATGCTGGCGTATGCCACCGCCGGTGCTGGGCGTTGCCCGCGGCTCCTGTGTCCCCCGTGCCGGGGGCGAGTCTAGGCCCCGGCCGTGCGAGGCCGGACCATGTACGCCACGATCAACGCGGCCGGGAAAAAGAAAATGCTGAAGATGAAGTAGCCAAAGAAGCTGTGCCCCTTGCGGTCGGCGACCCGGGCCGGCCAGAAGGCCAGGGCAATCCAGACGACTGCGAGGATCAACCAGCCGAACGTTGAGACAGCGAGAACAGGGACCATCTAGTCAACCTCCAATCGGGAGAGTATGCCAAGGCGTTTGGATGGAAGGCGCGGTCGCCCCCGGTTCCCATGCGCGGCGCTACCGCGGCCCGCAGTCCCGCGGTCGCAGGAATCACCGGCTAGCTCTTGATGATGTTGTGGATCTCGATGAAGGTCGGCTCTCCCGGGTCGATCCCGACCTCGTCGAGGACCGGCATCATGCGCTCGCCGAAGGCCTCGAACTGCTCCTGCGACTCCCAGATCTCGCTCACGTGGAGGGCCCCGTTCGCGCTGAAGCAGACGTGGTAGTCGAGGCCGTCGGGCGGCCAGTTGCCCTGGGCCTCGAGCTTGCCGACGCCCTCGTCGTACTGCTCAGCGGTCAGGGCCGATGGGGTCCAGCGGACCAACATGCTCATAGCTCCTCCTGGGTATGGGTTCCGCGCGACTCTATCCCGCGATCGGCCGGCCGCCAAATCGGCTAGCCCGCCGTCGCCCGAGCCCTCCGCGCGAGCGGCTCGACCCCCAGCTCCTCCGCCTCGCCGGCGGGCGAGATCGAGCAGCTGGTGGGCCGTCTTCGCGCTCCAGGTGGCGGCGGGGCTGGGGCTCGCCTTCCCGGGCTGGCGGCGGGTCCAGCCAATGCGGCGGTAGCTCCCCACCGTCTTGATCGTCTCGTTTCAGCAGATCGGGGCGAGCCTCGGCCGTCAGCACCGTCGACGCCCCCCGTTCCCGCGTCCGCTTTGGACGAAGAGCGGAAGCGCTGCGCTGACTCCATGGCGCTTCTGCAATGCGCGAGGAGCAGAAGCGCGACGCGCGCTCCGCCGCCGCAGGGCCTGGAAGCAGGTATTGATGGAGCTAGCGGGACTCGAACCCGCGACCTCCTGGGTGCGATGCGGGGCCGCAGTTGCGTTGGTCTGAGCCCACATCTGGCTTGAAAGAGCCAGATTTGCCCTGCCGACCGAGAGCCAGTCGAACGTCAGATGTCGGAATATCTCCGAAGATGTCGGGGGATTTGGGCACTGGGAACGCGGTTGGTGCCCAATCAATCCGGCTCGACTTGGGCGTGACCGGGGCCGTGGCGATCTGAGCTGATCCCGCAGCGGTGGAAACCTCAGCGAGCCACCGCGAACAGCCGCCAGCGGCCGGGCACGCCCTTGAGTTCGTGCTCGCCGCGATCTTGGAAATCGATCTCGGACCCTGCAACCAAGTCCTTGACCGTGCTCGATACGAGTACCTCCCCCGGCTGAGCCTTGGCTGCCACGCGCGCGCCGATGTGGACCGCGACCCCGCCGAGGTCGCCGTTCATGGCCGCGCACTCCCCGGTATGCAGTCCGGCACGCAGGTCGACACCGAGCCGTCCTAGCTCGTCGACGACCGCCCGCGCGCACCGGATGCCGCGCGCCGGGCCGTCGAAGGTCGCGAGGAAGCCGTCTCCCATGGTTTTGACCTCGTCTCCGCGGAAGCGCTGGAGGCTCTGCCGGACGACCCGGTTGTGGCCCTCGAGCAGGTCGCGCCAACGGCGGTCACCGAGGTCCGCGGCCCGCCGGGTGGAATCGACGATGTCGGTGAAGAGCACCGTCGCCAGCACACGATCGGGCTCGCGCACGGGCCGAGTTCCGGTCACGAATTCCTCGATCTCGTCGATGACGGCGTCGCCGTCGCCCATCCATGGCCAGTGGTCGCCGCCGGGCAACTCGACGTACTTGGCACCCGGGATGTGCTCGGCTAGATACCGGCTGTGCTCCACCCGAACCCAGGTCTCTTCGACCCGGTGGAGGATGAGCGTCGGCACCCGGAGGGAGGGCAGGAGGTCGCGGATGTCGAGGTCCCGCAGCCCAGCCATCATCTCTCGGGCGCTGCCGGGGCTCGCGGCGAGGCGTTGCATGTGACCGAACCACCGCCGGTAGGCCTCGTCCTCCGCGGCGCTGGGGTTAACCCAGCCCGCGACTGCGTCGGTTCCCCAAGTGGCCTCGGTCCCAGCGAGGATTTCGTCGAACATCTCCAGGGGCCAGCCCGCGGGGTAGTCGTCGGTCCGCAAGATGCGCGGTGGAGCCGCGTACAGGATGAGATGCGAGACGCGTTCGGGCTCTCGGGCGGCGAAGAATGCGCTGTAGCTGCCGCCCTCCGACCAGCCCAGGAGCGCCCCACGCTCGACGCCGGCGGCGTCCATCACGGCGCGTACGTCATCGGCTCGCTCCTCGAGCGTCGCGGCCGGGATCCGGTCGGACAGGCCCGTCCCACGCTTATCGAACACGATGACGCGGAACCTCGAGGCGAGGCGCTCCAGGAAACGTGCGTAGTTGGGCTCCTCCCAATTTGCCTCGAGGTTCGAGATGTATCCGGGCGCCAGCACGAGGTCGGTATCGCCCGCGCCGAACGCTTGGTAGGCAAGCGACACGTTGCCCGACTTCGTATAGCGGATGTCCGCGGCTTGGTTCACGGCGCAGCACAGCCCGGTCGAACCACGAAAGTGATCTTCCCACCTTCCGTGCCGATTTCCGGCGATTCGCCGTGCGATGGAGCTAGCCGGACTCGAATCCGCGACCTCCTGGGTGCGATGCGGGCTAGCGCTCGGGGGTTCCCGCCTTAGAAGGTACGACTTAGCAGGGGATTTGCGACCAGCCCGAAGAGCCGAGTCAGTGCGGATGTCCGCCGATAGCCGGGGATTCCACTTGGATTCAGGCACTCTTGGCGATGAGTGCCTTTGTTCCCGTCCGAACGAGAAGCGACGCAATGCAGCCGGCTACGTAGGTGCGGTGCGCCGCCGCGTTCACCCCGAGAGCAGGCGCGCGGACAGCGCTGCCGCGGACGACCGCAGCTCGTCCAACGCGGCATTTGGGCTACCCGTCGCGAGAAGCCCGCTATTCCCGCAAAGCCGCACTAACGAATCCGGCGCTCGGTCGTTCGCACGCCTGCTCGCGGTCTTGACGGTCGGTGAATCGCCAGAGTAGGGTCTGCCCTCTGGTGCATGGCGCATCGCCTCGAGCGGGAATCATGCGAAACCGTCCAATGCTGGTGGGGTTCGGTCTCGGCGTGCTGCTGGTCGCCTCGGCGATCGCGCTCGCCGTTCCGAGCATGGCTGGGACCGCAACGAAGACGAAACGCATCAGCTTGAGCTCGACGGGGGCACAGGGAGACGGCGACAGCCGCGCGGCCTCGATCTCCGCCGACGGGCGCTTCGTGGCCTTCGAGTCATCGGCAACCAACCTGGTCGGCAACGACACGAACGGCAAGGAGGACGTGTTCGTGCGCGACCGAAGGACCGGCAAGACGAGGCGGGTCAGCGTGAGCTCGGCGGGGGCGCCGGGAGACGGCGACAGCACTACGCCCTCGATCTCCGCCGACGGGCGCTTCGTCGCCTTCGAGTCATCGGCAACCAACCTGGTCGGCAACGACACCAACGGCAAGGAGGACGTGTTCGTGCGCGACCGAAGGACCGGCAAGACGAGGCGGTTCAGCGTGAGCTCGGCCGGGGCACAGGGAGATGGCGACAGCCGCGCGCCCTCGATCTCAGCCAACGGGCGCTTCGTCGCCTTCCGCTCCGCGGCCACCAACCTGGTCGGCGGAGACACGAACGCCTCCTTGGACGTCTTCGTCGGCGACCGAAGGACCGGCAAGACGAAGCGGGTCAGCGTGAGCTCGGCCGGGGTGCAGGGGAACAGCTTCAGCGAGTCGCCCTCGATCTCCGCTGACGGGCGGTTCGTCGCCTTCGAGTCCGCGGCAACAAACCTGGTCGGCAACGACTCGAACGGCTTCCGCGACGTCTTCGTGCGCGACCGAAGAGGGGGCCGCACGAAGCGGGTGAGCGTGAGCTCGGCGGGGGCAGAGGGCAATAACGAGAGCCGCCAGGCCTCGATCTCCGCCGACGGGCGCTTCGTCGCCTTCCGCTCCGACGCAACCAACCTGGTCGGCAACGACACGAACGGCTTCCGCGACGTCTTCGTCCACAACCTGGAGAGGGGCAAGACGAAGCGGGTCAGCGTGAGCTCGGCCGGGGCGCAGGGAAACGGCGACAGCTCCGCGCCCTCGCCGATGTCCGCCGACGGGCGCTTCGTTGCGTTCGACTCCGCCGCCACCAACCTCGTCGGCGGAGACACGAACGGCTTCAGTGACGTCTTCGTGCGTGACCGAAGGACCGGCAAGACGAGGCGGTTCAGCGTCAGCTCGACCGGCGCGCAGGGAAACGGCGACAGCTTCGCGCCCTCGATCTCCGCCGACGGGCGCTTCCTGGCCTTCGAGTCATCGGCCTCGACCTTGGTCGGGGGCGACAACAACGGCGCCTTGGACGTTTTCGTCCGCGGGCCATTGCGCTAAGGGCCTCGGCCTTCCAAGACCGGTCCTGAGGCCGTCCCCCTAACTGCCAATTGCAGGGCAGAGGTCCTGCACCGCTAGCCCGTCCCAGAGCAGCTGACACGTTCACTGCGGATCCAAAAGCAATCGCTGCGTCAGCACCGCGCCACAGCACCCACCATGCTGATGGAGCTAGCGGGACTCGAACCCGCGACCTCCTGGGTGCGATCCAGGCGCTCTCCCAACTGAGCTATAGCCCCGCGACAGAATGCGCGCTCGGGGAGCGGCGTGCCGGGAGGCAAGGATAACCGTAGTTGTGCCGATCTAAGCTGGTGGATCGAAAGTGAGCTTTCGCGGTCGCCTCACGCTCTTCTTCCTGCTGATCGTCGTCATGCCGATGATCGCCGTCGCCGTGCTGGTCACGCAGGTGACCACCCAGTCGAGGAACGGCAAAGCCGACGCTCGGCTCGCCGCCGGCCTCGAGACCGCCCTCTCGGTCTATCGCGACGACGCGGCGGCCGCGAGGCAAGCGGCCAATGAGCTGGGACGGGACCCGGCCCTCGGCGTCGCTCTCCAGTCCGGCGATTCCGCCCAGGTGGCGGCCGTGGCGCGGGTTGCGGCGCGGCGGCATCGGGCTCGATACCTGATCGTCCGCGACGCCGAAGGCCGGCGACTGGCCGCGGTTGGGGGGTCCGGCGCGGTCGCGCCCTACCGCCTCAATCTCCGCGGGCCCAGCGGCGGGCTCGGCTCGCTGGTCGTCTCCACGACGACCCCATCCGAATACCTGGCCGAGGTCCGTCACCTGACCGGACGGGACGCGGCGCTGGTCGGGCCCGCCGGCCCGATCTCAGAGACGCTCGCGCTCGGGGACGCAACCCTGCCGGCGACCGGGCACTCAGGTGACATCGAGGTCGCCGGCGACACGCTTCGCGCCGGGACCACCGACCTCCCGGGATCCGGCGATCTCCGGCTCGCCCTCTTCGGCCCCACGGAGTCGGGGGGCTTCTTCTCCTCGAGCCCCCTGGTCGCCGCCGTGCTGGTCGTGTTCTTCGCGGTGGCGCTGGTCTTCGTGGCGATGCTGCTGCGAGCGCTCGGCGGCCAGGTGGCGGCGATGCTTGACGCCGCGCGCCGGATCGGTCAGGGGGACTTCAGCCACAAGGTTCCCGTCGTCGGGAAGGACGAGATGGCGGGGCTGGCCAGCGAGTTCAACAAGATGAGCGATCGCCTCAGCACCCAGATGGACGAGCTTCGTCGCCAGCAGATCGAGATCGATCGCTCGGTCAGCCGGATTGGGGAGGCGTTCGCCTCCGGGCTCGACCGCCAAGCGTTGCTGCAGGTCGTCGTCGAGACGTCGCTGGGCGCCTGCCGGGCCGAGTACGGGACGATCGTGTTAAGCCGCGAAGGGGCCGAGGCCGAGGCCGGGGACTTCAACCCGGGGCTCCGGGACGCCTCCGTCGCCGCGGCGGAGAGGGCCCGCGCCCGCAACGACCTCGTGGTTGGCCGGGACGGCGATCACTGCGCGCTGGCGAGCCCGCTGCGGAGGCTCGCCGAGCCGCCGGGGAACGTGGGGGTGATGACGGTCGCTCGCAGCGGAGAGCAGTTCAGCAACGCCGAGCGGGACGTCTTCCTGTACCTGGTCGGGCAGGTATCGGCGTCGATCGAGAACATCGCCCTGCACGAGCTGGTCTCGGAGCAGGCGGTGACCGACGAGCTCACCGGGCTCTCCAACAACCGCCGGTTCCGGGAGCTGATCTCCAAGGAGACGGCGCGCGCGCATCGCTTTGGTCACGAGCTGTCGCTGATCCTGCTCGACATCGACGACTTCAAGCGCGTCAACGACACCCACGGCCACCTCCAGGGCGACGAGGTGCTGCGGACGATTGGTGTCGTGCTCGCCTCCGAGTCGCGCGGGGTCGACGAGCCGGCGCGCTACGGCGGCGAGGAGTTCGCGGTGGCGCTGCCCGAGACCGGGCTCGGCGGCGCGGTCGAGCTCGGGGAGCGGATCCGGGCGCGGATCGAGTCGGAGGCGATCCCGCGGATCGACGGCTCGGGGACGCTCAAGGTCACGGCAAGCGTGGGCGCGGCCTCGATGCCCGCCTCGGCCGACAGCGCTCGGACGTTGATCGCCGCCGCCGACGCGGCGCTTTACGAGGCCAAGCGCTGCGGCAAGAACAGGGTCAGCGGCGCCCCGGCGGCGAGCGCCGCGAGACGTTCCTGAGCGCGCAGGGACGCGGCGCGCGGCGGCGAAATCAGACCCCGGCCGGGCGTCGCCTCGGCGGTTCGGGCGCCCGCGCCCATGCAGGAATCCGTGCCTACGCGGGCGGGGAGGCGCAGTACTCTTCTCAACCTAGATCGCCATGGGAATCCTCGACGACGCGATTCGCCAGCACCTGGACCTGAAGCGGCAGCGCGGCGCGACCGAGTCCGAGCTGAAGCAGCTCGAGGACGAGGCGTTCGGGCCGCCGAGCCGGCCCGGAGAGCCCGACTTCCCGGATTCGGCTGAGCCGCACGAGCAATCGGGCAACGGCGCCGCGGCCGAGGCCGCCGTCTCGGAGCCCCCGCCGGCCGCGCTCCCGCCCGAGGCCCCGGCGGAGCCGTCCGCCAGCGAGCATGCGCTCGCCGAGCCGCCCCCCGAGGTCGAGCCCGCCGCGGACGAGGAGCAGCCGGAGGCGGGCGCCGAGCCGACCCCCGAGTCCGAGGAGCTGACGGCGGTCTTCGATCAAAGCGCGGACCGCCAGGCGGACCTCGAGGAGCTCGAGCTGGAGCTCGAGGTCACCGAGCCCGAGCCAGCCGAAGCGGCCGACGACCATCCGGATGAAGGCGTCGAGCAGGCAGAGCCCGCCGGCAGCGCGCCAGCCGAGGCGCCGGTCGAGTCGCTGGACACGGTTGAGCACGCCCTCCCGGAGGAGGCGATCGAGCCCGAGGAGCCGGCCGCGGAGGAGGCCGCTGTCGAGGCCGACGCCGAGCCGGAGGAGGCCGACGAGGAGCATCTCAAGCCGGCCGACGAGGAGGAGCCGTCAGCGGATCAGGAGGCTGGCGCCGAGGAGGACGACGTGCTCGCCGATACGCCGGAGTTCCTCAGGGATTCGCCCGAGGACGACGAGCTGTGGTTCGAGCAGCGCGAGCCGAAGGACTTCGACTTCTAGACGTAGCCCCGCGTGCGGGCGGCCTCGACGACCCGCTCTATTCCAACCAGGTAGGCGGCCTCGCGCAGGTCGATGCCCTCCTCGCGAGCCCGAGCCGAGACCTCGCGATAGGCACGCCGCATGATCGTGCCGAGCTTGTCGTTCACCTCGCGCTCGTCCCAGCGGAAGTGCTGGAGGTTCTGCACCCACTCGAAGTAGGAGACGACGACGCCGCCGGCGTTCGCCATCACGTCGGGGATGATGTAGACGTCCTTGTCGCGCAGGATCTGGTCGGCGGCCGGCGTGGTGGGACTGTTCGCTCCCTCGACGATCACCCGGCACTCGAGGCGATCGGCGTTCCCCTCGTGGAGCATGCCGCCGAGGGCAGCGGGGATGAAGACGTCGCAGGGGACGGCGATGAGGTCATCGGCTTCGATCGCCTCGGCCTGCTCGAACTCGGTGATCATGGCGCCGCCCGCGAGGTGATCGTGGAGGGCGTTGGCGTCGATTCCGGCGTCGTTGCGGATCGCCCCATAGGCATCGGAGACCGCCACCATCTTGGCGCCCAGCTGCTGCATGATCCGCGCCGCCCACGAGCCCACGTTCCCGTAGCCCTGGACGACGAAGGTGGCGTCGGCGGGGGAGAGGCCCAGATGCGGTGCAGCCTCGCGGAACATGTACACGCAGCCGCGGCCGGTGGCGGCCTCGCGTCCGTAGGAGCCCTCGAGCGCGATCGGCTTGCCTGTGCAGATCGCCGGGGTGTGCCCGTGGAGCTTGCCGTACTCGTCCATCATCCAGGCCATCACCTGGGCGTTGGTGTTGACGTCCGGGGCGGGGATGTCGCGGGTTGGCCCGAGCACCTTCTCCACCTTGTCCATGAACGACCGGGTGATCGCCTGGACCTCCGAGCGCTGAAGCTGGTCGGCTGGGCAGTTGACGCCCCCCTTGGCGCCCCCGAACGGGACCCCGGCCACCGCCGTCTTCCAGGTCATCAGTGACGCCAGAGCCCGAACCTCGTCGACGTCGACCTCGGGGTGAAAGCGCACGCCCCCCTTGTAGGGGCCGCGGGCGCCGTTGTGCTGGATCCGATAGCCCGAGTAGACGTGGACCTTGCCGTCGGAGAGCTTCACCGGGATCTGGACGGTTACCTCGCGGTAGGGAGTCCAGAAAACGACGCGGACGTCCTCGGGGAGCTCCAGGCGGTCGGCGGCGATCTCGAAGTAATGGCGGACGATCTCGAGGTTCGACACCTCCGCCCGCTGCCCGGGCTTGGGGGCGCCGCCCGCCTTCGCCTCGGCCACCACATCCTCGACCGCCGGGGGGGACTTGTCCGGCTGCTCCCGCTCCCCGACGGCGTCGGTCGCCGTCCTCGTTTGTGGCATCGCGATCCTCCAGGTCGAGGCTTCGAGGCCCATCCTCCCACACGAGCGCCCGCTCGACATACGCTTGCCTTCGGCGGGGCCGCCCCTTGCGCGGTCCCGAAATCGGCCCAGGTCGGCCGTAGAATTGTCCTCGCTGGGGCCATAGCTCAGTTGGGAGAGCGTCCGGTTTGCATCCGGGAGGTCGCGGGTTCGAGTCCCGCTGGCTCCATTGGTTGGTCGCTTGCTTCTCGAGCGCAAAGCAGAAGCCGGGCACGATGCAGCGCGTCACGCCGGGGAGTCACCACCGAGGGGCCGACTAGCCGACTCAGGACCGAACGAAGGTACCGGCGTCATCGCCGGCGCTCGCTCGCTGGAAGCCTCAGCACCCTCCGTGGAAGTCTTGGTTGGCCACCGCCGACGACGACTGCCTGGTCCGGGGGACGCGCAAGGACGTTCTCCGGGGTGAGGAGGACAACGACACGATCCTCGCCAAGGACGGGGTGCATGACGTGGTCAATGGCGGCCCTGCGGCCGACAGGGGCCGGTACCAAGCCGGGTGGTAGGCTCCAGCGCCAGTTCGGCAGGAGAGATCACCCAGGGCAAGGAGGAGAAGGGCATGGGCATGGACATGCGGCGATCGAAGCGGACGTGCGTAACCCGACGGCTGTCGTTGGCGATCGGGGGGGCACTGGTTGCAACGGGGCTGCTTGCGGCCCCAGCGGCGTTCGCGGCCCCGGGCGCCGATTGCCAGCCATTCAGCAGCTCTCCCTGCCTGCTGCCGTTCCCGAACAACCTCTACACGGTCAAGGACAACTCGACGCCGACCGGCGTTCGCGTGCATCTCAAGCAGGCCGCGATGCCGGTCAACGGCTCGAGCGTCGCGATCAACCCGAAGGAGTGGAACCGCAACGACGGCTTCAGCCCCGGCAGCGACATCGTCGTCCGGGTACCGGGCCTCGACAATCCGACCGCCTTCAACAACACCAACCCGGCCCGGCTGACCGACATGTCGAAGGCGTTCAAGCCCAATGCGCCGATTGTCGTCATCGACACCGCGGGCAACAAGAGGCGGGTGGTCTGGGCGGAGCTCGACTCCAACGCGTCTGACGCTGCGCACACCACGCTTCTCATCCACGCCGGCAAGAACTTCGCCGAGGGGCATCGCTACATCGTCGCGATGCGCAACCTGAAGAACCAGAGCGGCGCGACGCTTCAGGCGCCGAGTTGGTTCGCCAAGCTCCGGGACAACCAACCCCTCCCGGCGGCCGAGAAGTCACAGAAGGCGCGCTACGACTCGATCTTCAAGTCGCTCGACAAGGCCGGGATCGCCCGCAACAGCCTTTACGAGGCCTGGGACTTCACGGTGATGAGCCGCAAGAGCCTCAGCTCGCGGATGCTCCAGATCCGCGACAACGCCTTCAGCCAGCTCGGCGACACCAACCTGGCCGACGGCGTGGCGCAGGGCAGCGCCCCGCCGTTCACGGTCGACAGCGTGACCCCCAACCCGGCAACCGGGATCGCGCGCGAGGTCACCGGCGAATTCACCGTGCCGTGCTATCTGAAGGAATCGGGCTGTGGGCCGCTGCCAACCACCCTGACGTCGGACGGCGGGGGCTTCCACTACAGCTCGACCGGCCCCGACGCGCTGCCGACCCAGGTCCCCGGCAACACGGCGACGGCGAAATACGACTGCATCATTCCGACCTCGGCCACCGGCGCCTCACCGGCCCGCCCGTCGCTGTACGGCCACGGGCTGCTGGGACAGGCCAGCGAGGTCAACGCCGGGAACGTCGAGGCGATGGCCTCGGAGCACAAGATGATGTTCTGCGCCACCAATTGGTGGGGCTTGGCGGGCACTGACGTCCCATACGACATCGCCGCCCTTCAGGACCTGAACAAGTTCCCGCAGGTCGTCGACCGACTCCAGCAGGGCGTGCTCAACACGCTCTACCTCGGCCGGCTGATGAGGACCGCCGGCGGGTTCGCGTCCAACGCCAACTTCCAGAACGGAAGCAGCCAGCCTCTGTTCAGCACCGCCAACCTGTACTACGACGGCAACAGCCAGGGCGGGATCATGGGCGGCATGACGACCGCTGTGGCGCCCGACTACACCCGCGCGGTGCTGGGCGTTCCGGGGATGGACTACGGTGGGCTGCTGCTCCAGCGGAGCACCGACTTCACCGACTATGCGCAGTTCCTGTTCGGGCCGAACGGCTACACGGACGACTCGCTCCACCCGTTGCTCCTCGATCTGATGCAGCAGATCTGGGATCGCGGCGAGGCCGACGGCTACGCTCAGCACATAACGTTCTCCGCCCTGCCGGGCACGCCGCAGCACAAGGTCCTGATGCAGGGCGCCTATGGTGACCACCAGGTCTCCATGTACGCGGCGGCAGTCGAGGCACGGACGATCGGCGCCAAGTTCCACTCGCCGGCGCTCGACCTGCCCGCCCGCAGCCAGGACCAGAACATGTTCTACGGGATCCCGGCGATCCCGTACTACCCGTTCCGGGGCTCCGCGTACGTGATCTGGGACAACGGCCCGGGCCTCACCGAGGATCCGCCGATCACCAACACCCCGCCGCCCGAGGGTGGTCCCAACCAGGACGATCCCCACGGCGACGTCAGGGCCACGGTCGCGGCGCGCACCCAGAAGTCGAATTTCCTGAGGCCGAACGGCGTCAGCGTGGTCACCGACGAGTGCGCCGGGCAGCCCTGTCACACGGACGTGTACACGCCGTAACCCAGGTTCGCCGAGCCCCGGGCCCGGGGCTCGGCAGCGGGTAGCTGAACCGCCCCCCCGGTCAGTTGCCGGGGGGGTTGCGCAGCGCCCCCAGAATGGCGATCAGGATCATGACCACGATCCCGAACGAGACGACCGTGAAGATGTCGAAGCCCGACTGAGCTGCGACCGCCGCCGCCATCCCTCCAAAGATCAGGCAGAAGACGAGCGCGACGAGGAGGAACCCGCTACGCATGCCCGAGGGCAGCGGCCCGGTAGCGGTTCGCGAACAGCCTGATCGCGACGAGGCCGAAGACGAAGCCTCCGACGTGCGCCCAGTAGGCGACGCCGCCGCCCGAGACGGCGTCCGTGCCCACCTGGCCGATCGCCGGCAGGAACTGGAGCGCGAACCAGATCCCGAGCATGATCACCGCCGGGATCTCGATCAGGGTCACGAAGAAGATGATGATCACCACCGTCAACACCCGTGCCCTCGGGAAGAGCACCAGGTAGCCGCCGAGCACCCCCGCGATCGCCCCGCTGGCGCCGATCGCCGGCTCGGTCGCGTCGACGCTGGGCAGCGCCTGCGCGTAGGCGGCCGCGATCCCGGCGAGCAGATAGAAGAGCACGAACCGCGGCCTTCCCATCGAGTCCTCGACGTTGTTGCCGAAGATCCACAGGAACAGCAGGTTGAAGGCGATGTGCAGGATGCCGCCGTGCATGAACATCGAGGTGAACACCGTCGCCCACCACGGTGGCGAGTCGAGCTGCTGGAAGGGCGCGACGCCCTGCGCCGCCAGCCTCTTCGCCTGCGAGTACTTGGCGGTTCCCTGACAGACGACCTCGGCTTGGAGGGCCTGGCCCTCGGCCGCGGCGCCGACGGCGCAGTCCTCACCGGGGTGGGTGAGCCGATAGGGGATCGCGCCGTAGGTGAGCGTGGCCTGGTCCTGCTCGGTGATCCCGAGCTCCCGAAACTGCTGATTCGACGACGCGTCGCTGGAGAAGTGGAGCTGCCAACCGAAGACGAGGACGTTGGCGATGATCAGCAGCACCGTAACGATCGGAAACCGCTGCGTCGGGATGTTGTCCTTGATCGGGATCAAGGCGGGCGAAGCCTAGTGGTCGCCCTCACGACCGCCGCCCCGCTCGACCGCCGCTAATCCCAAGTAGTCGGCTCGGATTTGCCAGACTCTGTCCATGGCCGCTTCGCAGGCTCGCAGGGGCTTCATCCGCGCCGCCGACCCCTGGCGCGACACCGACGTGATCGATGAGCGCGCCCCGCGCTTCAACCAGGCCGTGGTCGGCGCCGTCGCCCTGCTCGGCGGCGTGTTCGGATGGCCGTTGGCCTGGGCGATCATCTCGGCGCAGCTGGTCATCGGGCTGACGCTGGGTCGCCGTTTCTGCCTCACCTGCCTGGCCTATTTCGGCCTCCTCCAGCCGCGGTTGGGCGAGGGGCCGCTGGAGGATTCGCGGCCGCCGCGCCTCGCGAACGTGATCGGCAGCGTCTTCTTGGGCACCGCCGCGACTGCGTGGTGGCTGGGATCGCCCCTCGTCGGCAGCGCGCTGGGGATCCTGGTGGCGGCGCTCGCCCTGGTGGCCGCCACGACCGGCTTCTGCGCCGGCTGCGAGGTGTACCGGCTGACGGCGCGTCTGCGCGGCATCTCCCCCGAGCACCACGCCCGGCTCGATCCGGCGGACCTGGCGGCCCTCGGCCCCGACTTCGCGGCTCACGGCCGCGCGTACGTCGAGTTCACCCACCCGCTTTGCTCGGAGTGCCGTCGCTGGGAAGTCACCTTGCGAGGCCGCGCGAGCCCCCTGTTGACGCTCGACGTGCGCGAGCGCCCCGAGCTCGCCCGCAAGTACGGGGTCGCGATCGTGCCCACCGTGGTCGCCGTCTCCGCCGACGGCACCGTGGTCGAGCGCCTGGCGCCCTAGTCCCGGGACAGCTGTGCAGTTGACGGGTCGGCAGCGACAGGTTACGGTTAGCCGCTCAAGCATCGGCCAAGGAGGAACTCTTGAAGGCTAGGAAGCTCCCAATCGCAGTCGTCGCGCTCGCCATCTGCGGCGTCTTGGCGCTGACCGGAATTGCGCTCGGGGCCACGGAGACGAAGGTGACGATCACCGGCGGCGGCGGGGAGTACTTCGGCAAGGTGAAGAGCACGAAGCTGAAGTGCAAGAACGGCCGCAAGGTCAAGCTCTACAAGCAGCTCGGCTCCGAGCCGCATCCGAGCAGCGACAAGTTCATCAACTCGGACATCGCGCAGGCGAACGGTCCCGACTACACCTGGAACACCGGGAGCACCGGGGTCCACCACGGCAAGGTTTACGCCCACGTCGGCAGGATCACCGGCTGCAAGCCGGACAACAGCAGGACGATCCAGGCGAGCTAGCCGTTGGCTGACCAGAGCGAGTCACGGTGCAACGGTCCCAGATGTCACCAAGCCACCAAGGAGGACCAATCTTGACCTCAAGTACGCTTCGGATCGCAGGGGTGGTTTCGGTCCTCTGCCTGTTCGTGGGCATGGCCGCGGTCACCGGGGCCCGAGAGCCGGCGAAGACGAAAGTCACGATCCATGCTGAGGCAGGTGGCTTCTTCGGGTACGTGCACAGCCCGAAGCAGGATCCCTGCGAGCTGAACCGCAAGGTGAAGCTCTACAAGCAGAGGGGCAGCGAGCAGAACCGCCGTGTCGACAAGAAGATCGGCACCGATGTCGCGCAGCCGAACGGGCCCGACTCCCAGTGGAACATCAACACCAACAAGTCGGGCAAGTTCTACGCCTTCACGAAGCGGGTGGCGGGCTGTAAGGGCGACTACAGCAAGACGGTCCACTCGGAGTAGTCGCGGAGTAGTCCCGACCTCTAGGCGTTCCTCTCAGGCGGGCGCGCGGCGCGCTCGCCTGAGAGTTCGGTTTGGGTGATCCATCGCTCGCGGTTGGCATGGCCTGGACGAGCGCACGTCAGCCGGCGGCTGGGCGAAGCCGCCCGGCGACCTCGCGGGCGCTCTCGTCCGCGTGGTAGGAGCTGCGCACCAGCGGTCCCGCGGCGACCGACTCGAAGCCGAGCTCGCGGGCGGCCCGCTCCAGCGCCTCGAACTCGTCGGGGTGCCAGTAGCGGACCACCGGCAGGTGCTGCTCGGTCGGCCGCAGGTACTGGCCCACGGTGAGGATCTGGACGCGGTGGTCACGGAGGATCCCGAACGCGTCCACCATCTCGTCGAAGCTCTCGCCCAGGCCGACCATCAGGCCCGACTTGGTCACCACCTCGTCGCCGCCCATCTCCTTGGCGAGCCGCAGCACCCTGGCGGAGCGCATGAAGTCCGAGCCGCGGCGCGCCCACGGATAGAGGCGGGGGACGGTCTCGACGTTGTGGTTGAAGATCTCGGGCCGCTCGTGGACGACCTTGGCGAGCGGCATCTCCTGGCCGCGGAAGTCGGGCGTCAGGACCTCGACCTTGCACCCCGAGGCGAGCATCCGAATCGAGCGGATAACGCCCACGAACGCGCCGGCGCCGTAGTCGGGCAGATCGTCGCGGTCCACCGAGGTGACGACCGCGTGGCGGAGGCCCATGCGCTTCACCTGAGCCGCCACGCGCATCGGCTCCAACGGGTCGCTCCAGGTCGGCCTGCCGGTCTTGACGTTGCAGAAGCCGCAGCGGCGGGTGCAGACGTCCCCGAGGATCATGAACGTCGCCGTGCCGCGCTCCCAGCATTCACCCACGTTGGGGCAATTGGCCTCCTCGCAGACCGTGTGCAGGTTGTCGGCGTGGATCGCCTCCTTCAGCCGCCGGTAAGTCGGGCCGCCGGGGGCCGGGACCTTGAGCCACGGGGGCTTTCGCTCGCGGAACGGGCGCCCGTCGAGGACCCGCGCCCCGCCCGGGTTGGCCCGCGAGCGGACCGGCTCGGTGGTCGCGGCGGGCTTCATCGCTCCTACGGTAGCGCCGCCGCCGGGCCGGCAAGCACCCGAAGCTCGGGGACCCGCTCGAGCAACTCCGCGACGCTGACCTCGACCGGCGTCCGCGCATAGATCTCCGCGAACCGGTCGCGGACCGTGGTCGCGAAGGCGTCCAGGTCCTGCGCGGCGCCGAGCTCGCACGCCAGCGAGCTCATCCGGCAGGACTCGATCCCGCACGGCACGATCCACTCGAACGGCTGCAGGTCGTTGTTGACGTTGATCGCGAAGCCGTGCGTGGTGACGCCGCGGCTCACGTGCACTCCGATCGATCCCACCTTGCGTCCCTCCGGCGTCCACACGCCGGTCAGCCCGTCGCTGACCCCGGCGTCGACCCCCCACTCGGCCAGCGCGCCGATGATCAGCCCCTCGAGGCGCCGGACGTAGTCGTGGACGTCGTCGCCGTAGGGCCTCAGGGAGATGATCGGGTAGCCGACGAGCTGCCCTGGCCCGTGGTAGGTGACCCGTCCACCGCGATCGGTCTCGGCGACCTCGATTCCCTGCGCCCGATACCAATCCTCGTCCATCGGCAGCTCGTCGGGCGTCGACCGGCGTCCCCGCGTGTAGACCGGAGGGTGCTCGAGCAGCAGCAGCAGATCGGGCACCTGAGCAGCGACCCGGGCGGTCTCCAGGCGCTTCTGCGCCGCGCGCGCCTCGCCGTATGGAACGAGGCCGGCTCGCACGACCAGGACCTCGGACAGAGGGCGCGGCGAACCGATCGGCATGCATCCAGTCTCTCACGCGGTGTCGCTTGGCTGAGTGCCCCGGCAGCTCGCCAGCCACGAGCGGGCTGGCTCACGACTCGGCTCTGGCCCTGATCGCCCGCAGCAGGCGCATCACCACCACCACGTGCCCGCGGGTGCCGATCACGGCCGCCCGGTAGACCCGGCCGTGCAGGCCCGGGAACTCGGCGCGGGTCTCGGCCCGGACCCGGCACCGCCCATCGGACAGCGGATCGACGTGGAAGATCAGCGCGTAGCGCGAGAAGCGATGCTCCCCCTCGAGGGCGAGTCGGGTGGGGGCGCCGCCCGCCGCGACCCTGAACCCGACGATCGCCGATCCCTGCTCGCCGAAGCGACCGCGCGGACGCGCCTCGGATGCGCCGAGCAGGCGCGCGACCGACTCGGTCCGCCGACCGCGAAAGGACCCGGGAACCACCGTCAGAAGCGCGCCCCAGGCGCGGGCGGGAGTCGCGGCGACGTCGGTCGCGTGCTCGTCGACGAAGGGAAGCCGACCGGCGAACAACCTAGAGAGCCAGTCCCACCGGCTCCTCGAGCAGGCTTCGGATCCGGTCGAGGAACCGGGCGCCGTCGGCGCCGTAGAGGATCCGGTGGTCGCAGGCGAGGTTGAGGGTCATCACCTGGGCGGTGGCGATCTCTCCGTCTCGGACCGTCGGCTTGGCGACGATCGCGCCGACCGCGAGGATGCCCGCCTGGGGCGGATTGATCACGGCCTGGAACGAGTCGATGCCGAACATCCCGAGGTTGGAGACGGTGAAGGTGCCCCCGGAGAGCTCCGGCGGGGTGACGGTCGCGTCGCGCACGCGCTGCGCCAGCGCTCGGGTTTCCTCGGCGATCTGCCGCAGGCCCTTGCGGTCGGCGTCGAACACGGTCGGGACGACGAGCGCGTCCCGGGCGGCGACCGCGACACCGATGTTGATTCGCTCGTATACCTCCAGGCGCCCGTCGCGGTAGGCGCCGTTGGCGCGGGGGTGCTCGCGGAGGGCGATTGCTGCCGCCTTGACGATCATGTCGTTGAAGGACGGCACCACCTCCCGCTCGTCGCCGGCGGCCTTGAGCCGCGCTCGCGCGTCGGTGCAGCGGCTCATGTCGACCTCGACCTGCAGATAGAAGTGCGGCGCGGTCGCCTTCGATTCCGCCATCCGGCGAGCGACCGTTTGCTGGAGCTTGGTCAGCTCCTCCACCGCGACCCCGCCCTTGGCGGTCTCGGGACGTTCGCTGACCCCGGGAGTCTCCGCGGGAGCGGGTACCGGGGCAGGCTCCGCCGGCGGGCCGGCGGCGATCGCCCGCTCGACGTCCGCCTTGACGACCCGGCCGCCGGGGCCCGAGCCCGAGATGCTCGCCAGCTCGAGCCCGTTCTCCCTGGCGATCCGCCGGGCGAGCGGCGACGCTTTCACCCTTCCGTCTCCACGTAAGGCTGGGGTGTCGGGCGCGGCCCCCGGGGCCTCGGCAACGCCGCCGGATGGCTGGGTAGGGGAGGAGGGGGATACGGCGGGCGGAGCCTCCGCAGCATGGACGCGAGGACTCCGCGAAGCGGCCGACCCAGGGACGGAAGAGGGGCTTTGCCCGGCGTGGTCCCCCTCCTCCGCCTGACCTCCCCTTTCACTCGACGCGCCGTCACCTGAAGGGGTCTCGCCCGGTTCGCCGAGCCGAGCGATCACCTCGCCGATCGGCAGGGTGTCGCCCTCGCCGGCGAGGATCTCGATCAGTGCGCCGGCCGCTGGAGCCTCGTAGACCATGTTCGCCTTGTCGGTCTCGATCTCGACCAGCTCCTCGCCCAGCGCGACCTCGTCGCCCGGCGACTTCAGCCAGCGGAGGATCGTCCCCTCCTCCATCGAGTCCGAGAGCCGGGGCATGACGACGTCGACGCTCATCCGCGCCACCTCCTCGGCCTCGCCTCCGGGATCGCTGTCCTGCCGGGCGCGGTCATCTCGCCCCCTCGAGCGTCGCCAGCGCCGCGCTGACCACGTGCTCGGGGTGCGGGATGGCGGCCTGCTCGAGCCGCTTCGCGTACGGCATCGGGACGTCGGCGCCGGTGACCCGCTGCGGGGGGGCGTCGAGATGGTCGAATGCCTGCTCGCTGACCAGGGCGGCGATGTTGGCGCCGACGCCCCCGTGCGGCCAGCCCTCCTCGACCACGACGCAGCGGTTGGTCTTGCGGACCGAGCGAAGGATCGTGTCGAGATCGAGCGGACGCAGCGTCCGAGGGTCGATCACCTCCGCCTCGACCTGATGCTCGTTGGCGAGCGTCTTCGCCGCCCTCTGCGCGACGTCAGCCATCCGGAGGATGCCGACGATCGTCACGTCATCGCCCTCGCGTCTCACCGCGGCCTCGCCGAAGTTGACGACCCCGTCCGCGTCCCCGTCGGAGACCTCCCCCCGCGATCCGTAGAGCGTCTCGTGCTCGATGAAGATGACCGGATTGTCGTCGCGGATCGCCGCCTTCAGCAGCCCCTTGCCGTCCGCCGGCGTCGAGGGGGCCGCGACCAGCAGTCCGGGGACGTGCAGGAAGAGCGCCTCGAGCGAGTGCGAGTGAGTGGGTCCCAGCTGATGGCCGCCGCCGCCCGGCATGCGGATCACGATCGGAACCCGGACCTGGCCGTTGAACATGTACGGGATCGCCGCCATGTGATTGACGATCTGGTCCATCGCCAGGAGCGAGAAGTTGACCGTCATCAGCTCGACCACCGGGCGCAGCCCGGCCATCGCCGCGCCGACCCCGGCCCCGACGATCGTGTTCTCGGAGATCGGCGTGTCGCGAACCCTCCCTTCGCCGAACTCGTCCAGCAGGCCCTCGGTGACCTTGAACGCCCCCTGGAACACGCCCACGTCCTCCCCCATGACGAACACGGACTCGTCCCTTCTCATCTCCTCGGCGAGGGCGTCGCGGAGGGCCTCCCTCATCCGGATCATCGCCACGCCGCCTCCCTAGCCCTGGTCCGCATCCGCATCCTCGAGCGCGTCCGAGGCGTCCCGATCGCCGACCACGCCGCCGGGGGTCTGGGCATCCGCCTTCCGGATCTGATCGTCGTCGACCGGCGGGCGCCCCCGAGTGCTCCGCTGTCCGGCGTAGGCGGCGCCCGCCTCCGCCAGCTTTCGCGCCTCGCCGGTGGCCCCGACTTCGCGCTCCTCCTCGCCGCGGTGCGGCTCAGGGGTGCGCTCGTCGACCGCGTACCAGCCCGGCACCTGGTCGCCGACCACGTAGAGATGGTCGTAGAGCGACTCGAGCGGCGGCTCGGGCGAGCGGTCGGCGAACTCCACCGCGTCCATCACCTGGCGCTCGAGGCGCTCCCGGAGCTCCTCGAGGTACGCCTCGGTGATCACCTGCTCGGCGAGGAGCCGGTCACGGAAGACCTTCACCGGGTCCTTCTTGCGCCACTCCTCCACTTCCTCCTTGGTCCGGTAGACCTCCGGATCGGCTGCGGAGTGGCCGCGGTAGCGATAGGTGAACGCCTCAACCAGGGTCGGCTGGCGATCGGATCGTGCGATCCGCAGATGCTCGGCGACGGTCTCGCGAACCGCCAGCACGTCCATGCCGTCAACTCGGACCCCGGGCACGCCGAGACCCTCGGCCTTCCGCGACAGGTCGGTGACCGCCGAGTGGCGCTCGATCGCCGTGCCCATGCCGTAGAGGTTGTTCTCGACCAGGAAGACGAGCGGCAGCTTCCAGAGCGCCGCCAGGTTCATCGTCTCGCCGAAGTTGCCGGTGTTCGACGCGCCGTCGCCGAACATGCAGACGGTGACCGCGTCGGAGCCCTGGTAGTCGCAGGCGAGCGCGAGCCCGGCAGCGATCGGCAGGTTGCCGCCGACGATCCCGTAGCCGCCCATGAAGCGCCGCTCGCCGTCGAAGATGTGCATCGACCCGCCCCGCCCGCGCGAGCATCCATCCTCGCGGCCGAACAGCTCGGCCATCACGTTCCGGGGATCGGTGCCGCGGGCGATCGCGTGGCCGTGGGTGCGGTAGGTGCCGATCAGGTAGTCGTCGGAGCGCATCACCGACGTGGTCCCGACGATCGTCGCCTCCTCGCCGATCCCCAGGTGAAGGAAGCCGCCCGCCTTCGCCTGCTGGTACTGGCGCCCGGCCTCCTCCTCGAATCGCCGGATCAGCGCCATCGTCTCGAGCAGCTCCCGGCACGTCTCCGGGTCCGGCAGCGGATGCGCCGCGGCGCCCCTGCCGTCGCCGGCCGGGCCACGCTGCGCCGTCTTGGTGCGCTCTTGCGCCACCGCCGCCCAAGATAACCCAGCCGGGACGCCACCGGGCCCGATCGTGACCCGCGGGCGTCGATGGGGTCGCGGTTCAGGCGTTGCGCAGGCGGGCGGCCCGCTCGGCGGCGTCGGCAAGGCGATCGTCGCCCCAGAAGACCTCGCCGTCCACGACCAGGCTCGGCACTCCTCGCACCCCGAGGTCGCCGGCGTCCTCGGTCGCCTCGCGGAGCGCCCTCTTCACGGAGTCGCGGTCGATGGCGGCGAGCAGAGCCCGCGGGTGAAGCTCGGCCGCCGCCGCGGCGAGGACGACGTTGTCCGGATCGCTCAGGTCGCGGCCGGCCGCGAACGCCTGACGGAAGGCGGCCAGCGAGAAGGCCACCGCGCGGCCGATCTCCTTCGCGTAGGTCGCCGCGCGCATCGCGACGAGCGTGTTCGGGGGAAAGGGCTCGGGCCATCGAAGCGCGGGCAGCCCGTACGCGGAGGCCCGCCGCTCGACCTCCTGCATCCCATCGGCCCGGCCGGGGCCGTTGGCCCACGAGTCGCGCCCGAAGCGCTTGAACAGACCGCCGAGCAGGATCGGTCGCCACTCGGGGGGCTCGTCGAGCGCCTCGGCGAACAGGTGGTTGACTCGCTCGGCGGCGAGATAGGCGTACGGCGAGCCGAGGTCGTAATAGAAGACCGGCCGGTCGAGGCTCATCGCGATGGCCGAGGTCCGGCGCGCGCCGCGCGCTCGCGCAGCCAGGCCAGGACGTCGGGGGCGTTCCGATCCGGTGGGAAGACGGGGTAGAAGGCCTTGACGACGCGTCCGCGGCGGGCGATCAACGTCAGCCGGCGGTAGAGGCGCATGCCGGCCACCTCGAAGGTCGGGAGTCCGATCGCCTCGGCGAGCGCGAGGCCCGGGTCACTGAGCACCGGGTAGGGGAGGTCGACCCGTTGCGCGAACTCGAGCTGGTCATCGCTCGACTGGGCGCTCAGTCCGAGCAGGCTCGCCCCGAGCGCCTCGAATTCGGCGAAGTGATCACGGAAGGCGCACGACTGCGGGGTGCAGCCGCGGGCGCCGGGGATCGCGTCCCAACCCGGCGGGAGCGGCACGCCTGGTCGCCCCGTCCGCGGGTAGCAGTAGACGATGAGGGTGCCCCGGGCGGCCTCGGCCAGATCGATCCGCTCACCCGAGGTCGAGGGCAACGCCAGCGACGGGAGGGCCGCTCCCTCGAGGTGGTCAGCGGCGCCGTCGTCCACCGGCTCGGGGAGGTCGGCAGGGAGGACGTGGGGATCGTCTCGGTCGCTCACGGTCCCACGATAGTCCCGGCCGGCGGGGTCGGGCTACTGGTGGATCGCCCAGCCGTCGACCGCCCGGGCGGCGTCCAGCACGGCCTCCGAGATGGTCGGATGAGGATGGATGATCCGGGCCAGCTCCTGATAGCCGCCCTCGAGGGCCATCGTGTCGACCAGCTCGCTGATCATGTCGCAGGCGCGGTTGCCGACCACGTGGGCGCCGAGGATCTCGCCGTACTGGGAGTCGGCGACGATCTTGACCATCCCGTCTCGATCGTCGTAGACCGCGGCGGCGCCGACGCCGCCGAGCTTGAACCTCCCGACCTTGATGTCGGCGCCGGCCTCCTTCGCCTGGGCCTCGGTCATCCCGACGCTTGCCACCTGGGGCTGGCAGAAGGTCGCCCCCGCGACCAGGCTCTCGTCGATCGGGTGGGTCTCGGCGCCCGAGGCGTGCTCGACCGCGACCACCCCCTCCTCGGACGCCTTGTGGGCAAGCGCCTTCGTGCCGACCAGGTCGCCGATCGCATAGACCTTGGGATTCGAGGTGCGCTGGTAGGAGTTGACCTTGATCTTGCCGCTTTCCTCGAGCTCGACTCCGGCCTCGCCCAGGTTCAGCGCCTCGGTGTCGGGTGCCCGACCGCCGGCGATGCACAGGTAATCGACCTCCACCTCGGTGTCCCCGTGCTTGAGCTTCACCGAGCTCTTGCCTGCCTCGACCGATTCGACCTTGGCCCCGATCGAGATCGTGATCCCCTGCTTCTTGAACGTTCGCTCCACCACCTTCGCCATGTCCTTGTCCTCGGCCGGGAGGATCTGGTCGAGCATCTCGATCAGGACCACCTCGGTGCCGAAGCGCCCGTAGGCGGAGGCGATCTCGGCCCCGGACGCGCCCGCCCCGATGACTGCGATCCGCTTCGGCTGCTCGGGAAGGGACCAGGCGCCCCAGGTGTCCACGACGCGCCCGCCGAACTCGACGCCCGGGATCGGCAGCGCCACCGAGCCGGTGGCGAGCACAACCGCGCCGGCTTCGTAGGTTTCGCCGGCGACCTCGACGTTGCCCTCGGCCGTCAGCGAGCCGTCCCCCTCGATCAGAGCGACCCTGTTCTTGTCCCACAGCATCTTCACGCCGCCGGCGAGGGTCTCTGAGACCTTCGCGCGCCGAGCGCCGAGCGCCTTCCAATCGATGCTGACGCCGTCCGCCTTGATCCCGAGCTCGGTGCCGTTCGAGGCGTGGTCGTAGAGCTCGGCGCTATGGAGCACGGTCTTGGCCGGAATGCAGGCGTAGTTCAGACAGCGGCCGCCCGGCTTGTCCCGCTCCACGACGGCGGTCCTGCGGCCCAGCTGGGCGGCGCGGATCGCGGCCACGTAGCCGCCGGGGCCACCCCCGATCACGACCACGTCATACGAATCGGGCATCAGTTCGACTCTATAAGACCACTACTCCCGCTCCCGGCTCGGCATCTGGATCCGGGCCATCGCTCGGATCATCAGGTAGAACAGCGTTCCCGCGATCCCGATCAGCGCCACGTTGCCGATCAGCGGCGCGAGGCCGCCGGCGCTTACCAGCCCCAGCGTCGCCCCGAGGATCAACAGCGCGAGGATCGCCTGGAAACCGAGCACCGCCCAGTAGCGAACCCGCCACATGCCGACCGCCATGACGCCCATCAGCAGCGCCGGGATGATCACCTGGAGAAGGTGCGGGCGATCGCCGTTCACGGTCGCGCCGAGCGCGTAGGCGACCACGACCGAGATCGCCACCAGGCCGGAGATCACGGCGCCGGCCGTGACCACGCCCGGCCGCTCCTGCGGGGCCAGGGGCTCCAAGGTTTCGCGGGCGGCGCGATTTCGCTCCTCGTAGCGGGCGGCGACCTCGGCGCGGCGACCCGTGGCGCGCGCCTTGCGCTTCCGGCGCTCCGCCCTCTTTCGCTCTCGACTAGCCATCGGCTGCGGCCGCGTCCGCGGGGCGACTTCCCGGAGCGGCTCCGTCCACCAGCGCTCGCCTCAGCGCCCGCGCGGCGGCCTCCGGATCGGCGGCGTCGCGGATCGCTCGCACGACGACTATTCGCGATCCGCCCGCGGCTACGACCTCCGCGACGTTGTCGACCGCGATGCCGCCGATCGCGAACCAGGGGATGGTCGCCTCCCGTGCCGCGACCTCGATCAGCCCCAGCCCCGTCGCCGCCCGTCCGGCCTTGGTCGGCGTCTCCCATACCGGCCCGACGCTGAGCTGGTCGGGGCGCGAGTCGCCCGTCGCCGCGCAGGCCGCCTCCAGCTGTTCCGGCGAGTGGGTGGAGAGCCCGATCAGAGCCTCCGGCCCGCCGCGCCCGCGAGCTTCGGCGACGGGCACGTCCTCCTGTCCCACGTGGACCCCGTCCGCTCCGCAGGCGGCGACCAGGTCGGGTCGGTCGTTGACGATGAACAGCGCCCCGTGCTCGGTGGCCGCGCTCCGAAACGGGGCGGCGAGGGCGATCAGCTCCTCGGCCGAACGTGGCGCTTTCTCTCGCATCTGGACGATGTCGACCCCGCCATGAAGCGCGGCGTCGAGCAGTGGACGCGGATCCTGCCCACCCGGAAGCGCTTCGCAGACGAAATAGAGGCGCGCTTCGGCCAGGCGGGCCGTCCGCATCCCCCGCACCGCCTCGGCCCTGGATTGGAAGATCTTGACGGCCGTGACGCGGCCCCCCTCAAAGGTCCAGACCTGGCCTCCGACGGCCGCGGTCTCCACGCCGCTGGAGCCGCCACGGACGGTGAATCGCCCCTCCATCGCGAGGCGATTGCCGAGCGGGGTGAGGCCGGAGGCCCGCCAGGTCGTCTCCGAGAACGCGTCGAGCACCGAATCGAACAGCTGGCGAGCCTCACCGAGCCCGCGATAGACGCCACGGTTCGGGCTCAGCGAGCCCGACCAGTCGACGATGATGTCGGGGTCGGCGAAGCGCTCGAGCGCCTCGAAGTCGCGAGTGCGCCAGATGGCCTCGAGCGCTCGCACGGCAGCCTCCATTCCGGGGTCCATACCCGCAGTATCCAACCCATGGCGGGTACCATGAGGGAAGAACGGGAGCCCTCGAGGAGGGCTGAGAGGGCGGCATCCGGGCCGCCGACCGTCTGAACCTGATCCGGGTAATTCCGGCGCAGGGATGGTGGCGCGGAAACCGCCTCGCCCGATGTAGTGGCAAGTTGGAAGGCAGACCGTGCCTGAGGACAGCCAGAGGCCGAGCCGGCACCGCGACGAGGTGGTCGTGCCGCTGCGCAAATCGGGGCCGGGGGACGAGGCGCTCGACGCGATCGTCGTCGGCGGCGGAGCGATCGGGCTCGCCTGTGCTTGGCGGGCCGCTCGCCGCGGGCTGCGAGTTCGAGTGCTGGAGCGTGATCGCCCCGGCGCCGGCGCGTCGGGCGTGGCGGCGGGAATGCTGGCCCCGGTCGGCGAGGCCAACTGGGGCGAGTCGGGGCTGATGAGGATGGCGATCGCGTCGGCCCGCGCCTGGCCGGCGTTCGCGTCGGAGCTCGCCGCGGACAGCCGGCTCGAGGTCGGCTATGAGGCCTGCGGCGCGCTGCACGTCGCTCTCGACCGCGACGAGGCGGACGAGCTTCGGCGCCGCTTCGAGCTGATGGCCTCGATGGAGCTCGGGGTCGAGTGGCTGCGCCCGCGCGGGTGCCGCGACCTCGAGCCCGGGCTGGCGCCGACCTGCGCCGGTGGCGTCCACGCGCCGGGGGAGGCCGCGATCGATCCGCGCCTGCTGGTCGCCGCTCTCGCGGCCGCGGTCGAGCACGGCGGCGGCGAGGTGATCGTCGACGCCGATGTCACCGGCGGGCTGATCGAGGGCGGTCGGCTGGTCGGCGTGGCGACCGCCGACGGTCGCGAGCACCGCGCTGGGCGGGTCGTGCTCGCAACCGGAGCCTGGTCTGGAACCACTCCCTGGCTGCCCCCCGAGGCGCGACTGCCGGTGCGTCCGGTGAAGGGGCAGATGCTCGTCCTGCGGGGGAGCCCCGAGCTACGGCCCTGCGAACGGATCGTCGCCACGGAGCGCGTGTACGTGGTCCCGCGCCCCGACGGGCGCCTGGTGGTCGGCGCGACCGTCGAGGAGCGGGGGTTCGACGTCCAGGTGACCGCGGGCGGGGTTCACGAGCTGCTGCGCGAGGCCTACCGGGCCCTCCCCGAGGTGGCCGAGCTGGAGCTGGTCGAAACCCTGGCCGGCCTGCGGCCGGGAACGCCGGACAATGCCCCGCTGATCGGCCCTTGGGGCCCGGAGGGCCTCCTTGTCGCCACCGGCCACTATCGCAACGGCATCCTGATGGCGCCCCTCACCTCGGAGGCGATCGCGGCGCTCCTGGCCTCCGAGCCGCCGCCGGGATCGGCGCAGCAGGCCCACCCGGGGCGCTTCGCCGGCGAGAGCGAGCCCCGCCTGGCGGCGGCTCCGGCGCTCGAGGAGACGCCGCGATGATCGTCGCGCTCAACGGGCGTCGAGCGGAGCTGCCGGACGGGGCGACCGTCGCCGATGCCGTCAAGGAGGCTGGGGTGGACGGCGATGGCCGCGGCGTCGCGGTGGCGGTGGACGGCGAGGTGATTCGCAAGGTGGAGTGGGGGAAGACGAAGCTCGAAGGCGAGCAGAAGGTGGAGGTGGTGCATGCGGTCCAGGGTGGATAGCGGCTCTCGCACCCCGGTCTCCGTGCCTGGCGACGGCCCGGCGGACGGCGGCGCGGCGCGGGCCGGTGATCAGCCCGATTCGGGGTTCGACCTCGGCGATCGAAGCTGGGGCTCGCGTCTGATCGTCGGCAGCGGGGGATTCCCCTCCCTGGAGGCGATGGAGCGAGCGCTGACCGCCTCCGGGGCTGAGATCGTGACCGTCGCGCTGCGACGCGTCGATCCCGGCGCTCGCGGCTCGGCGCTCGAGGTGATCGACCGGCTGGGGCTGTTCGCTCTCCCGAACACGGCGGGGTGCTACACGGCCCGCGACGCCGTGCGCACCGCCCATCTCGCCCGCGAGGTGTTCGAGACCGACTGGATCAAGCTCGAGGTGATCGGCGACGACCGAACCCTGTTCCCGGACGCGGTCGAGCTGGTCGGCGCCGCAGAGATCCTCGTCGACGAGGGCTTCACGGTCCTGCCGTACACCAATGACGACCCGATCCTCGCCCGCCGCCTCGAGGACGTCGGTTGCTCGGCCGTGATGCCGCTCGGGTCGCCGATCGGCTCCGGGATGGGCATCCGCAATCCGTACAACGTCCAGATCATCGTCGAGCGGGCCACCGTCCCCGTGATTCTCGACGCCGGGATCGGCACCGCCTCCGACGCCGCGCTGGCGATGGAGCTCGGATGCGACGGCGTTCTGCTGTCGAGCTCGGTCGCCAGGGCCAAGGACCCCGAGCGGATGGCGCTGGCGATGCGGCGGGCCGTCGAGGCTGGATACGGCGCCCGGAGGGCGGGTCGGATCCCGCGCAAGCTTCACGCCGAGGCATCGACGCCCGGCGAGGGCATCCCCGAACTGGGCTGACCGCGCCCGGCTAGGCTTGCCTTCGCCGGGCGATCTGGCGGTCCGTCCATTCGCCAACCGTCCCGGCCGCCCACGCGACCCGGTGTGCGGCCCGACCCGCGGGCGACGGATCGAGCGGCTCGACGGCCGCGTCGGGGTTGGAGCCCAGCTCGACCGCCGCCTTGCGGACGGCGCTCACCTGGCGGCGAAGGCGGCGCTCACCTGATCGGCAGAACTCGGACAGGGTCGGATCCCCGCGAGCGTCGCTGACCGCGGCCAGATAGCCGAGCAGCGTGGTCACGTGCTCGACGTCCTCGACCGCCAGCCGAAGCGCCTGGTTTCGCTCCAGGAAGCGATCGAAGACCGCTCCTCGCGCGATCGCCAGATTCGCCCCGCCGGTCTGCGCGGTGGGCCCGCCGTGCAGGTCGTGGCGGGCGGTCAGTGGCCCGAGCTCGTCGAGCAGCCGCGAGATCGACTCGGCCGCCTTGTCGAGGGCTTCGCGGGCGGGGGTGCCGTCGAACCCGGACGCGAGGCGGCTGAGCCGCTTGACCGCCTGGCGTCCGCTGAGGTAGAGCTCGCGGTAGCCGCGGTTCTCGGCCGGGTGGAGGGGCACCGCCGAACGGTATCCGTTCTGGCGGCACCTTCATGTGCTACCGTGCCCGGCCTACTTTCTCCACTAAACCAATCGGGAAGGACAAGAACTCCCAACATGAGAACCAGTTTCTGGAAGCCTGAGAATCTCGCCTCAAGGACGGCGGGCGGTGGCAGCCGCCGCAGGGTCGGCCGTCTCGCCCTGGTCACCGCGCTGTCGGTTGCGGTCGGCGTCGGGGTGGCGGCCTGCGGCAGCTCGTCGAGCGACAGCGGTGGGCCGATCAACCTGGTCGCCTACTCGACCCCCGAGACCGTCTACGACAAGCAGCTGATCCCGGCGTTCCAGAAGACGTCGGAGGGCGACGGGGCGAAGTTCTCGACCTCGTTCGGTCCCTCGGGCGACCAGTCGCGCGCGGTCGCGGCCGGGCAGCCGGCCGACGTCGTTCACCTGTCGATCGAGCCCGACATGCAGAACCTGGTCGACGCCGGTCTCGTCGACTCGAACTGGGACCAGAATCAGTACCACGGGATCGTTCAGGACTCGGTCGTGGTGTTCGTGGTACGCAAGGGCAACCCGAAGAACATCCAGACCTGGGACGACCTGATCAAGCCCGGGGTCGAGGTCGTGACGCCCAACGTGTTCAGCTCGGGCGGAGCGAAGTGGAACATCCTGGCCGCCTACGGCGCTCAGATCGAGGAGGGCAAGTCCCCAACCCAGGCGCTGGCGTTCCTGAAGTCGCTGCTCGAGCACGCCGTCGCCCAGCCGGGTAGCGCAGGCGATGCCCTGACCACGTTCACCAGCGGCAAGGGCGACGTCCTGCTCTCCTACGAGAGCGACGCGATCGAGGCCCAGCGGGCCGGGGAGGACGTCGAGTACGTGATCCCCGACGACACGATCCTGATCGAGACTCCGGCCGCGACCACGACCGACGCCTCGACCCAGGCCCAGGACTTCCTCAAGTTCCTGTGGACGCCGCAGGCGCAGCAGTTGTGGGCGGATGGCGGCTACCGGCCGGTCAACAAGTCGGTGCTCGACAAGAACAAGGACAAGTTCCCGGATCCACCCGGCCTGTTCACCGTCAACGACCCCAGCATCGGCGGCTGGGAGAAGGCGAACACCGACTTCTTCGATCCCACCAACGGCAGCGTTGCCAAGATCGAGGAGAACCTGGGGGTCTCCACCGGGTGACCCTCGCCGTTCACAAGCTCCTGGGGGTGGCTACGGAGTGACGCCCGTAGCTCCAGGAGCCCGAGCGGAGGCGCCCCCGAGGCCGGTCGCATGGCCGCGTCTCGGGGGCGCCGCGCTCGGGCGTGGCCTGGTCACCGCATATCTGAGCCTGATCGTCCTGATCCCGATTGCGGCGCTGGTCGCTCAATCGATCGACGGCGGGCTCGACGGGTTCTGGACGGCGGTGACATCTCCCCTGGCCGTTTCGGCCCTGAAGCTCACGTTGATCAGCTCGGCGATCGTGGTGGCGGTCAACGTGGTGATGGGCACGGCGATCGCCTGGGTGCTGGTCAGGGACAACTTCCCGGGCAAGGCGATCGTCAACTCGGTCATCGATCTTCCCTTTGCCCTGCCGACCATCGTCGCGGGCATCACCCTGCTCGCTCTCTACGGGACCAACAGCCCGGTGGGAATCGACATCGCGTTCACGCGCGTCGGCATCGTCGTCGCCCTGCTCTTCGTCACCCTGCCGTTCGTGGTCCGGGCCGTGCAGCCCGTGCTGCTGGAGCTGGACCAGGAGATGGAGGAGGCCGCTGCGTCGCTGGGGGCCGGACCGCTGACGACCTTCCGAAGGATCATCTTCCCGAACCTCGCGCCGGCGATCCTCGCGGGTGCGGCCCTCGCCTTCGCGCGGGCGATCGGGGAGTTCGGGTCCGTCCTGCTGATCTCGGGGAACCTTCCCAAGACCCAGGTCGCCTCGCTGTTCATCTATGCCCAGATCCAGAGCGGCAACGACACAGGGGCGGCCGCGGTGTCGGTGACCCTGCTCCTGATCGCGCTGGTCGTGCTGCTCGTGATCGGCCGACTCACGCATTGGACGCTGCGCCATGACCGCTAAGCGCCGCCCAGGCAGATACGGGCTGCGGTTCGTGGCCCTCGGCTACCTGGCGATGCTGCTTCTGATCCCCATCGGGATGATCTCCTACCGCGCCTTCGAGCACGGGTTCGCGGCCGCGCGGAGCTCGGTCACCACCCCCGACGCCCTCCATGCCTTCTACATGACGATCGTGATCGCCGTGATCGCCGTCGTTGCGAACACGATCTTCGGAGTCGGCTGCGCGCTGCTCCTGGTCCGCAGCAACTTCCGCGGCAAGGCTCTCTTGAACGCGATCATCGACGTGCCGTTTGCGATCTCGCCGGTCGTCGTCGGGCTCTCCCTGCTGCTCCTGTACGGACGCACGGGCTGGTTCGGCGACGTCTTCCTCAACAACGGCATCCAGATCCTCTTCGCGATGCCGGGGATGGTCCTCGCGACGATCTTCGTCTCGCTGCCGTTCGTGGTCCGCGAGGTGGTCCCCGTGCTGCACGAGATCGGCGACGAGCAGGAACAGGCGGCCGAAACGCTGGGCGCGAACTGGTGGCAGACCTTCCGGCGGATCACGCTCCCGGCCATCCGGTGGGGGGTTGCCTACGGAGTGGTTCTCACGACCGCGCGGGCGCTGGGGGAGTTCGGCGCTGTGGCCGTGGTCTCCGGACGGATCAGTGGACAGACGGAAACCGCGACGCTGTGGGTCGCTCGGGAATTCGGGCAGTTCAACACGACGGGCGCCTACACCGCCTCGCTGGTGCTGGCGCTGATCGCCGTGGCAACGCTATTGGCGATGAACCTGTTCAAGCGAAAGGAGGCCTCATGAGCATCATCGTTGAGGGAGCCCGAAAGGAATTTGGCGACTTCGTCGCCCTCGATGACGTCTCGATTCAGGTCCCAGACGGGTCTTTGACCGCGTTGCTGGGTCCGAGCGGTAGCGGCAAGTCGACGCTTCTGCGGGTGATCGCGGGCCTCGAGCAGCCGGATTCGGGCCGCGTGATGATCTCCGGCTGGGACGCCACCGACGTGCCCGCTCAGAAGCGCGGGGTCGGGTTCGTGTTCCAGCACTACGCGGCCTTCAAGCACATGACGGTCCGCGACAACATCGCCTTCGGTTTGAGCATCCGAAAGCGCGACAACAAGGAGATCGACGAGCGAGTGCAGGAGCTGATCCAGCTCGTTCACCTCGAGGGGTTCGGCGACCGCTATCCGTCCCAGCTCTCCGGCGGCCAGCGCCAGCGGATGGCGCTGGCCCGGGCGCTCGCGGTCGAGCCGAAGGTGCTGCTCCTCGACGAGCCGTTCGGAGCGTTGGACGCAAACGTGCGCAAGGAGCTTCGCCAATGGCTGCGTCGGCTCCACGATGAGGTCCACGTGACGACGATCTTCGTCACCCACGACCAGGAGGAGGCGATGGAGGTCGCTGGACAGATCGTGGTCATGAACGAGGGTCGCGTCGAGCAGACCGGCCAGCCGACCGACCTCTACGAGCATCCGAGGACGGAGTTCGTGATGAGTTTCATCGGGCCGGTCAACAGACGAGGGGCGATGTTCATCCGCCCGCACGACCTCGAGCTGCTCCAGGTTCCCGCGCCCGACGCCGAGGAGGCGATGATCGAGCGGATCGTGCGGCTCGGATTCGAGACCCGGGTGGAGCTGTTGCTGCCCGACGGCCAGCAGATCTGGGCCCAGATGACCCGCGACGAGGCCGAATTCGACGAGCTGGCCGAGGGCGCGATCGTCTACGCGCGCCCCCGGCGCGCGAAGGTCTTCGAGGCGAACGGCGAGCCGCGGACCGAGGAGCTGTCGGCCGCGCCGGGGGCCTAGACCTAGCGCGTCTGCCAGACCCCCGGTTGGCTGGCGATGCCCAGGATCCGCTCCGGGAGCTCGCCGCCGGCCACGTCGGCAAGCGTGACCGCCTCGAGGATCTCGCGGATGTTGGCGCGAAGGGCGATCCACACCTGCTGCAGGGCGGCGAGGCCGTCGGCGTATTCGAGCTCGTCCGCGGGCTCGCCGCGCACCGTCGCCAGCGGCCCGTCGACGGCGCGGATGATGTCGGCGAGGGCGATCTCGTCGGCGGGCCTGGCGAGCCAATAGCCCCCGTCGGCGCCACGGCGGCTGTGCACGAGGCCGGCGTGGCGCAGTTCGGCAAGGATGTTCTCCAGGAAGCGGACCGGGATCCCTTGGGAGGAGGCGACCAGCTCGCCCTTCATGGGCGCCTCCTCGGCGCTCCCGGCGAGCTCGACCATCGCCCGGACCGCGTAGTCAGCCTTGGCGGAGACTCTCACCGGGCCATTCTCGCGGACTAGGGGGAATCGGGGGGTGGCTGGACGCGCTCCAGCACCACGTCGGAGGGATCCTTGTCGGGCCGCAGGCCCTTGTAGACCGGCGCGCGCAGGGTGCGGGCGGCGGTCCACTCCCGAAAGGCGACCTCGGCCACCAACCTGGGCTCGACGAAGACCGCCTCCCTCGGCGGCTGGCGGCCCTCGAACGGGCTCTCGGCGGCCCGCAGCGGCTCCAGCGACGCGGCCAGCCGGTCGAGCTCGTCGTCGGTGAACCCGGTGCCGACCCGGCCGGCATAGCGGAGCCGACCGGCGCCCTCGTCGTGGTAGCCGACCACGATCGCGCCAAGGGTCCCCGACCGCCGTCCCTTGCCGGGCAGCCATCCGCCGATCACCAGCTCCTGGCGCTCGGTGTTCTTGACCTTCAGCCAGGCGCGGCTTCGGCGTCCCGGGAGGTAGCGACCGTCGAGCCGCTTGGTGACCAGGCCCTCGAGCCCCCGTGCCTCGGTCAACCGCAGCAGGGCCTTCCCCTCGCCGCGATGATAGCTGGGGGTCTGCCAGTGGGGGCCGTCGAGCTCCAGCTCCGCGAGTCGCCTGCGCCGCTCGGTGTACGGGGCGTCGATCAGCGAGCGACCGTCGAGATGGACGAGATCGAAGATCAGGTAGGTGACGGGGCGGTCGGCCATCCGGCGACGCACCGCGGCTTCCGAGGAGAGGTTGATCCGGCCCTGGAGGCGCTCGAAGCTCGGCCGGCCCTCCTCGTCGAAGGCCACCACCTCCCCGTCGAGGACTGCCTCGCGGGAGCCGAGCTCGGCGGCCAGGGCGCGCAGCTCGGGGTAGTGGGAGGTGATGTCGCGCAGGTTGCGGCTCTCCAGCCGCAGGTGTCCGGCCTCGCAGTAGGCGATCGCCCGCACCCCGTCCCACTTGATCTCGTACGCCCAGCCCTCGTCGTCGCGCGGCAGGGTCGAGAGCGTGGCCAGCATCGGCTTCAGGTGACGGGGCATCGGCTCGCGCTCGGGGTCCGCCGGGGGGTCCATGCGGTGGATCATCCAGTTGTCGCCCTCGGTCGCGAACAGGGCGTACTTGCCCTGCACGCGCTCGCCGGCGAAGGTGAGGATCACCTCGTCGTCGCGGAACTTCTCCGCCTCGTAGGTGCCGCGATCCCAGATCTCGATCGTCCCGGCGCCGTACTGCCCCTTCGGGATCTCGCCCTCGAACTCGAGGTACTCGAGGGGGTGGTCCTCGGTGCGAACCGCGAGGTTGTTCTTCTTCGGGTCGGGCGGGATGCCCTTGGGCAGCGCCCAGGAGGCGAGCGTTCCCTCGTGCTCGAGCCGCAGGTCCCAGTGGAGTCGCCGCGCGTGGTGCTCGTGGATCACGAAGCGGTTGCCCTTCGCCTTGCCGCGCTTCCGCTTCCCACCCCGCGGCTCCGGAGTCCTGTCGAAGGAGCGCTTCCGCTCGTACGCGCCGAGCTTTCGGCGTGTCATCTGTCCCCCATGGTAGGCCCAGGAGCTCACCGCTCGCCGGACGCGCGGTGAGCTCGTACGTGCGTCAGTCCGTGGGTCGATCGAGTGGATGTAGGTCCGGGATGCCGCCGTCCCAGGCCTGCTCCGGCGACGGCGGGCCGAACGTCGGCGTGATCCCGCGGTCATCGGCGCCGGCTCGACGCATGTGGCGGTACCAGCGGTGATAGAGCGGCGACGCCAGGACCGCAAGCGCCGTCAGGACGATCAGTCCCGCAGTCAGCCATAGCTGGCCACGCACGGGCGCCCAGTCGCCCGCGGCCAGTGCGGCGAGGCCGGCAAGCGCGAGCGAGAGGGCCATCCCCACGTAGTAGTCGAGCGGGAATCGCCAGATCCAGGGAACCTGGAACCACCAGACGTATTCGCGGCGGAAGCGGCTCACCGTGTAGGCCGGATTCATCACGAACCAGATGTAGTCCCAGATGACCGCGAGGGCGAAGTAGACCGCGAGCTGCGACAGCTCGGCGCTGAGGGTCCACTCGAGCCCGAACCCGAACGGGAGGTGAACGATCACCAGCGGGATCGTGAAGGCGAACACGTGGTAGCCCGTGAGCGGACGGTGGCCCATCGCCATCCCGTAGACGCGGCCGACGCGACCCCGCTTCAAGTACCAGGTCGGCAGCCGCTCGGCCCATCCGTGCCCCCCCTCGATCTCGATCTCGATGCAGCCGAGCCCAAGGGCCCACAGCCACAGCAGGATGATCCGAGCGATGTCGAGGTTTTCGGTGATCGTCGCGATTCGATCGCCAACTTCGATCAGCCGCGCCGTCCTCCTTCATGAGTGGGGAACGCGTCGCAGGCGCCTTGCCAGCGTCTACAGTCAGACAGGCCTCTCGGGGGCGTGGCCCGAAGGTCGGGCTGCAGACTTTTAATCTGCTGGTCTGGGTTCGATTCCCAGCGCCCCCACTCACTCGGTTTGGGCGCCGTACTCCCGCACATCGTCCAGTTCCACCCGCCCCCCGATCTCGACGATCCCGTCGGCGAGCGGCCTGGCGAGGATCCGCGACCCCTTCCCCTGGCGGATGTCGAGCTCGCGGCCGAGCCGGGCCGATAGCACCACCGCGGCGGACCCCGTCGCCTCGTCCTCGGCGATCCCGTACGGCGCTGCGAACACCCGCTCGCGGATCAGCCCGGCGGGCTCGTCGATCCACGCCCACACGCCGACCGCGTCGTGGCCCTCTGGAGGCCCGTCGAGCCCCTCGACCTCCGCCGGGGCCCCCAGCTGCACGAACTCCCACTCGGGCGCCCACTCGGGTCGCCCGGCGGCGAATGTCAGCTCGCCCTCGAGGCGCACCGGGACCTCGCCGGCGGGCGGGTGTAGCGCCACCGCCCGACCGCGCTCGCGAGCCAGCAGCCAGCCGGTCCCCACCACCGGGTGTCCAGCGAACGGGACCTCGGTGCCGGGGGTGAAGATGCGGATCTCTCCCCGCTCCGCGTCGTCGACGAACACCGTCTCGGCGAAGCCGAGGTCCGCTGCGACGCCCTGACGATCGGCCGGGCGGATCGACGAGCCGTCGAGGAACACCCTGAGCGCGTTCCCGCCGCCCCCGCCCTCGGCGCAGAAGACGCGCAGCACGTGGAGATCGGCCATCGCGCCTCAGTGGCGGAAGTGCCGACGCCCCGTGAAGACCATGGCGGCCCGGGCGGAATCGCAGGCGGCGATCACGTCCGAGTCGCGCACCGACCCGCCCGGCTGGATCAGCGCGGTCGCGCCCGCCTCGATCGCCAGCTCGGGTCCGTCGGGGAAGGGGAAGAAGGCATCCGAGGCGACCACCGAGGTGGCAAGCACGCCGGGCGCGTCGTCGCCCCGCGCCTCCCGCGCCTTCTCGATCGCGATCCTGACCGAGTCGACCCTGCTCATCTGGCCGGCGCCGATCCCCAGGGTCGCCCCGTTCTTGGCGATCACGATCGCGTTCGAGCGCACGTGCCTGCACACCTTCCAGGCGAACCACAGGTCCTCCCACTGACCATCGCCCGGACTCGCCTCGGTGACCACCTGCATCGACTCCCGGCGCTCGTCGATGCGGTCGGGATCCTGAACCAGGAGCCCGCCGCGCACCCTCTTCACGTCTCGCTCCCGCGGCTCGTAGCTGCGCTGCTCCGCCGACTCGAGGATTCGCAGCGCCTCCTTCTGCTTCAGCACCTCCAGCGCCTCCGGCTCGTAGGAGGGGGCGATCAGGACCTCGACGAAATTCTCGTGCAGCCGTTCGGCGAGCGGCCGATCGACGGCGCGATTGAAGGCGATCACGCCGCCGAACGCGGACTGCGGGTCGCACGCCAGGGCCTTGGCGTACGTCTCGGTGGCGTCCTCGCCGATCGCCACCCCGCACGGGTTGTTGTGCTTGACGATCACGCAGGCGGCCTGCTCGAACTCGTCCAGCAGCCGTCGCGCCGCATCGAGATCCAAGACGTTGTTGAAGGAGAGCGCCCTGCCGTGCAGCTTCGCCACCCTGGAGAGCACATGCGAACGGGCGCCGACCTCGACGTACAGCGCGGCGCTCTGGTGCGGATTCTCGCCGTATGAGAGGTCGAGGAACTTCTCATGCGCCATCACCCAGTGGCCCGGGAAGGTCTCGTAGCGCATTCCGAACCAGCGGCTGATCGCCCCGTCGTAGCGGGCCGTGAGCGCGAACGCCTCGTTGGCGAGCCAGTGACGGGTCTCCGCGGACACGTGACCGTCGGACTCCTCGAGCTCGGCGAGCACGGCGTCGTAGCTCTCGGGCCTCACCACCACCGCGACGAAGCGGTGGTTCTTGGCGCCGGCGCGGATCATCGTCGGCCCGCCGATGTCGATGTTCTCGACCGCATCCATCTCGGTCACGTCCCGCCCGCCCACGGTGCGCTCGAACGGGTAGAGGTTCACGCACACGAGATCGATCGGTTGGATCCCCTCCGCCTCCAGCGTGGCCATGTGGTCGGGGTCGTCGCGCACCGCCAGCAGCCCGGCGTGAAGCCTCGGGTGCAGGGTCTTCACCCGACCGTCGAGGATCTCCGCGGAGCCGGTCAGCTCGGACACGTCGGTGACGTCGAGCTCGGCCTCGCGCAGGGCCGCGGCAGTGCCGCCGGTGGAGACGACCTCGATCCCCAATCGCACCAGCCCGCGCGCGAAGTCGACGATCCCGGTCTTGTCGGAGACCGAGATCAGCGCCCGTCGCACCTTCACGGCCCCGCCCCCGGGGGCGGACGGCTGCTTGCCGAGCGCTGTACCGGTGGGATCAGCCATTCCTGTCGTGCCCGACGTGGACGAGTCGCGGATTGGCGGTATCGACGCTGACCGCCCCGGCGGCGATCATGCGGATCGCTTCTGGAAGGAGCTCGTGCTCAACTCGGTGGATTTCCTCTTCCAGCTGCGAACGGTCGCGAGTGTATGGCACCTCGATCGCGCGTTGCAGGATGATCGGCCCTGAGTCGACCCCCTCATCGACGAAGTGAACCGTCACCCCCGTCACCGCCACCCCGTGGTCCAGCGCCCGACCGATCGGATCCAGGCCCGGGAAGGACGGCAGCAGGGCCGGATGGACGTTGATGATCCGGCCGCGGAACCGGCTCACGAACTGAGGCGAGAGCAGCTCCATGTAGCCGGCCAGCGCGACGAGGTCCACCCCCTCGCCGTCGAGCCAATCGGCGATCGCCGCGTCCCTGGCCACCCGATCCGGATGCGCGGCCTGCTCGAACACCCGCGTCTGCACCCCGGCCCGCCGCGCCCGCTCGAGCGCCGGCGCGTCGGGCTTGTTGGACGCCACCGCGGCGACCTCGATCCGATCGCGGCCGTGAACGCGATCGAGGATTGCCTGCAGGTTGGTCCCCGCGCCCGAGGCGAGGACGGCAATACGAAACCGGCTCACCGCCCGCCGGGGCTAGCGACGAGGCCGATGTTCACGCGTGTGGACCTGCCGCCACGGCGGCGCCCGAACCCGCCGCCCCCGGACGCGAAGCCGAGGAGGCGGCGGAGTTGTTCACTTCGAGGGCGAACTTGCCGTTCCCCTCCCCGCCGTCTCCGAGCGGATACGAGCCGGTGAAACAGGCGTCGCAGTGGTGCGCCGCCGGGATCCCGATCGCCTCGTAGACGCCCTCGATCGACAGGTAGGCGAGCGAGTCGGCCCCCAGCTCGGAGGCGATCTGGTCGACCGAGCGCCCGTGGGCGATCATCTCCTCGCTCGTGGACATGTCGATCCCGTAGTGGCACGGATGACGGATCGGGGGCGCGGAGATCCGCAGATGGACCTCCTTGGCGCCCGCGTCCTTGAGCATGCCGACGATCTGACGAGTCGTGTTGCCCCGCACGATCGAGTCGTCCACCACCACCACCCGCTGTCCGGCGACGATCTCTGGGAGCGGGTTGAACTTCATCCTCAGCCCCCGCTTGCGCAGCTCCTGTCCCGGCTCGATGAAGGTCCTCGCCACGTAGCGGTTCTTGATCAGGCCGTCGTCCTGGGGGATGCCGGACGCTCTCGCGAAGCCATTCGCGGCCGGGTTGCCGGAGTCGGGCACCGAGATCACGAGGTCGGCCTCCGCCGGGGCCTCGCGCCAGAGGATCTCCCCCATTCGCCCCCGCACCTGCTGTAGGACCCGTCCGTCCAGCCGCGTGTCCGGGCGGGAGAAGTAGATGTGTTCGAAGACGCACTTCGCCGGGCGCTCGCCACCCACCACCTGCCGCGACTCGATCCCACCCTCGGTCAGGGAGATCAGCTCGCCCGGGGCCACCTCGCGCAACAGCTCGGCCCCGATGATGTCGAACGCGCAGCTCTCCGAGGCGATCACGTAGCGGTCGCCCAGCCTGCCCAGCGAGAGCGGGCGGACGCCATGGGGATCGCGGAAGGCGACCACGGCCCGCTTGGTCATCACCACCGTCGAGTAGGCGCCCCGCAGCCGCGGCATCACCGCCTCGACCGCGTTCTCGATCGGCCGCGCCTCCTCGACCGAGAGCAGCGCCGCGATGATCTCCGAGTCGGAGGTGCCGCGAAACCGAAGCCCGCGCTCGCGGAGCTCGTTGTGGAGCTCGACCGCGTTGGTCAGGTTGCCGTTGTGGGCGAGGGCCACCTCGCGGCCGTCGTCGCGCCACACGGGCTGGGTGTTCTCCCACGACCCGCCGCCCGTGGTCGAGTAGCGCACATGGCCGATCGCCATGTCCCCCTCGAGCGCGCGCAGCTTCTCCTCGTCGAAGACCTGGGAGACCAGCCCCGTATCGCGCAGGGTGGTGATGTGGCCGCCCTCGCAGGTGGCGATCCCCGCCGACTCCTGCCCGCGGTGCTGGAGCGCGTAGAGGCCGAAGTACGCGAGCCGCGCGACGTCGTGCCCGGGCGCGTAGACACCGAACACCCCGCACTCATCGTGCGGGCCGTCGCGGTCCGGAGCAGGCCGCTCGCTGGAGATCATCAGGGCTTCGCTGCTTGCGGGATCGAGCTTCCGAGGCAGGCGAAGGCCGCCTGCAACGGCAGGGTAGCAACGGCACCGGATCGGCCCCCCCGGCCGCGCGGGTGCCCGCCCGTCCGCCGGCGTCGCCCCCGAGCCGCCTGCGCTACTCGCAGAACGGGCGCCCGCCGACCCGCTCATCGCGCCCGTCGATTCCGGCGCAGCCGCGAAGCTGGCTCAGGCGGGCGTCGAGATCCGACTGGGCGCTGTCGAGCGGGCAGTTGCCGGCCTTGCCTCCGAAGCACTGGTTGTGGAGCTCGAAGCGGTCGCGGTTGAGGTCGTAGCGCTCGACCTGGTCGCTGGGCACGCACTGGCCGGTCTTCGCGTCGACCACCTGCGAATGCTCGACGTAGACCTTCTCGCGGGTCAGGACCCCGGCGAACTGGCAGGTCGCGTATTTCCCCGGGCTCGCCGCCCTGTACTCGGTCAGCAGGCCGCGGTGCCGCGGCCACCTTCCCGAGCCCTTCAAAAGCGGCTTCAGGGACCGTCCGTCCATCGTGCGGCAGGGCCCGTTGCCGGGGCACGGCCGCGCGTGGGCGAAGCCGAGGATGGTCGGCGCGAGGTCGATGTTGCCCACCGGCTTGCGGACCTTCCTCGCCGGACGCGCCCCGTTCAGATAGCGACGCGGCGCGTTGATCACCAGCGGCAGGTGAACCGCCTCCTGGTAGGGGAGCACCTTGCCCTTGGCGATCCGGTGCTCGCCGTAGAACTGCCCGTTGTCGGAGATGAAGATGAACACGGTCCTGTCGAGCAGGCCGGCGTGCTTGATCGCCCGGTAGACCCGCGCGACGCCGCGGTCGACGCCCTGGAGGGAGGCGAGCGCGCAACGCCATCGCCGGCGGACCTTGCTCACCTCGGCGCGGCCCAGCTTGGGCGCGGAGCCCAGGAAGGGCGGCTTGTCGTCCATGTCACGCTCGTTGAACGACGGAGGTCGCGGCAGCTGCGCGTGCTTGAACGCTCCCTCGTCACGCGGCTCGGGGATCGGAGCGCGCCCGCAGTCGCCGAACGGATCGTGCTGCGAGGCGATGTGCGGCGCCGGCTCGTCGAGCTGCAGGTAGATCGGGATCGCCTCCGACGCCCAGCTTCGAATCAGCTGGACGGCCTTCCGGTTGGCCACCTGAGTGGCGTTGGCGCCAGGCTTGCTTCCGCGATGGATGACGGTCCCGTTCGCGTACAGGTCGTAGTCGTAGTACCTGGTGCCGCCGAGGAAGCTGTACCACTGGTCCCAACCCGGCGGGACGAGCGACGCGGGGTGGGCGTACTTCTCGTAGCCGTTCATGAACTTCCCCACGTGCAGGGTCAGGTAACCCGCCCGCTGCAGCCATACCGGGAGGACGTTGTCCTTGTCGACCAGCCCGCCATAGCCGACGCCGTTCGACGTCACCCCGTCGTTGTGCGCGTACTGGCCGGTGATCAACGAGGCACGGGAGGGACAGCATTGCGCGGTGGTCGCGTTGTAATCCAGGAACCGCGTGCCGCCGCGGGCGAGCAATCGTGTCGTGTTCGGCATCGCCTTGGCCGTCAGCTGGCTCAGGGTCTGGTCGTCGGCCTGAATCAGGACGATGTTCGGCTGATCGTTGGGGCCTCGAGCGACGCTCGTCCCGGTCGCCGCCGCGCCAGAGGCGGACAGGCCCACGCCGACCGCCGCGAGCAGGGCGGCGGTGCCGAGCGCGAGCCTGTGGTGAGTACGAAGTGGCATCAATGAACGGCTCGAGTCGATTGAGGCGAAGCGGCGCCGCGAGGCGATCGCCAGCGCGGGCTGGCGATGGTCCCTGCCACCACGCCTGCGAGCGGCGGATGGTAGCGAACCAGCCCGAGGGCTCCGATCAGCCGGGCCGCAACGAGCGCCAGGCGCGCTGGGCGTCCTCGAGCGACAGCGAGACGCCGGACTCGGCGGCTGAGATCTCGATCCGATCGCCGCCCGCCCGCCCGATCGCGATCACGTCCACCCCTCCATCGCGCCCCGTGGCGCCCAGTGTGTCCAGCGCTTCCGCTGGGCCGGCGACGAGCAGCCCGCCAGGCCCCTCGCCGAACAGACAGGCCTCGCCGGAGGCGCCGCGAAGCTCGACCAGCCGGTCGAGGTCGATCTCGACCCCGACCCCGCCGCAGATCGCGCCCTCGGCCAGCGCGCAGGCGAGCCCCCCGTCGCTGACGTCGTGCGCGGCGGCGATCGTCCCCGTGCGCACGGCGTCGCGGACCAGTTCGATCGCCGCCCCGACGGCGCCGATCGAGGCGCCCGGGAGCCCGGGCCCCAGATCGCCGCGCAGCTTCGCCAGCTCGGACCCGGCGACGGACGGCGCGAAGGGCCCCACCAGGGCGATCTCGTCGCCCTCGCGGAGCGCGATCCCGGCCGCGCGCCCGGGATCGGGGAGGTCGCCGACCATGCCGACCACCGGAGTCGGATAGATGGGTCCCGCCTCGGTCTCGTTGTAGAGCGAGACGTTGCCGCCCACGACCGGCACCTGAAGCTCCTCGCAGGCGTCCGCCAACCCCTGGATCGCGCGCTCCAGCTGCCAGGCGACATGCGGCCTCTCGGGGTTGCCGAAGTTGAGGCAGTTGGTCAGCCCCAGAGGCCGGGCCCCGACGCAGGCGAGGTTCTGCGCACACTCCAGCACCGCCTCGATCGTTCCCCGATAGGGGTCACAGGCGACGCGGCGCCCGTTCCCGTCGATCGCCACCGCGATCGCCCTCCCGGTCTCGTCGAGCCGCAACACGGCTGCGTCGGCCGACTCCGGCCGGCGCACGGTTCGAGACTGAACGATCGAGTCGTACTGCTCGAACGCCCAGCGCTTCGAGGCGACGCTGGGCGACGCGAGCAGGGCGCTGAGGACGCGATCCGGATCGATGCCCCGCTCCAACCCCACCCGGTTCCCATACATCCACTCGTCCGGCTGCTCGGGCTCCAGGTCGTAGAGCGGGCAGCCGTCGACCAACGCCGAGACCGGCAGCTCGGCGACGGTCTCGCCCTGCCGCGTGATCCGAATCGCCCCGGTGTCGGTGACCTGCCCGATCGCCGCCGCTCCCGTTTGCCAGCGATCGCAGACCGCCATCACCTCGTCCGCTGTGGCGGGATCGATGACGGCGAGCATCCTCTCCTGGGACTCCGAGATCATGATCTCGAACGCCTCCATGTCCGCCTCCCGCAGGGGCACCCTGTCGACCGCGATCTCGACTCCGGTCCCGCCGCCGGCCGCCATCTCGGCGGCCGATGAGGTGAGGCCCGCGGCGCCCAGGTCCTGAAGGGCCACGAGCAGCCCCCGGTCGAGCAGCTCCAGGCAGCACTCCATCAGCTTTTTCTCCTCGAACGGATCGCCGATCTGGACGCTCGGCCTTCGCTTCTCGCCCTCGGTCAGCTCGGCGGAGGCCAGCACCGAGGCACCGCCGATTCCATCGCGGCCCGTCGAGGCGCCCAGCAGCACCAGCGCGTTGCCGGGCCCGGCGGCGGCCGAGCGCACCATGCGGTCCGCGCGGGCCAGCCCCACGCACATCGCGTTGACGAGGCAGTTGTGCTCGTAGGGGGCCTCGAAGTAGATCTCGCCGCCAACCGTGGGCACCCCGATCGAGTTGCCGTAGTGGCCGATCCCGGCCACCACTTGGTCGAGCAGGTAGCGGGAGCGCTGCGAGGAGAGCTCCCCGAAGCGAAGCGAGTCCAGGACGGCGATCGGTCGCGCCCCCAGCGCGAACACGTCGCGGAGGATGCCGCCGATGCCCGTCGCCGCGCCCTGGAACGGCTCCACGGCGCTCGGATGGTTGTGGGACTCGACCTTGAAGGCGACCGCGTGCCCCTCCCCGACGTCGACCGCGCCCGCGTTCTCGCCCGGGCCGAGGAGCACCTGGGGGCCCTCGGTGGGGAGGCGGCGAAGCAGCTTTCGCGAGTGCTTGTAGGCACAGTGCTCCGACCACAGCAGCGAGAACATCGCCAGCTCGACCCGGTTCGGGCGGCGTTCCAGGAGCTCACAGATCCGCTCGTATTCGGCGTCGGTCAGCCCGAGCTCACGGTGCGGGGTCTGGTCGGTGATGCTCACCGCGCCAGTATCGTCGCTGGCACGGCGCTAGGCGACCCAGCGACGTGCCAGCTCGTCCCAGAGCTCGAGCGCCTCCTGAAAGACGACCTCCGAGCGCCACTCGTCCACGTGGTGGCCCACCAGCTCGCGCTCGAAGAAGCTCGACTCGGCGCCCCCCTCGAGTCCGTGGAAGGCGAGCGCGGAGCGGATCTGCTCGTCGAGCTCGGCGTGGCGGTCGAAGTCGATGACCGGGAACGGGTCGCGTTCGAGCTCCTCGAGCAGCGCCCGGTTGTAGACGGTCCACAGCTGCTCCCATTGGATCGACGAGAGCTGCGGGTGGCGCTCGGCGCGCTCGCGGGCGCGCCTCTCGAGCGACTTCCGCACCGCGACCGGGTTGCGAATCACGCCGATCGGCTTCGGCTCGAGATCGCGCCAGAGGCCGAGCAGGAGCAGCATCCGGGGATCCTTGACCCCGATCGTCGGGCCCTCGATCGCCCCGAGGATCTCGTCGCGCCTCTTGAAGTCGCCGCGCCTCAGGCGGGGCTGCGTCGGTGGATCCCACCACGAGCCTTCGCTCCGCTCCAGGATCGAGTTGTGAAGCCGGTTCAGCTCCCTGATCTCGCGATTGCCGCGGGCGTTGAAGCGAGCCTGCTCCGAGACCGGCCCCAGCTCCACGCCGTGCTCCTGGAGCATCCCGGCGATCGCCGAGGTGCCGCTACGGTGCATGCCGAGGACTGCGACGATCGCCTTCTCCCGCAACCCCGCGGCAGCCGGCGGTCGCCGCAGCGCCACGCCCAGCGCGGCCAGCGTTCCGCTCCCTCGCCTGGTGCTCACGCCGCGACGCCGCAGGGGGGAGACATCGGATTTAATCTAGCGCCCGAACGCCCGCGCCGCCCGGGGCCATCCAGGTCTCGCGCGCCCTCGCCCCCGGAGATCCGGACACCGAAGCCGCGGAGGCCGCGTCCAGCCCCATGATCCACATAGCGACCGTGCACTGGCGTTCTGACCGCTGGATCGATATCCAGCTTCGCTACCTCGAGCGCAACCTCGACCGCCCCTACCGCGTCTATGCGTGGATCGACGAGGAGCTGAGAGGCCAAGCGCACCGATTCTTCTACGCGACGGATGTCCCGGTCGACCGGCACGAGCTCAAGCTGACGCTGCTCGGCGACCTTGTCTCCCACGCAGCCGAGGACGACGAGCTGATCGTTTTCATGGACGGCGACGCGTTTCCCATCGCCCCGATCGGGCCGTACCTGCGGGACAAGCTCGAGCGCTACCCCCTGGTCGCCGTGAGGAGGGACGAGAACAACGGCGACCCCCAGCCCCACCCCTCCTTCTGCGTCACGACGGCCGGATTCTGGCGCCGGCTTCCCGGCGATTGGCGTCGCGGTCGCACCTGGACGAATCCCCAAGGCAAGGAGGTCACCGACGTGGGCGGCAACCTGCTCGGCCTGCTCGAGGATGCCGGCATCGAGTGGTACCCGATGCTGCGCACCAACCAGGTCAACCCCCACCCGCTGCAGTTCGGTGTCTATGACGACGTCGTCTATCACCACGGCGGTGGCTTTCGGCTCACCGCGGGCGGGAGGCTGTGGAGGGCGTCGGTCGAGGACCGGCTCAACTCGACGTTGCGAGGCCGGCTGGCTGCCCGACTTCCGCGCGACGGGCTCGGGGGCCGCGTCCGGAAGCGAATCGATCCCCTGAGGCGCTACCGGAGGACGCTCGGCGCGGAGCTCGCCCGGATCAACGAGCAGGTCTTCGAGCTGATCCAGCGCGACGATGAGTTCTACCGGCAGCTGATCGACCCCGAGCTCGGCGGCGAGCTGACCGAGCTCCGAGCCCCGGTGCTGCTCGAGGATGCCCGGTAGCTCCCTGGATGGGGATCGGCGCCGACTCCGGACACGACGACTGAGGGGTTGGGGCCATATGCGGTACCGAATCGTTCACTCGCGCCGAGGTTCGCTGTTCACAACACGAACTAGCCCGGATAGGGATCTGGGGATCAATCGGCTAGGCGCTGAGCGGCGACCGCTCGCGCCGGGTGACCGAGGCGGCCAGGGAGTTGAAGATCGCCAGGCCGCCCTCGGAGCCGGTCAGCGGGTCCACGGCGTGCTCCGGGTGCGGCATCAGCCCCATCACGTTGCCTCGCTCACTGACGATCCCGGCGATCTCGTGCGCCGACCCGTTCGGGTTGTGGCCCGGCGCGTAGCGGAGCACCGTCCCGCCGCGGGCCTCGAGCTCGGAGAGCTGCTCGGGCGGCGCGAAGTAGCGGCCCGACTGGTGCTTGACCGGGATCGAGAGCCGCTGGCCCAGACGGGTGCCGCGCGTGAACGCCGTCTCGGCGTTCTCGACCACCACCTCGACCTGGCGGCAGACGAAGCGCAGCGGATCGTTCGGGAGCAGCGCTCCGGGCAAGAGCCCCGCTTCGCAGAGGACCTGGAAGCCGTTGCAGATCCCGAGCACGAGGCCCCCGGCTTCGGCGTGTCGCGCCACCGCCTCCATGGCCGGCGCGAACCGCGCGATCGCCCCCGCTCGAAGGTAGTCGCCGTATGAGAAGCCGCCGGGCACGACGACGACGTCGACGTCACCGAGCTCGACGTCGGCGTGCCAGACGAGCCGCGCTTCCGCAACCCGGCGGCAGGCGAGCAGCGCATCGCGGTCGTCGCAGCTCCCCGGGAACTGCAGGATCCCGAATGTCATCCGCCGTTCTCGAGCTCGATCTCGTAGTCCTCGATCAGCGGGTTGGCGAGCAGCTTCTCGCAAAGCTCCGCGAGGCGGTCCGTCGAGGCGGCCTCCAGCTCGACCAGGCGCCCGACCCTGATCCCCGAGACCCCCTCGAACCCGAGGGCGGGCAGGGCGCGCTCGATCGCCTTCCCCTGCGGGTCGAGGATTCCCTGCTTCGGCCGGATCAGGATCTTCGCCTTCACCCGCCCAACTTAGTGCCCGGGGCGGCGCTGGCGTGGCAGCCGCGGTCGCATCCTCCACCAGCGACTGTGCTCGACCTTCTCGAGGCGCAGCGAGCGCCGCTCCAGCCGCCGAGAGCGCCGCCGCAGCTCACGGAGCTCCCGCTTCGACTCCTTGACGCGAGCGCGGAGCTGCTTCAGCTCGCGAAGCTGAGTGTGGCGCTTTCGCTTCTTGGAGGCAACCGTCTGCATGTAGCGGCTGATCGCGTACATGCCGTCCTGCCTCAAACCGGCGAGCGCCGATCGACGCCGCTCCTCGGGCCAGGCGCGAGCTCCCGGCGGGGACTGGCCCTCCTCGAACACTCCGGGACAGGCCAGCAGGTAATCGCGAAAGTCCGTGTCCTCGAGCAACCATCCCTCGGCCAGCCCCCTGGCCACCGCCTCGTCGTCCACAGTCAGGTTCTCGAACACCTCCTCGAGGCGCCCGGATTGGTAAGCGTCGTGGAGGGCTCGCGTCTCCTCGTTTCGCTCCCACATTCGGTTGTCGTCGGCGATTGCGACCTTCTTGCGGTACTGCTCGAACGATCGAAGCGGGAAGTGGAGGACGCCGACCGGGAAGTCCTGCGCCAGCACCAGGTCGAGCTCGCGCTCCTCTCTGTGGCTCGCCTCGATCCGGAGGACGGGCTTGCCCACCAGCCCGCTGCGCGGAGGGTCCTCCCGCTTCACCCAGAGATCGATCGGATGGGCCGACCACAGCTTGATCGCGGGGTGGGTGCGGTGGGCCGTCTTTGGCGGTCGCCGGAACCGCGCCTCACGGATCGTCAGCCGCTCGGCGAACGACCCGGGGCCGTCCGGCCTGGGAAGGAACTCGGTTCGGGGGGCGAGCACGACGCCCTGGTCGTCAGGGATCGACTCGAACGCCTCCTTGAGGTTGCCGTTCACCGGCCACCAGAACTCGTCGGCATCGTTGTGGAACACCCAGTCCGCGCCCATCTCGTGGGCGAGCCGCGCGATCAGCGTGTTGCCCTTGCGCTGGATGGTCAGCATCGTGCCCGGCATCTGCACCAGCTTCAGGATCCCGGCCCGCTCGTAGGGCTCGAGGATCTCGATCGTGCCGTCGGTGGAGCCGTTGTCCAGGACGACGAAGAAGTCGACTCCCTGCGCCCGGTGGTAGCGGAGGTTGTCCTCGATGATGTCCGCCTCGTTGCGAACGATCAGCGTCATCGCGAGCTTCACGGGCCATCCTCCGGTCCCGCCGGTGGAAGGCCGTTTCCGCGAGCCCGTCCCAGTCTCGACCTGGTGCGTCGCAGCCGTCGAGCGAGTACGTGGGTGCGCGGTCGCATCCGCCACCACCAGCTCGACTCGATCCGCTCCAGCCGTTGCACGGCGTCGCGGGCCTCGGCGCGCAGCTCGCGGTCGCTGAGGCGCCGGTAGGCGATCGTCTGCAGGTAGCGGCTCAGCGTGTACATGCCGTCGGCCTGAAGCTCCGCCAGCTCGCGCTCTCGCCGCTCCTGCGACCAGGCGAGCACATCGGCCGGCGGGCCCGGGCCGTCCGCCGCGGTGAGCGGATCCCCGCAGGCGCGCAGGTAGTCGCGGAAGCCGGTGTCCTCGGTCAGGCGGCCCGCTTCGACGGCGTCGTCGATCTCGTCGTCGGAGAACAACATCTCGCGATAGATCTCCTCCAGGCGCCCGGCCTGGTAGGCGTCCCGCACCCTCCGCGTCTCCTCGTCGCGGCCCAGATCGCCGTTGGCGACCGCCAACCCGACGAGGCGCGTGTACTGCTTCAGGGAGCGAACCGGGAAATGCAGCACGCCGATCGAGAACGTGGGCGACAGGAGCAGCTCGAGCTCGCTGGCCTCCGAGTGGGCCTCCCGAGCACGGCGGACGGGCCTGCCGACCAGCCCGTCGCGAGGTGAGCCGCCTTGATCGATCCAGATGTCGACCGGGTGGGGCTGTCTGATCCTCACCTGGGGATGAGGACGGTGGATGATCTTCGGGGGTCGCCTGAAGCGAGCCTCGCGCACCGTCAGACGCTCGGGCCAGAATTCCTCGCCGGGGCGGGCGACGAACTCGGTGCGGGGGGCGGAAACGAGCCCGAACCGCTCGGGGATCGCCGCCAGGGCCTCCTTCAGGGTTCCCGTCATCGGCCACCAGAACTCGTCGTGGTCGTCGTGGACCACCCAGTCGGCGCCCATCTCGTAGGCCTTTCGGGCGAGCATCGTTCGGCCCTCCGACCACGCCTGGCGCGCGTCACCCTCGATGCGGTCGAGCTCGACCAGGCCGGCCTCGCGGTAGGGCTCGAGGATCTCGAGCGTCCGGTCGGTGGACCCGTTGTCGCCGATCAGGAACAGGTCGACCCCCTGCGCCCGGTGGTAGCGGAGGTTGGTCTCGATCAGGTCCTCGGCGTCGCGGACGAGGATGGTCATCGCAAGGCGCACGGCCCCCGCCTTCTCAGCCGTTGTCGCGACCGGCGGGGACGATCGCCCCGGTCGCCTCCAGCATGCTCGCCAGGCCGGCCCGAAGCTCGACCGCGGGCTCCCAGCCGAGCTCGCCGCGAATTCGCCGCGTGTCCGCCAGCGTCCGACGAACGTCGCCCGCTGCCTCCTTGGTGTAGCGGACGTCGAGGGTGCGGTCGCTCAGCTCCTCGAGGATCGCCACCGACTCTCGCAGCGTCGCCTCGCTGCCTCCGCCGACGTTGTAGGTCGCGGCCGACGCGCCCTTGTGCATGGCGGCGATCGTGGCCGCGACGGCGTCCTGGACGAAGGTGAAGTCCCGCGACTGGCGGCCGTCGCCGTACACCTCGAAGGGCGATCCGGCGACCAGGGCCTCGATGATCCGGGCGAACGCCATGTCCGGACGCTGGCGCGGCCCATAGACGGTGAAGTAGCGCAGCGCCACGTAGTCGAGGCCGAAGTTCCTGGAGTGGGCCCCCAGCAGGTGCTCGCAGGTCAACTTGGTGACCCCGTAGGGGGAGACCGGGGCCGGTGGCGCATCCTCCGACGTCGGGTGGGCGAGCGCGTCGCCGTACACCGACGAGGATGACGCGAACACCAGCCGGAGCCCGCGGTCGGCGGCGGATTCGGCGACCAGATGCGTGGCCAGGGCGTTGTCGTGCAGGTACGGCTCGAATCCAGCTCCCCAGCTCGCGCGCACCCCGGGCCGGGCGGCGAGATGGAAGATCCCGGCCACTCCCTCGAGGGCCGCGGGGGGTGGAGGAGCCTCGCCGAGGTCGTGCTCGATCAGCTCGAAGGCCGGGTCCGAGCGCGCCGCCGCGATCGCGGCATCCTTGCGATCGCGGGGGTAGTAGTCGGTGAAGCCGTCGATGCCGACGACCTCGCAGCCGTCGGCGAGCAGCGCATCGACCAGCGTGGACCCGATGAATCCCGCACAGCCCGTGACCAGGTAGCGCGACATCGGCCGAACGATAGCCAGTAGCCGAGCGGCCGCGTCAGCGACGCCCGCCCGCCCTGGGCGTCGCCCGTTCAGCCTCGCCGGCGCCCGAGGGCCCGGCGCAGCCGGCTCCAGGGACCGAGCCGCCGCGCTTCTCGCCGGCGCCCAAGGCCCCCCGCTCGGGCCTGCGCCGCATCCCGCTGCTCGATCAGCTTCGCCATTCGCTCGCGGTTTCGATCGCGATTGACCATCAGCCAGCGGCTGGTGCGCGCCAGAGTGTGCATCGCGTCGAACTCCAGCTCGGCGCGGTCGCGCTCCAGCTCCTCGGGATCGGGCTCGACCCGAAGCGTGCCGGAGGACCCCCCCGCGAGCGGATCGGGACACCGCGCGAGCAGGCGAGCGAACCGCTGATCGACGACCAGCCGGCCCTCGCCGAGTCCCGCATCGACCTCGGACTGGTCAAAGATCAGCTCGTCGTAGAGCTCGGAGAAGCGGCCCTGCTCGTAGTGCTCACGCAGGCGCCGAAAGCGCCCCCGGTCGGGGAACATGCCCTCGAAGATCGCGATCTGGGTGCGTCGCTTGAACTGAGCCGCCGAGCGGACCGGGAAGTGGAGGATCCGGACCGGCCACCACGGCGCCCAGACCAGCCGCAGCTCCTCCTCGGGCCACGAACTCGCCCCCAGCTCGCGGTTGCGGATCACCCGGTGGACGGGGCGCCCGGGTGGGCGGACGCCGTCGGCGACGTCGCCGGACGGGCCCAGCGCCGCGACGTCGTGCGGCCCCCGGTCGAGCATGACGACATCCGGGTCGGCGCGATGCGCCACCTTCGGCTGGTATCGGGCCCGAGCCTCGCGGATCGTCAACCGGTCCGCGAACGAGCCAGGGCCGTCGGGCCTGCCGATGAACTCGCAGCGCGGAGCGATCAGGACCCCGTAGCGCTGGTCGACGGAGGCGAGAACCTGCTTCAGCGAGCCCTCGATCGGCCACCAGAACTCGTCGGCGTCGGTGTGGACGACCCAGTCGGCGCCGAGCTCCGTGGCCGCCATTCGAGCCATCTCGGTCATCCAGCGCGCCCCCTCCTCGCGGTAGTCCGTGTCGGGCGCCCTGATCACGGTCAGCAGTCCGGCCTCCGCGTAGCGGGCGAGGATCTCGACCGTCTCGTCGGTGGACCCGTTGTCGGTGACTATGAAGTGATCGACTCCGAGCGCGTGGTGGAAGCGCAGGTTGTCCTCGAGGACGTCCCCCTCGTCGCGGATCTTGTACGCCATCGCGACGCGCACCGAAGGGTTTTCGCGCTCGGCCTCGACCAAGGGCGGGATTGTATGGACGCGTTCGAACCCGCTCGAGGTGCTAGGAATCAGCGACGTGAAGCTGTTCATGACCCTGCTGGTGCGCGACGAGGAGGACATCGTCGGCGAGAACCTCGACTTCCACCTCGCCCAGGGCGTCGATCGGGTGATCGTCACCGACAACGGCTCCGAGGACCGAACGCTAGACATCCTTCGTGGCTACGAGGACCGCGGGCTGGTGGAGCTGCTGCTCGAGCCCGCCGACGACTACTCGCAGGGCCGCTGGGTGACGAAGATGGCCAGGCTGGCGGCGGACCAGGGGGCGGACTGGGTGATCAACGCCGACGCCGACGAGTTCTGGTGGCCGCGCACCGGCACCGTGCGGTCCGCGTTCGAGGAGCTCGGAGGCGAGGTCGGCATCGTGGTCGCCCACCGCACCAACTTCGTGCCGCGCCCGGAGGATGGGCGCCCGTTCTGGGAGCGGATGACGCTCCGCGAGCGCGAGTCGCTGAACCCACTCGGCAAGCCCCTGCCGCCCAAGGTGGCCCACCGCGCCCACCCGGAGATCACCGTCGTTCAGGGCAACCATCGCGTCGAGGGGCCGGACCTGGGGGAGCCCGTCGACGACGGGTCGATCGAGATCCTTCACTTCCCGATGCGCGCCTACGCCCAGTTCGAGAACAAGATCGTCAAGGGCGGCCGGGCATACGCCCGCAATCGCGAGCTCCCGGACCGCATCGGCCGCACCTGGCGCCGCCTGTACGAGCTCTGGGAGCGGGGCGGCCTTCGCGATCACTACCGAGAGCAGGTCGCCGAGCAGGAAGGCGGCGATCTGCTCGAGGACACCCGGCTGCGGGACTACCTCCGCGCCCTGGGGAGACCCGCCGCCCCCCAGCCCGCGGGCTGATCGGGGCAGGGGCCGACCGGGCCGGGCGTCGTCGTCGGCGGGTCGGCGGTCAGCGGGCCGCGGCGTCGGCCACCACGGCGCCTCGGGCCCGGCCCTCGCCGGCGACGCTCGTCCACAGGGAGAGGTCGATCTCGGGGCAGAGCTCGGCCAGGCGGGCGGAATCCTCCCGGTATCGCTCGGCGAGCTCGCCGCCCAGGTCGGGCTCGAGCTGCGGGGTGCCGCGCCCGGCCTGCCGGTGCTTGAGCAGGCGCTCGGGCGGCTCTGAGGGCGGGTCGACGCCGACGAAGCGCCAGGTGCGCTCCATCTCGGCGATCGGGTCCTGGACGCAGCGCTCGAACTGAAGCACGAGCACCTGCTCGCGGGGGAAGAACTCGAACACGTGGCGAAGCTGCTGGAAGTAGAAGCCGCGCCAGGTGGCGTCGCCGATAGACGGCATCCGAACCCGGTCACCCTGTTCCTCGGCCATCCGTTGCAGCCGCGCGACTGCGGAGCGATAGCGGGCCACCGGGTCCCGGAGCATGACCAGGATGCGAGCCTCGGGGGCGGCACGATGGAGCAGGCGGATCGACCAGAAGTCGGCCAGGTAGCGAGGCGTCCACTCGCCGACCAGCTGGCCCGCGGGCCGGGGGAACAGCGATGCGTACTCGGCGGCGATGTCCTCCGGAGCGTCGCCGCGCCAGAAGCGGTCGAAGTAGTGGACCTCCTTGCCGAGCGGGGAGCGTCTGATCCGCGGGTGGCGGCGCATCGAGTCGTACCACCAGCTGGTCCCGCAGCGCTGCGCGCCGATCCCGACGTACGTGGGGGCCCCCGTCTCCCATCCGCGGGGGCAGTCGGGGATCTCGAGGGGCGCGTTCCAGGGCCTCAGCCGGTCCACCAGACGTGTAAGAGTAACGACGCCCATGGGACTGCTCGACGGCACGAGGAGGCGGGGGATTCGCCGACCGAACGGCATCCGCCGCCGGGGTCGACGCGACACGCAGCGGGCTCCGGCGCCGTTCGTGGTCGGGATCGCTCGCTCCGGCACCACGCTTCTTCGCCTCATGCTGGACGCGCATTCCGAGCTCACCATCCCGCCCGAGACCCACTTCCTCCCGCGGCTGTTCACGCACTTCGATCGCTGGGTCGACGAGGGAATCGAGGGTCCCGAGCTTCGCGCGCGGGCGATGGAGCTGATCACGAGCCACCCGCGCTGGGGCGACATCGACCTCGATCCGGAGGAGATTCGCCGCCGGATGGCCGAGCACGACCCGCTGACCGCCGGGGACGCCGCCCGTTCCTTCTACGAAGCCTACGCGGCGGACGTGGGCAAGCCGCGATGGGGCGACAAGTCCCCCCCCTACACGTGGAAGGCGAAGCGGATCCAGCGTGCCCTGCCCGAGGCGCACTTCATCCACCTGATCCGCGACGGCCGCGATGTCGCGCTGTCGCTGAGCGAGGTCAGCTGGGGACCGGGCGACGTTCAGGCGGCGGCCGCGAAATGGGTCGACGAGCTCAGCCGGGCACGACACCGGGCTCGGCGACTGGCGCCCGGGACCTACATGGAGCTCCGCTACGAGGACCTGGTCGCCGACCCCGAGCCGCTCCTGCGGCGGATCGCCGATTTCGCCGACCTGCCGTGGGACGCCGGCATGCTCGAGTACCACCGTGGCGCCGAGGAGCGGATGAGCGAGGTGCACCACGACTTCCATCCGCTGGGCGGCGGGACGATCACCGCCGAGGAGCGCAAGCGCCAGCACGAGCTGGTCTCCAGCCCGCCGAGCTCGAGCCGGGTCGGGCGCTGGCGGACCGAGATGTCGGCCGACGATCGGGAGGCGTTCGAGAGCGTGGCCGGGAAGCTGCTCGCCGAGCTGGGCTACGAGGTCTGAGCCAGCGATCGGCCGGTGATCCGCTCGTAGGCGTCCAGGTACCGGGCGCGCGTGTTCGCGATCACCTCCTCGGGAAGCTCCGGCGCTGGCGGGCGGTGATCCCAGCCGATCTCGTCGAGCCAATCCCGCAGGTACTGCTTGTCGAATGACCGCTGAGGCCGCCCCGGCTCGTACTCGTCTGCGGGCCAGAAGCGGGACGAGTCGGGCGTGAAGACCTCGTCCGCGAGGACGACCTCGGCGCCGGGCGAGGCGCCGAACTCGAACTTGGTGTCGGCGAGAATGAGGCCGCGCCGCTCGGCGTGCGCGGCGGCATGCGCGTAGAGGGCGATCGAGACCCGCCGCAGCTCCTCCATCAGCGGGCGGTCGCCGATGATCTGGGCGGCCCGCTCGAAGTCGACGTTCTCGTCGTGGTCCCCCACGTCGGCCTTGGTGGCGGGTGTGAAGATCGGCTCGGCGAGCCGATCGGACTCGCGCAGGCCGGCGGGCAGCTCGATGCCGCAGACCGAGCCCGACTCCCGGTACTCGCGCCAGCCCGAGCCCGACAGGTATCCACGCACCACGCACTCGATCGGATACATGTCGAGGCGCTTGACGCGGATCGCCCTTCCCGCCACCTCCTGGGGCACCTGCTCGGAGACGAAGTGGTTCGAGCATAGCGGCGCGGTGCTCTCGAACCAGAACAGCGACATCTGGGTCAGCACTCTGCCCTTGTCGGGAATCGGGTTCGGCATGATCACGTCGTAGGCGGAGATCCGGTCCGAGGCGACCATCAGCAGGTCGCCGTCGACCTCGTACATCTCGCGGACCTTGCCGGTCGAATGGAGGTGAAGATCGGCGAGGGCGGTCGTACTCTCCATCGGGCCTGGCCGATGCTAACAACGGACCCGGAGCCCCTCGAGGGCCGGAGGAAGGAGGCATGGTGGAGGAGATCGCGTCCGGCGTCTATCACTGGAAGGCACCTCACCCGAAGATCAAGATCGAGGTCAGCTCCTACTACGTGGTCGACTCGGGAACCCTGATCGACCCGATGCTGTCGCCCGAGGGCCTGGCCTGGTTCCGGGCCGGGCGCGAGCCGGAGCGAATCGTGCTCACCAACCGCCACCACTACCGTCAGAGCGACGAGATCCGCGGCGAGTTCGGCTGCCCGGTGCTCTGTCACGATGCGGGCCTGCACGAGTTCGAGGGCGGCCCCGAGGTCGAGGGGTTCCGATTCGGGGACGAGCTCGCTCCGCGGATCACGGCCCTCGAGGTGGGGGCGATCTGTCCCGACGAGACGGCGCTTCACCTCGACCTGGGCCCAGGAATGCTCGCGCTGGCCGACGGCCTGATCCACTACGGCGACCTCGACTTCGTCCCCGACTGGTTGCTCGGCGAGGACCCGGAGGAGGTCAAGCGCGGCCTGCGGGCCTCCCTGAGCCGCCTCCTCGACCGTGACTTCGAGGCGCTGCTGTTCGCCCATGGGGAGCCGATCACGAGTGGCGGGAAGCGAGCCCTCCGCGAGTTCGTCGGCACGGACCCGTCGATCGCGTCCGGATAGCCGGGCCGGTCGTGCAACCATACCCCCTACCCGTATATACTCGCCGGGATGGACACCGAATCCAAAGCGGATCCCGGCTATCTGGAGGACAAGGAGGCGATCCTTCGGCGCCTGTCGAGGATCGAGGGACAGGTTCGCGGCCTCGGCCGGATGGTCGCCGACCAGGCGTATTGCATCGATGTCCTCACCCAGATCGCCGCGGTCGAGCGGGCGCTCGACGGCGTGGCGGTGAAGCTGCTTGCCGATCATGCGGACCATTGTGTTCGCGACGCCGTTCGACGGGGCGGCTCCGAGGCCGAGGAGAAGGTGGACGAGCTGATGGCGGCCGTCGAGCGCTTCACGCGAACCCACTGATCGTGGCCGGTCCGACCGCGACCGACGCGCCACCGCGAGCGACGATCCCCGAGACCCGGTCGCGCGGCGACGGCCTGCCTCCGGGGCCGCGGCTGCCGGCGGCGGTGCAGACGGCCCGCCTCGTGGCGCGGCCGGTCCAGTTCCTCGAGGACTGCCGGCGGCGCTATGGCGAGACGTTCACGGCGCGCGTGCTGCGGGCCGGGACGATGGTCTTCGTCTCCGACCCCGATTCGCTGAAGCGGCTGTTCGCGGCCGACCGCCAGAACACGATCGCGCCGGGGCGCAACGTCGTCCTGGCCCCGATCCTCGGCCAGCGCTCGCTGCTGCTGCTCGAGGGCGAGGAGCACCTGCGCCGCCGCAAGCTGATGCTGCCGCCGTTCCACGGCGAGCGGATGCGGGCCTACGAACAGGTGATGACCGAGGCCGCCGAGCGCGAGATCGCGGCCTGGCCGTTGGACGGCACCATCCGGCTCCACACCAGCATGCAGGCGATCACCCTCGAGGTGATCCTCCGCGCGGTGTTCGGGGTCGAGGACGATCGCCGCCGCACCGAGCTGCGGCGAAACCTGGTCGGGATCCTGGCCACGACCCGCTCTCCGTTGGCGATCGGGCTGACGATCGAGAGCCTGCGCCGGCTTCCGACCCATCGCCGAGTGGCGCGGATGCTGGCCGAGGCGGACGAGGCGCTGTTCGCAGAGATCGCCGATCGCCGGGCCGACCCCGACCTCGCGTCCCGCGAGGACATCCTGTCGCTGCTGGTCGCGGCGCGGTTCGAGGACGGCACGGTGATGGACGATCGTGAGCTGCGCGACCAGCTGATGACGCTGCTGATGGCGGGGCACGAGACGACCGCGACCGCGCTCGCCTGGGCGTTCGACCTGCTGTTCCGCGCCCCGGACAAGCTTCGCCGTCTGCGGGCCGAGGTCGACGATGGCGGCCATGCCTACCTCGACGCGGTGACCGAGGAGACCCTGCGGGTCCGGCCGGTGGTCCCGTTCGTCGGCCGCCAGCTCCGGGTCGCCGCCGAGCTGGGGGGCCATCGGCTTCCGGTCGGGACGGTGGTGATGCCGGCGATCTACCTCGCCCACACCCGCCCCGACGTCTATCCCGACCCGTATGCGTTCCGGCCGGAGCGCTTCCTGGACGGCGGCCCGGAGACCTACAGCTGGGTCCCGTTCGGTGGCGGCACCCGACGATGCATCGGCGGCACCTTCGCCCAGTTCGAGATGCGGGTGGTGCTCAGCACCGTCCTGCGCAGGGCCGACCTGCGCCCCGCGAGCGACCAGCCGGAGCGCATCGTGCGCCGGAATGTGACCCTCTCGCCGCGGGGTGGCACCCCGGCACTGCTCGCCGCGCGTCGCCGTTAGTCCCGAAGCGCCTCCAGGCGCTCGAACAGCTCGGGCAGATGAGCCAGGTACGCCCCGGGGTCGAAGACGGCGTCCCAATCAATGCCCGCCGCCTCCTCCGCTTCGCGTCCGGGGGCGGCGGGGTCGCTGGAGCTTCCCGCTTCGCGTCCGGGGGCGGCGGGGTCGCCGGCGAGCCGCTGGGCCAGGAGCTCGCGGAAGCTCGTGCCCTCGTCCCAGGCGCGTTGGGCCGACTCCTGGACGATTCGATAGGCGGCGTCGCGCTGCATTCCCGACTCGACCAGGGCGGTCAGCGCCCGCTGGCTGTAGAGCGCCCCGTGGGTCAGCTCGATGTTGTCGCGCATCCGCGCTGCGTCGACGGTCATGTCACGAGCGACGCGCTCGGCGAGGTGCTGCATGTAGTCGAGGAGGGTTGTGGAGTCCGGGAGCACGATGCGCTCGGCGCCCGAGTGGGAGATATCACGCTCGTGCCACAGCGCCACGTTCTCGAACGCCGTCTGCGCGTAGCCCCGCAGGACCCGGGCCAGCCCGCACAGCCTCTCGGCGAGGATCGGGTTGCGCTTGTGCGGCATCGAGGAGGAGCCCTTCTGGCCGGAGCCGAACGGCTCCTCGACCTCCCGCACCTCGGTTCGCTGGAGATTGCGCACCTCGGTCGCGAAGCGCTCCAGCCCGGCCCCGGCGAGGGCGATCGCGCCACAGAGCTCGGCGTGACGGTCTCGGGGCACGACCTGGGTCGAGACGTCCTCCCGGCGCAGGCCGAGCGACTCCATCACCCGCCGCTCGACCGCCGGGGGGAGGGAGGCGTACGTGCCGACGGCACCCGACAGCTTGCCGACGCGGACGCCATCGAACGCCCGCTCGAGCCGCCGCAGGTTGCGCTCGGCCTCGAACGCAAAGCCCGCGAGGCGCAGGCCGAAGGTCGTCGGCTCGGCGTGGACTCCGTGGGTGCGGCCGGCGGACAGCGTCTGGCGGTGCTCGAGGGCCCGGTCGATCAGCGCATCGCGATAGTCGCGCGCCCCCGCGCTGATCAGCTCGCCCGCCTCGCCGAGCTGGAGGGCGAGCGCCGTGTCGAGGACGTCCGATGAGGTGAGCCCGTAGTGGATCCAGCGGCCCTCGGGACCGATCGAGTCGGCGACCACGTCGACGAAGGCGGCCACGTCGTGGCTCGTGGTCCGCTCGCGCTCGTCGACCGCCTCGACCGTGAACGAGGCGCGCTCGCGACAGGCGCGCGCCGCCTCGGGCGGGACCGTGCCCTCCGCCGCCAGGGCGTCGATCGCGGCCAGCTCGACCTCGAGCCAACCCTCCATCCGGCGCTTGGCCGTCCATACCGCGCCCATCTCCGGGCGCGTGTAGCGCTCGATCACGAATTGATTATGCGGGCGGCGAGCAAACCGGCGTTCTTGGCGCCGTCGATTGCAACGCAGCCAACGGGCACCCCGGGCGGCATCTGGACCGCCGACAGCAGCGCGTCGAGGCCGCCGAGGCTCGTACCGGTCAGGGGAACCCCGACCACGGGCAGGTCGGTGTGGGCCGCCGCCGCCCCCGGCAGCGCCGCGGACATCCCGGCGGCGGCGATGATCACCTTCAGGCCTCGCATCCGCGCCGCATGGCAGTACTCGCGAACCTTCTCCGGGTCTCGGTGGGCGCTCATCACCCGGACCTCGTAGCGGATCCCCTTCTCGTGCAGCGCCTCCCCCGCCGGCTGCATCTTCGCCTTGTCGTTCGCCGAGCCCATGATGATCCCGACCCGCGGAGCGTCGACCTCGATCTCCTCGAATGCCGCTTCGACCTCGGGCATCGGCTCCTCGGTGGCGGTCTCGCTGGGGCGCGTACCCTCGGGCTCGGCTATCTCCATGTCGTTCTCCTTCGCTTCCTTGGGGGGAATTCTCGCGCTGTCTTCGGCTGGCTTCGCTGGGGCTAGCCCGCCGCCACCCTCTCGACCGCCCGCGCCGCGATGTCGCTTCGCATCTGCATGCCGTCGAAGGAGATCAGCGTGGCCGCCTCGTAGGCCCGATCCCTGGCCTCGCCCGGCGTTCGCCCGAGCGCGGTCACGTTCAACACCCGGCCGCCCGCGGTGACGATGCCCTCCTCGGTGCCCGCCGTGCCCGCGTGGGTCACCTGCACCCCCTCAATTGCCGCCGCCTCGCCGAGGCCACGGATCACGTCGCCCTTCGACGAAGAGGCGGGGTAGCCGGCGGAGGCGAGGACCAGCGTCACCGCCCAGTCATCGGTGAACTCGGCGGTGGCGCCGGCGAGCCCGCCGGGCTCCCGGGCGGCGAGGCAAAGCTGGGCGAGGTCGGAGCGGAGGCGGGGCAGCACCGCCTGCGTCTCGGGGTCGCCGAAGCGGCAGTTGAACTCGAGCACCTTGGGCCCCGCCGGGGTGATCATCAAGCCGGCGTAGAGCACCCCGTGGTACGGGGTGCCCCGGCGGCCCATCAGATCGACGATCGGCCGGTGGACGGCATCCGCGATCTCCTCGGCGCCGGCCTGGTCGAACCCCGGCACGGGCGAGTAGCTGCCCATGCCGCCCGTGTTCGGGCCGCGGTCGCCGTCGAAGATCCGCTTGTAGTCCTGGGCGGGGGCGAGCGGCACCACGTTCTCCCCGTCACAAAGAGCCAGCAGCGACAGCTCCTCGCCCTCGAGGTGCTCCTCGAGCAGGACCTCGGTGTCGCCGAAGCGGCGCTCGACGAAGAAGACCTCCACCGCCCGGCGGGCGTCGGCCTCAGTGGCGGCGATGATCACGCCCTTCCCCGCCGCCAGTCCGTCGGCCTTCAGGACCACCGGGTAGGAGCTACGGGCCAGCTGGTCCAGCGCGTGCTGGTGTGAGCGAAGCACCGCGTGTGAGGCGGTCGGCACGCCAGCCGCCGCCATCAGCTCCTTGGCGTGGACCTTCGACCCCTCGATTCTCGCCGCGGGGGCGCGTGGGCCGAAGGCGGCGATCCCGCGCGCCTCGAGGAGGTCCACGAGCCCGGCGACCAGTGGCGCCTCGGGGCCGACCACGACCAAGTCGACACCCTCGGCCGTGGCCGCCTCGACGATCCCATCGCCGCCCTCGGCGCCGACGTCGAGACAGATGGCATCGGCGGCGATGCCGGCGTTGCCGGGGGCGCAGAGAAGCTCGGGACGAGCGCTCGATCGGGCCAGGGCGCGGACGATCGCGTGCTCGCGCCCGCCCCCGCCGACGACGAGGATCCTCACCGGGACGTCGCCCGCAGCCCGACCAAGCGCTTCCTCACAGCGTCTTCGTGAACTCCTCGGCCGGGATCGCCGACATGGTCTCGTTGCTGGTCGTGCCGCGCGAGCCGAGCTCCACGGAGACCTTCGCCATCGTCTTCTCGTCGGGTGCCTCGACCACGCTGACGAAGTCGTACTCGCCGAGCGTCGCCCACTGGCTCAGCACCTTGACGCCGAGCTGCTCGACCTCCTTGTTGACCTCCTGGACCCGGCCCGGGTTGTCCTTCAGCGTCTTCACCCCGTTGGAGGTCAGGCGGGTCAGCATGATGAATACGGGCATCTGCTCCTCCTATTTCCACTGACGACGCCGCGCCCGGCGCCGATCGCCTGGATGTTCGCCGGCCGACGCCGGCTGGACAACCTGAGCCTATCTTGCGCCCGCTGGTCCCGCGACCGCCGGAGGGCTAGCCTCTCACCGAGCGGCAATCACGAGAGGGAGCCTCGGTGAGAAAGCTCGAGCCGGTCCGGCTGAAGCCGTGGACGTTGCCGATCATCATCGTCGCGCTGTCGGTGCCGATCGTGGCGGCGTTCATGCTTGCCGGGCCGGGCGCCGGCCTGGCCGCCGGAGCGCTGGCCGCGGTGGCGATCGTCGTGGTGGCCGCCCGCGCCCGGTTCGACGAGCCGATCGAGGTCGCCCCGTCACGGGGCGGCGGCTACACGCTGCTGGTCGTCGCGATCTCCTCGCTCGACGATCCGGCCCTCGCCGGGGCGATCGCCGAGATCGCCTCGGCGGGCGCCAGGGCGACTCGAACGGGCGCCGAGCAGGCGGCCGAAGTCCTGGTGCTGGCACCGGCGATCAACGCCCCGATCGCCCACTGGCTGTCGGATCTGCGAAAGGCCCGGTTCGACGCTCAGCGGCGGCTCGCCGTCTCGCTCGCCTCCCTGGCGGCCGCGCAGGTCGACGCCCGAGGTCAGGTCGGCGACTCCGACCCGGTGCAGGCGGTGGAGGATACCCTGCGCACCTTCCCGGCCCAGGAGGTCGTGTTCGTCACCCCCTCCGACCATGGGGGTCAGGTCGAGGAGATCCGCCGTCGGCTGGATCGCCGGGTGCGGGTCCTGAACGCCGGCTAAGCGGCGGCCTCGACCCGCTCGCCGGCCGTCGCGAAGCTGAGCCCGCCGGCCTCGGCGTCGACGCGCACCACGTCGCCCTCGCGGAACTCGCCCTCGAGCAGCTTCAGGGCCAGCGTGTCGACCAGCCGCTTCTGGATCACCCGCTTCAGCGGCCGGGCGCCGTAGGTGGGGTCGTAGCCGAGGTTGCCGAGCAACGTCCTGGCGGCGTCGGTGAGCTCGATCTCGATCCCCTTCTCTCGAACCCGACTGGCGAGCTGGTCGACCTGGAGCTCGACGATCCGGCCGAGGTCGTCGCGGGCCAGCCGATGGAAGATCACCGTGTCGTCGATCCGGTTCAGGAATTCGGGTTTGAAGGTGGTCGCGAGGATCTCCTCGATCCGTTCGCGAATCCGCTCGTCGATCGCCTCGCCGGCGATCTCGGTTGAGCCGACGTTCGAGGTCATGATCAGGATCGAGTGCTTGAAGTCCACGGTGCGTCCCTGGCCGTCGGTCAGCCGCCCCTCGTCCATGATCTGCAGCAGGACGTTGAAGACGTCGGGGTGGGCCTTCTCGATCTCGTCGAGGAGCACGACGGCGTAGGGGCGACGCCGCACCGCCTCGGTGAGCTGCCCGCCCTCCTCGTAGCCGACGTACCCCGGCGGGGCGCCGATCAGCCGGGCGACCGTGTGCTTCTCCATGTACTCCGACATATCGAGCCGCACGATCGCCTGCTCGGAGTCGAACATGAACTGGGCCAGGGCACGCGCAAGCTCGGTCTTGCCGACCCCGGTCGGTCCGAGGAACAGGAAGACGCCGATCGGGCGATTGGGATCGGCGAGCCCGGCCCGGGAACGGCGCAAGGCGTTGGACACCGCTTCGACGGCCTCCTCCTGTCCTACCACCCGCTCGTGGAGGCGCTCCTCCATGTGAATCAGCTTCTCGACCTCACCCTCCATCAGTCGCGAGACCGGGATGCCGGTCCACTTGGAGACGACCTCGGCGACGTCCTCCTCGGTGACCTCCTCGGTGAGCATCGACCCCCCTTCGCGGTGGAGCTCAGCCAGCCGCTCCTGCTGCTCGGCGACCGTCTTCTCCAGCTCGGGGATCTCCCCGTAGCGAAGCTGTGCCGCCCGCTCGAGGTCGGCGTCGCGCTCGGCCCGCTCGGCCTCGCGATTTGCCTCCTCGAGCCTCGACTTGGCCTCCTTGATCGCCTCGATCGCGCTCTTCTCGTTCTGCCAGCGGGCCTTCATCTCGGCGGAGCGCTCGCGCAGCTCCGCGAGCTCGGCCTCGATCGCCTCTCGCCGCGCAACCGAGGCCTCGTCCTTCTCCTTCTTCAGCGCCTCGCGCTCGATCTCCAGCTGCTGGATGCGCCGCTCGACCTCGTCGATCTCGGTCGGCATCGAGTCGATTTCGATCTTCAGCCGGGAGGCCGCCTCGTCGATCAGGTCGATCGCCTTGTCGGGGAGGAAGCGGTCGGCGATATAGCGCTCCGAAAGCGTCGCGGCGGCGACGATCGCGGCGTCGGTGATCCGCACCCCGTGGTGGACCTCGTAGCGTTCCTTGAGGCCGCGCAGGATGGCGATCGTGTCGCCGACGTCCGGCTCGTCGACCAGGACGGGTTGGAAGCGCCGCTCCAGCGCGGCGTCCTTCTCGATCTGCTTCCGGTACTCGTCCAGGGTGGTGGCGCCCACCGCGCGAAGCTCCCCGCGGGCGAGCATCGGCTTCAGGAGGTTCGCGGCGTCGACAGCGCCCTCGGCGGCCCCGGCGCCGACAATCGTGTGCAGCTCGTCCATGAACAGGACGATCTGGCCCTCCGACGCCTGGATCTCCTTCAACACCGCCTTCAACCGCTCCTCGAACTCGCCCCGGTACTTCGAGCCCGCCAAAAGCGCGCCGATGTCGAGCCCGATCACCCGACGGTCGCGCAGGCTCTCCGGCACGTCCCCGGCGACGATGCGCTGCGCCAGGCCCTCGACGATCGCCGTCTTGCCGACCCCGGGGTCGCCGATCAGGACCGGGTTGTTCTTGGTCCGCCTCGACAGCACCTGGATCACCCGCCGAACCTCCTCGTCACGGCCGATCACCGGATCGAGCTTGCCGCGCTCGGCCTCGGCGGTCAGGTCGCGGCCGAACTTCTCCAGCGCCTGCATCGTGTCCTCGGGGTTGGGGGAGGTGACCCGGTGCGGGCCGCGCACCTCGGAGATCCCCTCGGCCAGCGAGGCGCCGTCGGGCAGCAGGTCGGAGAGCCCCGACGACTTGTCGGCGAGGGCGAGCAGGAGGTGCTCGGTGGAGATGTACTCGTCGCCGAGGGCGGCCATCTCCTTCTCGGCCCGCTGAAGCGTCCGGACGAGAGCCTGCGAGGGGCGGACGTCGGGCTCGGTGTCGCCGCCCAGCTGGGGCAGGTCGTCGACCCCGGCCTGGGTCCGCTCGCGGATCGACCGGGGATCGGCGTCCAGCTTCTGCAGCACCGGCGCAACCAAGCCGTCCTCCTGGTCGAGCAGCGCCAGTAGCAGGTGCCCCGACGCGACCTCGGGATTGCGGCGCTCGGCCGCGAGCCGCTGGGCGGCGGCGACGGCCTCCTGGGACTTGATCGTGAAGCGGTCCGGCTGCATGCGCCTACCTCCGCTTGGTCCTCTTGACCGGGATCCTGACCGAGCTGGCGCCGGCGGCCGGGATGATCTCGCGGGCGTCGTAGGCGCCGTAGGGGACGATCTCGGCGCGGAAGGAGCGCTTGACGCGCTCGATCTCGTCGAGCATCTGGCGCTCCAGCTCGGCGGCCCGCGCGCGCATCCTGCTCAGCTCGACCCGCGCGCGCTCGAGTTGACGCTCGAGATCGAGCACGGTCTCGACCCCGGCCAGGTTGAGGCCCTCCTCCGCGGTCATCTGCTGGATGCGCCGCAGTCGCTCGACGTCCTCGAACGAGTAGAGCCGGGTGTTCTTCGGCGAGCGCTTCGGGCTGATCAGGCCTCGAGCCTCGTACATGCGCAGCGTCTGCGGGTGCATGTCGGCCAGCTCGGCGGCGACCGAGATCATGAACACCCCGCGCCGCTCGTCGAAGGAGGCCTCCACCTCCGCGCGGCCACGACGCCGCCTTCCGTCTCCGGCTTGGCTCATCGCCTGCCCACCTTGCCCTCTCGTGCGGACGCGTCCCGCAGCAGCTGCTCGCGCGGATCGCGGTCGTTCATCGCGCTCGCGAACTCGCCGAGCGCGGCCTGCTGGTCGCGGGTCAGCTCACGGGGCACCTCGATCTCGAGCCGGTACAGGATGTCCCCGCGGCCGCGCCCCACGGTCTTCGGGGGCCCCTCGCCGCGCAGCCGCTGCACCGTGCCGTGCTGGGTGCCGGCCGGGATGCGGATCCGCTTCGTCCCGCTGAGCGTTGGGACCTCGATCGTTCCACCCTCGATCGCCTCGGCGATCGAGATCGGGGTGACCACCTCCAGGTTGCCGTCGGCGCGCTGCTTGAAGACCGGCGACGGGCTCACCCGGGTGATCACGTAGAGGTCGCCCGGCGGACCGCCGCGGGGGCCGTCCTCGCCCTTTCCGGCCACCCGGATCCGACTGCCGTCCCGGACCCCTGGCGGCACCTTGACCCGGTAGCGCTTGCGCTGCATGGTCAGCCCCGAGCCGGCACAGGTCTCGCATGGGCTCTCGACCACCTCGCCCCTGCCCCCGCACCGAGGGCAGGGCTGGCTGATCGAGAAGAAGCCCTGGCTCTCTGAGTCGATCCCTCGGCCCCCGCAGCGCGGGCAGACGGTCGGCGACGTGCCCGGCTTCGCTCCGCTGCCGCCGCAGGTTGCGCAGGCCGCCTGCTTCGGGACCGTGACCCGCACCTCCGCTCCCCCCATCGCCTGCTCGAAGGACAGCCGGACCTCGGTCTCGAGGTCGCGCCCGCGCATCGGCGCCTCTTGCGACCCCGCCCGGCGCCCGAAGAAGGTCGAGAAGATGTCGCCCAGGTCCGAGGTGAAGCCACCTCCTCCGAACCCGCGTGGCCCGAAGCCGGAGAACATCCCTCCGGCGTCGTACTGCTGGCGCTTCTCGGGGTCGGAAAGCGTGTCGTAGGCCTCCTGGACCTCCTTGAAGCGCTCCTCTGCCTGTTCGTCACCCGGGTTCCGATCTGGGTGGTACTGGCGGGCGAGCTTCCGGTAGGCCTTCTTGATCTCGTCGGCGCTCGCCTTGCGCGAGACGCCGAGGACGGAGTAGAGGTCGCGATCGGCCATCGCCAGCCCTACTCGCTGACCACGACCCGAGCGGCCCTCAGCACCTGGCCATCGAGGCGGTAGCCCTTCTCGAGCGTCTCGACCACGACGCCGGGCTCGACGCCGGGCTCGCCGGAGCGGACCGACAGCGCCTCGTGCTGGGTGGGATCGAACCTCTCCCCGGTTGGGTCATAGGTCTCGAGACCGGCGCGCTCGAGAGCGCTTCGCAGCTCGCCGTGGACGAGCGCGACGCCGCGGGCCAGGGCCTCCTGGGCGGAGACCTCCTCGCTCGGCGGCCCTCCGTCCGGATCGGCCGGCGCCCCGGCGTCCGGATCGATCCCGGCCGCCCGCAGGGCGCGTTCCAGGTTGTCGAGCGCCGGCAGCAGCTCGCGGGTGACGCCGGCCTTGCCGCGTCGCTCGGCCTCGGCGGCCTCGCGAGCGGCGCGCTTCCGGTAGTTCTCGAAGTCGGCCCGGGCCCGCTGGGCGATCTCCAGGTACTCGTCGCGCTCGCGCTTCGTCTCGGCGACCAGGGAATCGAGGTCGGCGTCGACGACGGCCGCCGACTCGCTCTCGCCCTCTTGGGGCGGACGTTCCTCCCGGTCCTCCGGCGGCCCGGCGGGTCTACGACCGCTCGTCATCTACGACCTCGGCGTCGACGACCTCCTCCTCAGGCTCGCCCGGGGCTCCGTCGGCCGAGGCGCCGTCGCCACCGGCCTGCGCCGCCGCCTGCTGCTCCGCGGCGGCCGCCTGATAGATCTGCTCGGAGACCTTGTGGAAGGCGGCCTGGAGGGCGTCGGTCTTGGCCTTGATCTGATCGGCGTCGTCGGAGGAGAGCACGTCCCGCGTCTCGGCGATCGCCTTGGTGATCTCCTCCTTGGCGGAGGACTCGACCTTGTCGCCCATCTCGGCGAGCTGCTTCTCGGCCTGGTACGCCGCGTTCTCGGCCACGTTCCGGGCCTCGGCGAGCTCGCGCTGGCGGCGGTCGTCCTCGGCGTGCGACTCGGCGTCCTTGACCATCTGCTCGACCTCCCCCTCCGAGAGGCCGGAGCCGCCCTTGATCTCGATCGTCTGCTCCTTGCCGGTCCCGAGGTCCTTCGCGGCGACGCTGAGGATCCCGTCGGCGTCGATGTCGAACGCGACCTCGATCTGAGGCAGCCCGCGCGGCGCCGGCGGGATGCCGGTCAGCTGGAACTTGCCCAGCGACTTGTTGTACGCGGCCATCTCGCGCTCGCCCTGAAGCACGTGGACCTCTACCGAGGGCTGGTTGTCCTCGGCGGTGGAGAAGATCTCCGACTTGCGGGTCGGGATCGTCGTGTTGCGCTCGATCAGCTTCGTGAACACACCGCCCTTGGTCTCGATCCCGAGCGAGAGCGGGGTGACGTCGAGCAACAGCACGTCCTTGACGTCGCCGGCCAGCACGCCCGCCTGGATCGCGGCGCCGATCGCCACCACCTCGTCGGGGTTGACCCCCTGGTGCGGGTCCTTGCCGGTCAGCTCCTTGACCTTCTCCTGCACGGCGGGCATCCGAGTCATCCCGCCGACCAAGACGATGTGCTCGATCTCGGAATTGCCCGCGTCGGAGAGCGCCTGCTTGAGCGGCGCTACCACGCGGTCGAGGAGGTCGGAGGTGAGCTCGTTGAGCTTCGCCCTGCTGAGCTTCATCTCCAGGTGCTTGGGGCCGCTCGCGTCCGCGGTGATGAACGGCAGGTTGATCTGGGTCTCCTGGGTCGTCGAGAGCTCGATCTTCGCCTTCTCGGCGGCCTCGTAAAGGCGCTGGAGCGAGTTCTTGTCGGCCGACAGGTCGATCCCCTGGTCCTTCTTGTACTCGGCGACCATCCATTCGACGATCGCCTTGTCCCAGTTATCGCCGCCCAGGTGGTTGTCGCCCGCGGTCGCCTTGACCTCGAACACGCCGTCGCCGATCTCCAGCACCGAGACGTCGAAGGTGCCGCCGCCGAGGTCGAAGACGAGGATCGTCTGGTCGGACTCCTTGTCGAGCCCGTAGGCGAGCGAGGCGGCGGTCGGCTCGTTGATGATCCGCTTCACCTCGAGGCCGGCGATCTTGCCGGCGTCCTTGGTGGCCTGGCGCTGGTCGTCGTTGAAGTAGGCGGGAACGGTGATCACCGCCGAGTCGACCTTCTCGCCGAGCTTGGCCTCCGCGTCGGCCCGGAGCTTCGAGAGAATCATCGCCGAGATCTCCGGCGGCGAGTACTGCTTGCCGCGCACCTCCACCCGGACGTCGCCGTTCGGACCGGCGACGACCTGGTAGGGGACGATCGTCTCCTCCTCCTTGACCTCGGCCTCCTTGCGGCCCATGAACCGCTTGATCGAGAACACCGTGTTCTCGGGGTTCATCACCGCCTGCCGCTTGGCCACCGTCCCGACCAGGCGGTCCCCGGAGTCCGTGAAGGCGACCACCGACGGGGTGGTGCGAGCGCCCTCGGCGTTCTCGAGCACGGTCGAGTCGCCGCCTTCGAGCACGGCGACGCACGAGTTGGTCGTCCCCAGGTCGATGCCGATCGTCGTTGCCACTCCGTTCTCCTTCTCAGTCGTAGGCGAAAGAAATCTGAGTCAGAGGCTAGCAGATCCTCTCCGGACCCCCGGCGAGCCGGCGGGCGGGCCCTGGGCGCGCGCCGACGACCCGCCCCCGGCCGAGCAGGCCGGGCGGCGAGCCGGTCAGCAGTCCCTCGATCTAGTTGAACCCCAGGATGCTGCTGACCCCGGCGTGATCGGAGTCCCAGAAGCCATTCACTGGAAGCCGGCCGGTGATCGTCGATTTGACCAGCTTCACCTGGCTCGGATCGTCGGTCATCACGTGGTCGACCTTGTGGTCGAAGTCCGACACGCTGCCCCCGCCGCTGTCGGTGATCACGCTGGAGTTGAGGCAGCAGCCCAGCGGGTTATAGGTGCTGCGCTCGACGAAGCCTGCGTTCAGCAGATCGCGATCGGCGAGCTGGTCACCGGGCTTCAGCGGCGTCACCGTGTCGGAGTTCAGGTCGCCGAGCAGGATCACCGGCAGGTTGCTGCTCGCCGGTCCGCCGTTGGCGATCAGCTCGTTGGCCTGCGCCTCGCGCACCCGGCCGTTGCCGACGTCGGTGTTCTGGTTGGTGTGGTTGCTCGCCTGGTTGTCGAACGCCTCGAGGTGCGTGTTCACGAACCGGAACTTAGGCTCGCCGGTGACCCGCGCGTCAACACTCGTCCAGCCGCGCGTCACGTTGAGCGGGAAGCCGCCGGGCTTCACTTGGAGCAGGGTGCTGAAATGGGCGGCGTTGGGGTTCGAGGTGACTACCCTGCCGCCGCGGCGAGCGAGGATCGCGTCGCGCATCGTCAGCCGCCCCTCGGTCTCGCTGCCGTACGGACAACCGGCGCCCGAGGTCATCTCGTTCCCGTCCGTGTTCGCCCAGACCTGGAAGTCGAACTCCGGCTCGGCAACGATCACTCGGTACTTTGGCCCGTTCTTGTTGAGCTCATTGAGCAGCAACCCGAGGAAGTTCCCACCGGGCCGAACCTGGGTGGCGGTGAAGGCGAGTGGGTTGTCCGTGCAGGGTGCCTTGCGCCACAGGGCGGCTTCCTGGAGCCCAACGAGATCAGGATTCTGGTTGACGATCTCCTGGGCGAGCCCCTTCGCCCGTGTCTTGAAGTCGTTCTGGTCGACCTGGTTGAGGATCTGGCCGGCGCCGTTCACCAGCTGTTGAAAGTTGGTGGCGCTCGTTCCCGGCGACAGGTCCGCCCCCAGGTAGAGGTTCCGGGTCATCACTCTGACGTTCGCCTGCGAAGTCGCGGGCGCGACCACGGCGATCGCCGCCAGCGCCGCGAGGACGAGGATCGCCAACCCCCGGACACGGCGCCGGGATCCACCATTCACTGTGCGTGACAAAGAACCTCTCCTTCCTGCCCTCGACCGACCCGCGGCCGATCACATGACTCGACTCGGGCGCCGACGGTATCAGCCGGCCGAGACCGGAGGGAGCCGTCTCCCCGATTCCAGGTAGGCGGTTGCGCCGCCCGCTCAGGGGTTGATGTAGGAGACGTTGTCGGCGACGAACTGGGCGACCAGCTTGGCCTGCGCCGCCTGCAGGATCCCCTTCGGCATCCGGCCGGAGACCCCGTTTTCGATCGCGCTCAGGACCCTTGATTGGTTCGCCTTCACGGCGCTCGGGCTCTTCGGCCCGGTGCCGAGCAGCTCGTCGAGGTTGGGGCCGATCACCCCGTCGGTGCCCGCCGCGGCGAGGGTGTGGCAGGCGCCGCAGTTGATCTGGAACAGCTGCAGCCCCTGCTGCTCGCTCGCCGGCACCGAGCTCCCATTCGAGGCATCGCTGCCGCCCTTCTGGGTCAGCGCCCAAGCGGGCAGCGCGACGAGACAGATGGCCGCAAAGATCCCAAAGATGACGAGGGGCCGCTTGCTCATTCGCTTCTGCCGGCGCCCGTCGGAGGCGGCGGCGCCGAGATACTAACGACCCCGGTGGCCGAGCCTGCCGGTCTCGCGACTTGGGATTCAAGGCGCCGCGCGCTATACCTAAGGGGCCAGCCCAGCCGAAGGCGCTGGCCGGGTGAACCCATCCCGGGGGCGGAGTTCGGTGGGAGGGCCGGTTCCCGGAACAGTCGTGAGCGGGTCCACGAATTCGAGCTTGGAGGACTGGATCGGCGATGACTTCTCAAGACAACCCCGCTTCGAGAGAGCCACTTCCCGAGCTCACACGAGCCGAGCGCGAGGTCGCCGATCTGCTGCCGATCGGTGCCACCCCGGAGGCCGCCCGGGCAGCCCTGGATCGGGTTCCGCTGTGGTTCCACACCTTCTCGCTCAACGAGGGCTCCGTGTACACGCCCGGCGTGGCGCGGGATCACCGCTACCGCATTCCCGCGTTGCCGCGGGACCTCGACGGTAAGAGCGTGCTCGACGTGGGCACCTTCGACGGCTTCTACGCTTTCTTGGCCGAAGCCCGCGGGACCCGACGGGTCGTTGCGGTGGACAACGAGCAATACCGCGAGTGGGTCGAGGCCCGCTGGGGCGTTGAGCTCGAGGGGGGCGAGGGCTTTCGGGCAATCGCCGAGCTGCTCGGCTCGGAGGTCGCTTATCGACGCCTCGACGCGTTCAATCTCGACCAGCTGGACGAGCTTTTCGACCTGATCTTCTGCTTCGGGCTCCTGCATCGGGTCGAGAGCCCGCTCGGGCTGCTCAAGGTCCTGCGCCGCCGGCTCGCCGAGGGGGGCTCCGTGATCGTGGAGACCTACGGAGTTGCAGACCCCGACCTGAAGGATGGGGCCGCGAT
>JAHEXV010000108.1 GCA_023251935.1 bacterium | reverse complement strand
GGACCTCGGGCCGGATCCTCCTGGAGGCGCCGGACCGCGTCGCGACGTCCCCCGACGGCCACGGCGGCCTGTTCCCCGCGCTGGCCCGCCACGGCCTGCTGGCCGCGATGCGGGAGCGAGGCATCGAGACGTTCTTCACGTTCCAGGTGGACAACCCGCTCACCCGGGTCGCCCGCCCCGAGTTCCTCGGCGCCCACGTGCTCGCCGCGGCGGAGATGTCGAACGTCGTCGTTCGCAAGCTGTCGGCCGAGGAGCGCATGGGCGTGGTCGCCCGGCAGGACGGACGCACGACCCTGGTCGAGTACAGCGACCTCCCGGACGACCTCGCCCGGGCTCGCGACCCCCACGGCGAGCTCGTCTTCTGGGCCGGGTCGATCGCGGTCCACGCGGTCGACGTCGCGCTGGCCGAGCGCATCACGGCGGGCGGCGGGGGTCTGCCGTTCCATGCGGCCATCAAGCCGGTGGCCCACGTCGACCCGACCGGAACCCTCGTGTCGCCCGATGCCCCGAACGCGGTCAAGTTCGAGTCGTTCATCTTCGATGCGCTCCCGCTCGCGACGCGAGTGTGCTCGCTGGAGGCGGCTCGCGAGGACGAGTTCTCGCCCATCAAGAACGCCGACGGCGCTGATTCGCCCGCCACCGCTCGCCGCGACCTCAACCGCGCGTACGCCCGCTGGCTCGAGGCTGCCGGGGTCGACGTCCCGCGCGACGAGACGGGCGAACCCGCCGTCGACATCGAGATCGACCCGCGCTACGCCACGAATGCCCGGGAACTGAAGAGGCGGGTCACGTCGGGTTTCCGTGTCACCGGACCGACCGTGCTGGAGCCCCCCGCGGGCGGGTAGGGCGGCCGGACCGCGCCGGCGTACCCGTCGCGGTACCAGCGCTCGCTCAGCTTGGACACGCGAACGTGATCGCCGCTGTGGGTGGCGTGGATGAACCGTCCGCGACCGACATAGATCCCCACGTGTCCCCGCCCGGCGAAGAAGACGAGGTCGCCCGGTCGCAGCCGATTCCTCGGTACCTTCGGGAACGCCGCGTACTGGGCTCCGGTGTAGTGCGCCATACGCACGCCGAAGCGCGCATAGACGAAGCTGACGAGCCCCGAGCAGTCGAAGCCCCGCGGACTCGACCCACCCCAGCGGTAGGGGGTGCCGGTGAATCGCGCGGCGTACCGGATGAGCGCGGCGCGCTCGGCCGGAGCGTGCGCCACGGAGACCACCGCCGGATCGATCAACGAACGGGCCTCGGCCGCTGGAGCGGTCAGCACGGCGATGGCCGCCGCGCCGATGAGCGCATGGGGAATTCGGGCCGCGCGATGGCGACCGGGCGTGGGGCCTCGGATACGCAAACCTCCGTGGTGCAGGGACACGGGACGCGTCGGTCCGTACGCCCCGTCGATGCGGACGACCGTAGACCTGCCTGCGATGGACGCTCAAGGACAGATGTCACTGGCGGGACCGCGCGGCGACGGGTCTCGTAACACCTGTTGCAGGCGGGTATCCCGCTCTCCGCGGGGATGCGGATGCCCATTCCACGCGGTGGGACATCTGTCATCCCAGAGGGTGTTGCAGCGCGACATCTTCGGCCGCTCGTGGCGACCTGCCGTGCCCGGCGCCCCGCTCGGCAGATCCGTTACGTGCTGCGCAGCTCCGCCGGCAGGGCGAACACGACGCCCTCGTCGCTGGGGATCTCCTCGCCACCACGGGCCCATCCGCGGTCGGCGAGCCACGCCGCGACGCCCTGCACGAGCTCCTCGGGCGCGGAAGCGCCGGAGGTGAGCGACACGCGCCGGTGACCCTCGAGCCAGGCGGAATCGAGGTCGGCTCGGGAGTCGATGAGGTACGCGTCGGCGCCGCCCGCCCGGGCGACCTCCACGAGCCGCTGGGAGTTGGACGAGTTCTGCGATCCGACGACGAGCACCAGGTCCGCGCCCGCCCCGACCGCCTGCTTCACGGCGTCCTGGCGGTTCTGCGTGGCGTAGCAGATGTCGCTCGAGGCCGGTTCGCGAAGCGCCGGGAACCGCCGCCGGAGCACCGCGACGATGGCGGTGGTGTCGTCAAGCGACAGCGTTGTCTGCGTGGTGAGCGCGACGTTGTCGGGGTCGGTCACCTCGACCGTCTCGGCCTGGGCGACGTCCTCCACGACGATCACCTTGTCGGGCGCCTCGCCCCGGGTGCCGATCACCTCGTCGTGCTCGATGTGCCCGACGAGCAGCACCGTGGCGCCGCGCCCGGCGTAGCGGCGGACCTCGGCGTGCACCTTGCTGACGAGCGGGCACGTCGCATCGATCACGACCAGGTTGCGGGCCTCGCACTCCCCGTAGACGTCGGGGGCGCTGCCGTGCGCGGAGAGGACGATCGTCGCGCCCTCGGGGACGTCGGCTGGGCTGTCGACGAAGACCGCCCCCTTCTCGGCGAGCGTCGCGACGACGTGCTTGTTGTGGACGATCTCGCCGCGCACGTAGATCGGTGCGCCGTGCTCGATGAGCGCCCGCTCCACCGTCTCGATGGCGCGGTCGACGCCGGCGCAGTACCCGCGTGGGGCGATGAGGGTGACCTCGTGACTCACCGGGGTAGCGTATCCCAGTCGGCGTCCACCTCGACCAGGCGCGGTGTCGTCGTCGCCCGTCAACAGCAGTGTCGACAACCAACCAGGAGGATCCGATGGGCAAGCTGATCGTGTGGAGTTCGTGTCGCTCGACGGTGTCATGGAGGCGCCGGGCGGCGAGCCCGGCTACGCGCACAGCGGGTGGGTGATGGACTTCTTCGACCCCGGTCAGATGGCGTACAAGCTCGCCGAGGTGCTCGAGGCCGAGGCGCTCGTGCTGGGCCGGGTCACATACGAGGGCTTCGCGCACAAGATGAACCGGATGCCGAAGTTCGTGGCGTCGAGCACCCTGAGCGAGGTCGCCT
>JAHEXV010000002.1 GCA_023251935.1 bacterium | reverse complement strand
GGCGCGGGTGCCGTCGAGCCGCGTGCCGAGGTGGCGCGATGAGCGGGCTCGGGAGCGAGCCGTGGACGTTCGGCGGCGAGGCCGACTGAGGCCCGCCGGCCTCCGGGGGCTCGCACGCGCGGCGGCGCTCGTCCTCGGCGCCACCCTGACGCTGCCGGGCTCGGCGCTGGCCGGGACCAGCTCGGTGCCCGGCTCGACCCCCCAGCCGGCTGGGTCGGCGCCGGCCGCGGTCGAGCAGACGGCCGACCAGCTCGAGCCCGAGATCGACAAGGCGCGGGCGATCCGGATTGCCCGCACCGACCCGAAGGTCGCCGAGGTGCGCCGAGCCTACGGGGCGCTGACGGCCTCCGCGCAGGGGAAGCCCGGCAGCTGGCAGGTCGACTTCTACGCCGAGGGGACCGACCGCCTGCAGGTGATCGTCGACGACGCCAGCGGCGCGATCCGCGAGTCGTGGACCGGCGACCAGATCGCCTGGCAGATGGCGCGGGGCTACAGCGGTCAGTTCGGCCACAAGCTCAACGCCCCCTACGTGTGGCTGCCGCTGGCGGCGATCTTCCTCTTCGGGCTGCTCGACTTCCGCCGCCTGCGGCGCGTGGCGCATCTCGACCTGCTGGTCCTGCTCTCGTTCGGGATCTCGGAGGCGTACTTCAACGCCGGCGAGATCGGTGTCAGCGTGCCGCTCGCCTACCCCCCGTTGCTGTACCTGCTGGGGCGGATGGCCTGGCTGGGCTTCCGCGGCCCGGGGAGGGGCCTTCGGCCCTCGGCGCCGATCGCCTGGCTGGCGGTCGGCGGCGCGTTCCTGCTCGGTTTTCGGATCGCGCTCAACGTCGCCGACTCCGGAGTGATCGACGTCGGCTACGCCGGGGTGATCGGGGCTGACCACCTCACTCACGGCGAGGCGATCTGGGGCAACTTCCCCTCCGACAACCAGTTCGGGGACACCTACGGCCCCTTCAACTACTACGCGTATGTCCCGTTCGAGCTCGTCTTGCCGTGGAGCGGCTCCTGGGACGATCTCCCCGCTGCCCACGCGGCGGCGATCTTCTTCGACCTGGCGACCGTCGCCGGCCTTTTCATGCTCGGCCGCCGTCTGCGACCGGGCGCCGACGGCACCGGCCTGGGAGTGATCCTCGGCTTCGCATGGGCGGCCTACCCGTTCACGGACTACGCCTTGCAGTCGAACTCCAACGACACCCTGGTGGCGGCGCTGCTGGTCTGGTCGCTGGTCCTGTTCGCCGCGCCTTTGTGGCGCGGGGTCCTCCTCGCCCTCGCGGTGGCGGCCAAGTTCGCGCCGCTGCCGCTCCTGCCGCTGTTCGCCAGCGGGCAGATCGGCCTCGGCGGCCGCGAGGAGGGCTCACGGTGGTCGAGCTTGCGGCCGCTGGCCGTCTTCGCGGCTGCCTTCGCGGGGGTGATCGCCGTGATGCTGGCCCTGCCGGCCATCGACCCGGGCCTCGCGACCTTCTACGACCGGACGATCAAGAGCCAGATCGATCGCACCTCGCCGTTCAGCGTCTGGGGCCAGGATCACTCCCTCGAGTGGCTTCAGACCGGGGTCAAGGTGTTCGCGGTCGCACTCGCGGTCCTCGTCGCCTTCGTCCCGCGCCGCCGGTCGCTGCCCCAGGTCGGCGCCCTGGCCGCCGCGGTCGTGATCGCGGTCGAGCTCGCGGCCGAGCATTGGTTCTATCTCTACATCCCCTGGTTCTGCGTGCTCGCGCTGCCGGCGATCGCGTTCTCGACCAGCCGCTCGAGCTCCCCGACCGCCTCGGTCAGCTCGGTGGCCAACGGCCCCGGCCGGAGTCTCGCGAAGGCGACGGCCAGCGAGCGGTAGTACCACAGCACCTCGTCCCGCCCGGCGTTGAAACGACTCCAGAGGCGCTCGCCAACCTCGCGGTAGTCGACCACGATCGTGCGCATGTTGTGGAGCTTGTCCGCCAGCGAGACATGGAGCGCCGCGCCGGAGGCCTCCCGGAGGTGCTCGAGATACGCCTGCTTGCGCTCCCGCCATGGCGGCTTCGGATCACCGAAGCTGTCGCTGCACTCCTCGACGATCGCCGCCACGCGGCCGCCGAGCTCGGCGCGGATTCGCTCCAAGGTCGCGTAGCCACCCTGGTCCTCGGCGGCGTCGTGAAGCAGGGCGGCGATCGCCTCGTCCTCGGCTCCCCCGGTCTCGATCACGATCGAGGTGACCCCCAGCAGATGGCCGAAGTAGGGGACTCCCGACCCCTTTCGCGTCTGTCCCCGATGCAGCTCGAACGCCAGGTTGAGCGCCCGCTCGAAGCGCTCACCGAGGACCGGAACGGCGTCGCCGCTCATGCGGGGGCGGCCATCAGCACCTGTTCGATCGACTCCGCGAGGCCGTCGTCGCGGATCGTCACCGCGACGCCGTTGATCCAGACGTCCTCGTCGGCGGTCTCGAACTTGACCGGCATCTGGGTGCGGAACGCCTCCAGGGCCTGCTCCCGCCGCACCCCGATCACCCCGGCCCGCGAGCCGGTCATGCCCACGTCGGTGATGAACGCGGTCCCGCCCGGCAGCACGCGGGCGTCGGCGGTCGGCACATGCGTGTGGGTGCCGAGACAGGCGGCGACCCGGCCATCCAGGTGCCAGCCCATGGCGACCTTCTCGCTGGTCACCTCGGCGTGGAAGTCGACCAGGACCGCGTCGGCCTCCCCTGCGAGGCTGTGCAGGACCGCGTCGGCCTCCACGAACGGCGAGCGTGCGGCCTGGAGCTGGACCGACCCGCTCAGGTTGACGACCCCGAGCCGGCGGTCGCCCACCGGCACCACGGTGTGCCCCCTTCCTGGGTTGCCGGCTCTGTAGTTGGCGGGCCGGATCACCCGATCGGCCCGGTCCAGGAAGTCATATGCGTCACGGTGGCGATAGACGTGGTTGCCGGTGGTGATCACGCCGACGCCCAGCTCGAAGAGCTGGCGGGCGGTCTTCTCGGTGATCCCCAGCCCGCCCGCGGTGTTCTCGCCGTTGGCGACCACGAGATCCGGCGAGTACCGCTCGCGAAGCTCGGGCATGGCGGCGGCGAGGCCGGCTCGGCCGGGGCGCCCGACGATGTCGCCGATGAACAGGATCCGCACGGACGAGGGAGCCTAACCGCCGCGGCGCAGCCGACCCGCGGGCGAACCCGGACCGCGGGGCGAACCCGGACCGCGGGCCTCAGGCCGGTTGCGGGCGGTAGCCGGAGGTGAGGGCGAGCTCTCGCTGAACCGACTCGGCCAGATCGGCGGCGGACTCGCCGCCATCGTCGGACCATGCCTCGGCGACCGCGCGATAGAGCTCGTTCGAGGCCTGCTCCGGGTCGACGACCTCGGCACTCAGACCGCGGTAGGTGCGCGGCGGCAGCCAGCAGCTCAACAGCCAACCGTCCCCGACCAGCAGGTGCACGGGCTCGAACACCGAGGTGACGCCGTCGTCGCGTCGCAGGTGGCGGGTGCGGAAGGCGGCGGTGATCCCGATCCGCCCGCCGTAGCTTCGATCGGCGGGGAAGCGGGCGGGGGTGATGAGGTCGCGGACGATCCGCGGCTTGAGCTCTCCGTAACAAACGGGATCGAGCAGGGCCTGGGCCTCGGAATCGCGCAGCTCGCCACCGTACAGGTCGACCCAGCGAATCGCCTCCGAGGTCTCCAGGTCCTGAAGCCGGGCGGGCTGCGGACTCTGCGCGGGGAGCCAGGCGCTCGCCTGCCGGATCAGCCGCCGATCGGCGATGCGACCGCCCGGCGCCCGCTCCGCCTCCTCCGCACGTCGAGAACTTGGCGTAACCATCGCGGTTCCTCGCCCCGCTTCAACAACGGGTACCGATCGTGGAAGCTTTCGTTCGCCCGCGGAGGTCCACTAGCGTTCGCGAGCGTGAGCGCCCAGGCGAACGGAGAGGTTGTGATCGAGACGCGCGGGCTGGCGAAGCGATTCGGAGAGCGCCAGGCGCTCAAGGGCGTCAGCTTCGAGGCGCATCGCGGCGAGCTGCTGGCGATCATCGGCCCCAACGGAGCCGGCAAGACCACCCTGCTCTCGATCCTGGCCGGGATCAGGGAGCCCGACGGCGGGTCGGTGAGCCGACCGCCCGGGGAGATCGGCTGGGTCCCGCAGCAGGCGGCGCTCTATCGGCGCCTCACCGTGGCCGAGAACCTGCGCCTGTTCGCGAGGCTCGAGGGGCTGTCGAACGCGGACGCCGCGGTCGAGGAGATGCTCGAGCAGACGGCGCTCGGCGAGCGTCGCGACGACCAGGTCGGGACGCTCTCCGGCGGCAACCAGCAGCGGATCAACATCGCCCTCGGGCTCTTGTCTCGGCCCGCCGTCCTGCTGCTCGACGAGCCCAGTGCGGGACTCGACCCGCGCCAGCGCGAGCGTCTTTGGGAGTTCGTCCTCGCCCTCGCGGGAGGCGGCACGACCGTGATCTTCTCCACCCACAACATCGCGGAGGCGGAGCGCTATGGGCAGCGGCTGCTCGTCCTGGCCGACGGCGACGCCCTCTTCGACGGCACCTCGGGCGATCTGCACGCCGCGGCTCCCGAGGCCGGCGGCCGCGACTTCGAGCAGGCATTCGTCGCTTTCCTCAGAGACCGGGGCCACTGATCGACGTGGGCGGGGTCTGAGACGACGTGCGCTGGCTGTTCCTCAAGGACCTTCAGATCCTGCGCCGCTCGCCCTTGGTGACGGTGCTGCTGGTGCTCTACCCGGTGGCGATCGCGGTGCTGATCGGATTCGCCCTGTCGCGCGGGCCCGAGAAGCCCCGGGTCGCCTTCCTGAACGAGGTTCCCGCCGGCGCGCCGCTGGTCCTCGGTGGCGCGCAGTTCGATCTCACCGGCGCCAAGAGCGAGCTCTGCTCCCGGCTGGACTGCGTGCCGGTCTCGAGCGAGGCGCAAGCCCGCCAGATGGTCGAGTCGGGCGACGCCCTGGCGGCGCTGATCCTGCCGCCGGACCTGGTCACCAGGCTCGAGTCGCTCGGCGGCCTCAATCCAACCCAGCCGACCGTGCGCGTGCTGGTCAACGAGGAGGACCCGGTGAAGGCCGGGCTGGTCAACGACAGGATCGACTCGCTGGTCACCCAGGCCAACCTGAGGATCTCGAAGGAGGTCTCGAGGATCTCCGCCAGCTACCTCACCCTGCTGACCCGCGGGGGCACCTTCAACCTCCTCGGGCAGACCCTCGACATCCTGGGGCTCCGAAGCAGCGAGCGGATCCTCAGGGGGGTGCGCTCCGAGCTGCCGGCCGACAGCTCGATGGGCGGCGCACTCGACAAGGTGATCCAGTTCGCCCGCCTCGCCAGCCAGAACCTCGACCAGGCGCAGCCGCTGCTGACCTCGATCGCCCACCCGATCGAGGTCCAGAAGGAGGTCGTCTCGGGCTCGCCCCCGAGCCTGGACGCGTTCGCGATCGCGGTCGCGGCGACGGTGACGCTGATGTTCGTCACCGTCCTCCTCGTCGCGGGCTCGCTGGCGCTCGAGTGGGAGGAGAACGCCTACCCGCGATTGGTGCGCGGGCTCGTCGGGCGGACCGCGCTGCTCGCCGAGAAGGTGGGCCTGGGCGTCGCGCTGTCGCTCGCCGTGACGCTCCTGATGCTAGCCGGGCTGTCGCTGTTCGTCGACATCCACTGGGGTCGTCTCCCGGCCATCGTCGCGGCGGTCCTGGCGGGTGGCGCCGCCTTCGCCGCCTTCGGCGCGGCGATCGGCGCCTCCGCCCGGGAGGTCCGTGCCAGCTCCCTGCTGGCCTTCATGATCTCCCTCCCGATCGCCTTCGTCTCGCTGGTGGAGTCCGGCACGGTCAGCCCCGGCCTGTTCGACGTGATCAAGGTGATCCGAGCCGTGTTCCCGTTCGACGCCGCCCTCGACGCGATATCCGGCGGCCTCGACGCGTCGGGTCCCGCGCTCGGGCTCCCGCTCCTCCATCTCGCGATTCTGGTCGTCGCCTACGGGTTGGTGGCCCGGCTGGCGCTGCGCCGGCTCGCGTAGGCGGCGACGCGGGCGAACGGCAGCTGGGTAGGGAGGTGTGACCACCTTGCTGGTGGCAAGGATTGAAGCCTTGGGTACCCCATGGCGTACCCAAGGCATCAGTCCCCGCCCGGGCGCGCATCGACGCTGCCCCTACCCAGCCAACGTCCCGCCGGGCGGTTCAAACCACTTTCCTACACTTCCCCCGGCCTCGCCCCCCTCCCTAGAATCAAGGCCGTGAGCTTCCCTGCCACCCGCATGCGCCGGCTGCGTCGAACGCGGACCCTGCGCGAGCTCGTCCGGGAGACGGACCTGGACCCGCGGCACCTGGTGCAGCCGCTGTTCGTGGTCGCCGGCGAGGGCGTGCGCGAGGAGGTGCCGTCGATGCCCGGGATCGAGCGCCTCTCGATCTCCGAGCTGGTGGCCGAGGCCGACGAGCTCCAGGCGGGTGGGGTCGGCGCCGTGATCCTGTTCGGGATCCCCGCCTCCAAGGACGAGGCCGGCTCCGGCGCGTACGACCCGGAGGGCGTCGTCCAGATGGGCGTGCGGGCGCTGAAGGAGGCTCACCCCGAGCTGGTCGTGATCACCGACGTCTGTCTGTGCGAGTACACCTCGCATGGTCACTGCGGGATCGTCCGCGACGGCGAGGTCGACAACGACATCACGATCGAGCTGCTGGCGAAGACGGCGATCTCGCAGGCCGACGCCGGCGCCGACGTGGTCGCCCCCAGCGACATGATGGACGGCCGGGTGGAGGCGATCCGGTCACAGCTCGACGAGGAGGGCCACCCGAACGTTGCGATCATCGCCTACAGCGCCAAGTACGCGTCGGCGTTCTACGGGCCGTTCCGCGACGCCGCCTCCTCGACGCCCGAGTTCGGCGATCGTCGCGGCTATCAGATGGACCCGGCAAACGCGCTCGAGGCCGTACGCGAAGCGGAGCTCGATCTCGCCGAGGGCGCCGACGTCGTGATGGTCAAGCCGGCGATGCCCTACCTGGACGTGATCCGCCGCGTCAAGGAGGAGACGGGGGCGCGGGTCGGCGCGTACCAGGTCTCGGGGGAGTACTCGATGCTGAAGGCGGCGGCGAGGCAGGGCTGGATCGAGGAGCGGGCCGCGGTGATCGAGAGCTTGACGGCGATCAGGCGCGCTGGAGCCGATCTCGTCTTCACCTACCATGCGAAGGAGGCTGCGGGTTGGCTCTGAGCGGCGCCGACGCGCCACTCAAGCAGCCCCGGCCGAAGGTCCGCTCGCGCCGGGACGGCGCGGCCGTCCCGCTCGACGAGGACGACAAGCGGCTGATGAACCTGCTCCAGTCGAGGTTCGCGCTCGAGGCCGAGCCCTACGTGTCGATCGCCCGCGATGCCGAGCTCCCGCTCGACGAGGTCCTGGCTCGCACCCAGCGGTTGCTCGACCAGCGAATCATCCGCGAGATCACCCCGATCTTCGACACCCGGGCGCTCGGCTACGCCTCGATGCTGGTGGCGGCCAAGGTGGACGCCGACAACCCTCAGCGGGCGGCCCGGATCGTCAACTCCCACCCCGGCGTCTCACACAACTACCTTCGCACCCACGAGTTCAACCTCTGGTTCACGATCGCCACCCCGCCCGACTCCGAGCTCGGCCTTGCGGGGACGCTCGAGGTGCTCCAGTCCGAGACCGGCGCCGAGTCGATCCGCCAGCTCCCCACCCTGACCCTGTTCAAGATCAACATGAACCTGGAGATGGAGGGCGGCACCGATGCGCTCGCGGCGGCCGTCGACGCGCAGCCGCTGAGGGAGCTCGAGCGCCAGCCCTACGACGAGGTGGACATCGCCGTCATCCGTGCCCTACAGGGTCCGATGGAGGTCACCGAGCGCCCCTATGACGCCGCCGCCGACGAGGTCGGGATGGCCACGGGGCGCCTTCTCGAGCACCTCGAGGGGATGGTCGAGCGCCGGCTGCTGAGACGGGTGGCGGCGATCCTCTATCACCGCCGCGCCGGGTTCTCGGCGAACGGGATGGGGGTGTGGTGCGTGCCCCCGGAGCGGGTCCTCGAGATCGGCAGGCGGATGGCCGCGGTGCGCGGGATCTCCCACTGCTACCAGCGTCCCACCTACGCCGACTGGCCGTACTCGGTGTTCACGATGGCTCATGGGCGCTCGAAGGACGAGTGCGACGCGATCCTCGACGGGATCGCCGCCGAGCACCGGCTGCACGGCGCCGACCGGGCGGTGCTCTACTCGTCGACCGAGTTCAAGAAGGTGCGGCTTCACTACTTCACCGACGACTACGCCGACTGGGAGCGAGAGCACGCCGGTGCCTGACCGGGCCTCCGGCGCCGAGCGGTAGAGCGGTTGGCGAGCCCGGATCGCTCAGCAGAGCTCTACCAGCGGGCGGTGGAGCTGATCCCCGGCGGAGTCAATTCGCCGGTTCGTGCGATGCGGCAGGTGGGCCTCGACCACCCGGTCTTCATCGAGCGTGGGGCGGGCGCCGAGCTGGTCGACGTGGACGGCAACCGGTACCTCGACTGGGTCTGCTCGTGGGGCCCACTGATCCTCGGGCACGCTCATCCGGCCGTCGTCGAGGCGGTCCGCGCTGCGGCATCGCGCGGGACCAGCTTCGGCGCCCCAACGGAGGCGGAGGTGGATCTCGCCGCGGAGGTCTGCGAGCGCTTCGCGTCGGTCGAGATGATCCGGATGGTCAGCTCGGGGACCGAGGGGTCGATGAGCGCCCTGCGTCTGGCCCGCGCTGCCACGGGCCGCGACAAGGTCGTCAAGTTCGCCGGCGCCTACCACGGCCACGTCGACGCGCTGCTCGCCGAGGCCGGCTCCGGGCTGGCGACGCAGGGGCTACCGGCCAGCCCCGGGGTCACCGAGGCGCAGGCCGCCGACACGGTCGTCGTCCCCTGGAACGACCGCGACGCTGTGGCGGGCGCCGTCGCCGAGCACCGCCCGGCGGCGATCCTCGCGGAGCCGGTGCCCGCCAACATGGGGGTGGTCCCGCCGGACGACGACTTCCTCTGGCGGCTTCGCGAGGTGGCCGACGCCAGCGGCGCGCTGCTGGTGCTGGACGAGGTGATCTCGGGGTTCCGGGTTGCGCGGGGCGGCGCCCAGGAGGCCTACGGAGTCGACGCGGACCTGACGGTGATGGGCAAGGTCCTCGGCGGCGGCCTGCCGGCGGCCGCCTTCGGCGGGCGCCGCGAGCTGATGGAGCTCCTCGCCCCGGCCGGCGACGTCTACCAGGCCGGAACGCTGTCGGGCAATCCGCTCGCCGTGGCCGCCGGGCTCGCGACCCTGCGGCAGCTCGACGACGAGGCCTACGAGCGGCTCGGGCGGCTCACCGACCGTCTGGCGGCCGGGCTCCGGGAGGCGGCCGGCGAGCGGCCGGTGCAAGTGGCGGCGGCCCGCGGGCTCCTCACCGTGTTCTTCAGCTCACGGCCGGTCCGGAGCTTCGCCGACGCATCGGCATGTGACCGCGAGGCCTACGGACGCTTCTGCCGTGCCCTGCTGGCGCGCGGGGTCTACCCGCCGGCTTCGCAGTTCGAGGCCTGGTTCGTCTCGCTGGCCCACGACGAGACGTCGATCGACCGCACCGCCGAGGCCGCGTCGGAGGCGTTCGCCGAAGCCCTGCCCCTCGGCTGATCCGAGCGTTCCCCGGCGCCACAGCTTCTTGCAGCGGCTAACCTCGCGCGCCCATGCTCGTCGCCGAGCAAGCGCTGCATGCCCTCGCGGACCAGCTTCGCGCGGACGATTCGGTGATCTCGCCGTACGTCGCCGATCCCGATTCCAATCAGCCGGCGCTCGGCCTCCTGGTCGCCGCCGGCCCGCGAGCCGCCGCCGATCCCGGGCAGTACGCCCTGCTGGTCGAGACGATCCGAGAGGGATACCTGGTCCACTACGGGCGAGCGCGCGTCGTCGCGGGCGCCGACGAGGACCTCGCCCTGCTCGCCGGGGACTACCTGTACGCGCGGGGCCTGGAGCGCCTGGCGGCGCTCGGCGACCTCGAGTCGATCCGCGAGCTCGCCGACCTGATCTCGCTGTCGGCCCAGCTCCACGCCGAGGCCAGGGACGGGATCGGCGCGCTCTGGTTGGGCGCGGTGACCGCGATCGCCGCGGGCTCCGTCCCCGCTCACGAGCGGGCGAAGACGGCGCTGCGGCGGGCCGACGCCGGTGCCCCGCGGGCGCTCTGGAGGGAAGCCGTTCGATCCGCGGATCTGGCCGGCCTGGGCGACCGCCTGGGACGCGCAGCCGAGGCGATAGGCTTCGAGCCCCACTAGGACCCCTGCCTGAACGTGGCCGACGCCGCCGACAAGACGAACGGTTCCGCTGGCGGCGGCGCCGTCCCGAAGCCCGATCCGCCCGGCTATTTCGAGGGCGAGTCGATGACCCGCCGCAAGGCGCTGACCGTCGCCGGGCAGGCGGTCGGGGGCCTGGCCGGCGCGGCAATCGTTCTCCCGGCGGTCGGCTTCGCGGTGGCGCCGATCTTCGACAAGGGCGAGGAGCGCTGGGAGAGCGTCGGCCCCACCAGCCGGTTCACCGAGAGGACCTACACGCCGATCGTCTTCACCCTGGTCGAGGGAATCGGGGAGGCGGGCAAGACCACCGCCTACGTCCGCAAGGCGGCGCCTGCCGAGGCCCAGCCGTACGAGCCGTACGTCGCGATCTCGACTCGCTGCGCCCACCTCGGCTGCCCGGTCCGATTCGTGGAGGCGGCAAGGAACTTCATCTGCCCCTGTCACGGCGGCGTCTACGACTTCCAGGGCAAGGTGATCGGGGGCCCGCCGGTGCGCCCGCTGGACCACTTCCAGACCCGGGTCCGCAACGGACAGGTGCAGGTCGGCCCTCGCTACAGCGTCACCTCGCAGCTCGACCCGGTCCGCGCCCGCGACCCCGGCGAGTTCACCGGTGGGGTCTGGAACGTGATCTACCCGCCGCGGCCGGACACCTTCCCGGCGCCGTCGGGAGGCTGAGGTGAAGGTCCCCGTCCCACGGGCGCTGTCCAAGCCGCAGAAGCCCGCCGAGCAGGGCAACGGCGCCGGCCCGGCGGTCAAGGAGGCGCCGGCGGACCTGGTCGGCTGGCTCGACGAGCGCACCGGGGGATCGAGCTTCCTCACCGGGATGCTCTTTCGCAAGGTGCCGAAGGGCACCAACTGGCTCTACACGCTCGGCTCGGCGACGCTGTTCGCGTTCACGGTCCAGGCGGTGACCGGGGTGTTCCTGGCGATGTTCTACACGCCGTCGCCGACCCAGGCCTACAGCTCGATCACCCACCTCACCAACGACGTCTTCCTGGGCGAGTTCGTGCGCGGTATGCACAAGTGGGGCGCCAGCGTGATGATCATCCTGATCTTCCTCCACATGGCGCGGACCTTCATCCTCGGTGCCTACAAGTACCCGCGCGAGCTCAACTGGGTGATCGGCGTGACGCTCCTGATCCTGACCATGATCATGGGCTTCACCGGCTACCTGCTGCCGTTCGACCAGCGCTCGTTCTGGGCGACCACGGTCGGCAACAACATCAACGGCACCGGCCCGTTCATCGGCCCCTACCTGGCGGACTTCCTGTACGGGGGGCCCGAGTTCGGGGCCACCACCCTGTCGCGCTTCTACTCGATCCACATGCTGCTCGTCCCGGGGCTGATCATCGCCCTGATCGGCGCCCACCTCTTCCTGGTGGTGAAGCTGGGGACCACGGCCCCGCCGTGGCTCGAGCCGAAGCGCTCGCGGGCGATCATCAAGGAGGAAGAGCTCTGAGCCGCGAGCTCGAACAAGGAGGAGTGATGGCGGGCGAGCGGCGAAGGGCTCAGTGAGATGAACCGCGCCGAGAAGGAGGCCTACCTCCGCGATTATGAGCTGCTGAAGAAGCAGGGCAAGCCGTTCTTCCCCTACGCGGTGATGAAGGACTCGACGATGGCCCTGATCGTCGTCGCGGTGATCATCGTCATGGCGCTGGTGCTCGGGGCTGAGCAGGGCCCGAAGGCCGATCCGACCACCACCACCTACACGCCGCGACCCGAGTGGTACTTCTTCTTCCTGTTCGAGGTCCTGCGGGTGATCAAGCCCCCGGCGCTGGTGCCGTTGGCGACGATCATCATCCCGACGATCGCGATGGTGCTGCTGCTGTTGCTGCCGTTCTATGACCGGGGGGCCCAGCGGCGGCCCGAGCGGCGGCCGATCGCGATGACGGCGCTGCTCATGACCGTGGTGGTGATGGCGTATCTCACCTACGCGGGGGCGACCGCCGGCCCGCCCTCGCAGATCGATGTCAAGGTGCCGCCCCAGTACGAGGCCGGCAAGCTGGTGGTCGCGCAATCGGGCTGCCTGGCCTGCCACAAGATCGGCGACAACGGCAACGGGACGCTCGGCCCGAACCTGACCCAGATCGGGGCGCGGATCCCCCGCAACGCGATCCTGCGTTCGCTGAAGGCGGGGCCGGGGATCATGCCCTCGTTCCAGAGCCTCGGCGAGCAGAGGCTGAACCAGGTCGCCGACTTCCTCTCGTACCTGAAGTAGCCAGGCGGCCGCAAACGTGCGGGGTTTGGGCCCCTCCCGATCAGCGAAGGCGATTTCTCTGCACCACGCTGGCGCCGCGGCTTCGCTGACGTAGGCTTCAAATCACGACCACCGAGACGCGACTTCCCAGACGCGAATCGCCCGAGTTCGCGAGCCAGGTGCGGACGATGTTCGACCGGATCGCCGGGGTCTACGACCTGATGAACACGGCGATGACCGCGGGCATGCACCATCGCTGGCGCGAGCGAGCCGCCGACCGAGCCGAGCTCGAGCCAGGGAACAGCGCCCTCGATGTCTGCTGCGGAACCGGCGACCTCGCCTTCGAGCTGGCCCGGCGGGTGGGCCCGCAGGGCGCCGTGGTCGGCTGCGACTTCTCGGAACCGATGCTCGAGCACGCCCGCCGCAAGGCGGCCGAGAGGGGTCTCGGCCAGGTGCGGTTCGAATGGGCGGACGCCCTGGAGCTCCCGTATCCGGACGGGGCCTTCGACGCGGTCACGGTCGGCTTCGGGGCCCGCAACCTCGCCGACCTCCAGCGCGGCCTGGCCGAGCTGGCCCGCGTCTTGAGGCCGGGGGGCCGCTTGGTCATCCTCGAGATCACCCAGCCGCGCCGGCCCCCGCTGTCGATTTTCTACTCGCTGTGGTTCGACCGGATCGTGCCGGTCCTCGGGGCGGTCGCCGGCGACAGTGACGCCTATGCTTATCTGCCGCAGTCGGTGAAGCGCTTCCCTTCGCCGCTGAGCCTGGCCGAGCTGATGGCGGCGAGCGGATTGGAGCGGATCGGCTACACCGTCCTCGCCGGCGGGATCATCGCCATCCATTCCGGGGCGAGGCCCCTCTGAGCGCCGGGCCCGAGAGGCGAGTCGGCGTGAGCCCGATCCAGCCCCAGACGTGAACCGCTCCGCCGTCCCACCCCCGGTGACCGCGGTCCTTGAGGCCGCCGACGCCTGGCTGCCGGCTCGAATCGAGGCGGTCGAGGAGCGCCTGCGGCGGCTGATCGAGGGCCACGGCGAGGTGCTGGCCGCGGACGCCGGGTCGACGCTCGAGGCTGGCGGCAAGCGACTTCGCCCGATGCTCGTCCTGTTGAGCGCCGGGCCAGCGGCGGGCGAGGCGGCGATTCGCGCCGCGACCGCGATCGAGCTCGTCCACATGGCCTCCCTCGTCCACGACGACGTCCTCGACGCCGCGCCCCTGCGGCGAGGGAGGCCGACCGTGGTGGCCCGCTCGGGGCGCCACCGGGCGGTGGCCGTCGGGGACCTGCTGTTCTCGCGGGCGTTTGCGGAACTCGGCGCCGACGGAGACGCCCGACAGGTAGAGCTCCTCTCCGGTGCGTCGGTCGCCCTCGCCCTCGGCGAGCTCGCGCAACGGCGCGACGCCTTCGACCTCGGGATCTCGGCCGACCGCTACCTGAGGCGCTGCGAGCTGAAGACGGCGCGCCTGTTCGAGTGCGCCTGCCTGATCGCCCAATCCGAGCCTGCCGGCGCCCGGATCGAGGCCTTGAAGACCTTTGGACGCGAGATCGGGCTCGCCTTCCAGCTGCTCGACGATGTGCTGGATGTCGCCGGGCCACAGGAGCGGACCGGAAAGGCCCGCGGCACCGATCTGCTCGACGGCACGGTGACCCTGCCGTTGATCCTCGCGCGCCAGCGCGACGACTCGCTGGCCGAGCTCGACCTGCGATCGCTCGACGCCGCCGGGGCCGAGGCGATCTGCGAGCGGATCGCCGCCACCGGGGTGCTCGAGGAGGTCCGCGACGGCGCCCGCCGTCGCGTCGAGCTGGCGAAGCGGGCGCTCGAGCTGCGGCGGGCGCTCGAGCCGGGGCGGCGCCAGCTTCTGGAGCTGGTCGCCGAGGGAATCGTCGAGCGCTATTCCTAGCGCCCTGGCCTGGCTGGCCTAGAAGTCTTCCGGGAGGATCTGGTCCGCGTAGAGCGCCGCCGCGAAGCGCTCGATCTGGTCCTCCATGTTGGCGCGAACCAGCACGTTCAGGTCGTCGAGCACCGACTCGGTGCCTCGATCGAGCGCCTCGTCGAGGCGATCGACGACCTCCTGGCGATAGCAGCCGCCGCCGGTCCACTCGCATTCGGGGCAGCGAAGCGCCACGTGCCACTGGCGCTCGCTCGCCGGGGCCCAGTCGGTGGGGTAGACCAGATCCGAGTTGCAGGAAGGGCAGACGTGCAGGTCGTCCTCGCGCCGTGGCGTGGTGCTCGTCAGCCGTGCCTCGAAGATGCTCGGCTCCAGCCTTCGCTCGAGCGGGGGCCGGGGGTCTCGGTCGCGCCTCGCTGTCTGCCGCTCTGCCATTTCGGATCGTCTATCGGCGGCGCGCCCCGGATGCTTTAGGTTGCGGACCACAGGCGTGACCTGGGTCATGGCAGGGCCAGCCCACGGCGACCGCGTGGCGCGGGAATACACTCAGCCGCATGGTGCTCAGCGACCGCACGATCAGGGCGGAGATCGAGGCCGGCCGGATCGCCCTTGATCCGTTCGACGCGGGGATGATCCAGCCCTCGAGCGTCGACGTGCGGGTGGACCGCCGCTTTCGGGTGTTCCACAACGCGCGCTACCCGTTCATCGACGTGCGCCAGCCGATGGAGGGGCTGACCGAGCCGGTGGAGGTCGAGGACGGCGATCCGTTCATCCTGCATCCGGGCGAATTCGTGCTCGGCCAGACGCTCGAGCGGGTCCGGCTGCCCGACGACATCGTCGCCCGGCTCGAGGGCAAGAGCTCGCTGGGGCGGCTGGGGCTCCTGATCCACAGCACCGCCGGGTTCGTGGACGCCGGCTTCGAGGGCAACCTGACGCTCGAGCTCTCGAACGTGGCCAACCTGCCGGTGACGATCTACTACGGGATGCCGATCGGCCAGATCTCGTTCATGCGGATGGATGCGCCGGTCGAGCGCCCCTACGGGTCGCGGGAGACGAGCAGCAAGTACCAGGGTCAGGCGGAGCCGACGCCGAGCCGCTTCTACCTCAACTTCGAGCGCTAGCCACGGCCACGGCCGAAGCCGGTCTTGCCGGAGCGGGCGGGCAATTGGCGTACCATTGCCGGCATGCCTGGAAATATCGGCCTTCCGGAGATCCTGGTCGTCCTGGTGATCGCCCTGATCATCTTCGGTCCGAAGCGCCTGCCGGAGCTGGGGCGCTCGGTGGGCAAGGGGATCCGTGAGTTCCGGTCCTCGATCTCGGGCGACGACAACGAAGAGGAGCCGGCGCCGAAGCCCGCCCAGATCGAGGGCGCGGAGAAGCCCTCTGAGCCGGTCGAGGGCGAGGTCGTAACCGAACACCGCCCCTGAGATGAGCGCCCGCCCGCCCGCGCACGCCCGGGAGGTGCGCGCCTAGCCGTGCCTCGGATGAAGGCCGCCAAGTTCGACGAGCAGCTGACGCTGGTCGAGCATCTCGACGAGCTTCGCAACCGGATCATCGTCTCGGTGGCGGTGCTGGTGGTCGCCTGCGGGCTCTGCTTCTGGCAGAACCACCTGCTTCTTGAGATCGCCAACAAGCCGCTGCCCCCGCACACGAAGCCGATCACCCTCAGCGTCACGGAGCCGTTCATGACTACCCTGAAGATCTCGATCTACGCCGGGATCCTGATCTCCCTCCCGGTGCTGCTCTACCAGGCCTACGCCTTCCTGCTCCCGGCGTTGAAGCCGACTGAGAGGCGTCTCGTGATGCCGTTTGTGTTTCTCATTCCGCTGTTGTTCCTGGGTGGGGTTGCGTTCTCCTACTTCATAGTCGTCCCGGCGGCGCTCAAGTTCCTGGTCCACTTCAACCAGAGCGAGTTCAACATCCAGCTGCAGGCGACCAAGTACTACAGCTTCCTGATCACCACCCTGATCGCGCTCGGGCTCGTGTTTCAGATCCCGATCGGGATCGTGGCCCTGACCCGGCTTGGGATCGTCACCCCGGAGCAGCTCTCTCACAACCGCCGCTACGCGTATCTGGGGCTGGCGGTCGTCGCCATGCTGCTGCCCGGTACCGACCCGGTGACGATGCTGATCGAGCTGGCGCCGCTCTTGGCGCTGTTCGAGCTCTCTCTGATCCTCTCCCGGGTGGTGGGCGGGCCGGCCGAGCCCGCGACGGCGCCCGAGCCCGAGCCGCCCGCCAGTCCGGCAAGCTAGGCTCCCGCGGTGCTCTTCGACCTTCGGGGCAAGCGCCGGCGGGTGGTCCAAGTGGTCTACGGGCTGCTCGCGGCCTCGTTCCTGATCGGCTTCGTGTTCTTCGGCGTCGGGACCGGCGGGGGGATCGGCAGCATCTCGGACCTGCTGGGCGGTGGCGGTGGCGGTGGTTCGACCAGCACCCAGTTCGACGATCAGATCGACAGCGCCAACGCTCAGCTGAAGAAGGACCCCAAGGACACCGCGGCACTCCTGAAGCTGGCCGAGAACGATTGGTTCAAGGCCAAGACCGGCGTCGAGCAGGATCCGACCACCGGACAGATCACCGGGATCAGCGACGATGCCCACACCGACCTCGGCCAGTCGGCCGACGCCTGGGCGAACTACCTGAAGTTCAACAAAGGCGCTCCCGACGCCGGGGTCGCGGCCGAGATGGTCCAGGTCTACGGCCTGCTGAACGACGCCGCCGGCGCCGCCAAGGCGCAGCAGATCGTCGCCGAGCAGACGCCGAGCCAGAACTCCTACGGCAACCTCGCCCTCTATCTGTATTTCGCGGGCGATATCGCGGGGGGTGACGCGGCGACCAAGAAGGCGCTGAGCCTGGCGCCCAAGGCCCAGCGCAAGCAGCTCCAGACCCAGCTCAATCAGATCCGCGAGCAGGCGGTGAAGGCCAAGAAGAAGCAGGCGAAGGCGCAGAAGAACGCGCAGAAGAACCCCTCGTCGGGGACCACCCCGTTGCAGAGCCCGTTCGCGGCCCCCGGAGCGACGCCGTAGGGCCAGACGCTCCCCGCCCCCTCGCTACCATCCGCCCCCGCGGGCCGTTAGCTCAACTGGTAGAGCAGGAGACTCTTAATCTCAAGGTTGAAGGTTCGAGTCCTTCACGGCCCATGGCTTAGGCAAGCGGAAAACGCCGTCCTGCGGGACGGCGTTTTGCGTCGGTGGGCAACGGATTGGGAAGCGCACGGCCGCGAATGCCGGGGCTCGAGAGTGTCATCGCCGCGGCGCGTGCCGCTTCTCCCGCAAAGCGGGCAGCGATCGCAAAGATCAAGTCGAGGGTTTGATTCTCGCTGGCTCGATGGCGCTACTTGCTTGCTTCTGGCAAGTCGCGGAGCGCCGCTGGACGGTCGGGAAGGATCATCGCCGATCCCGTGGCGAACGCAACGGTCTTTCCATCGGCGTTGACGACCTCGGATTCGGCAACCGCAAGCGTGCGTCCGGCGTGCCGAACGCGCCCCCGAGCGAGAAGCTCGCGGCCATCGGGCTGCACGGGGCGCAGGAAGTTCACCTTGAGGTCAATCGACCCGAACGCGGCCCCCGGCGGCACCGTGGTCTGGATCGCGGAGCTGAGCGCATCATCAGCGAGCATCGCAATTGTCCCGCCCTCCACGGTGCGCAACGGACTGCACAGCCATTCGTGACAGGGCATCGAGAAATCAGCCAGGCCTTCACCGACTTCCACGGGCCCCGCGCCGGTCAGAAAGTGGATCGGCGGGCGGGGCAGATCGCCGGCGAGCTGCATTCGCAAGACCTCCAAGCCACTCATCCGGTCCCACACTTCCTGCCCGATGACCTCGCCGAGCTCCGGGCGTTCAAAGGGGTCGTGTTCATTGTGTTCGTCGGGCACCACCGCTGGAGGCGCCGCCGGCTGCGGGGAGCTTGACGGGCTCGGGGGCATGACGAAGCACAGCGAACTGCCGTCGGCAAGAAGACGGCCGTCGTCGTCCACGATCTGGACGTGTGACAGCGCGAGCGACCGACTCGCGTGCACCAGGGAGGCGCGCGCTACGAGGGTGCCTCCAGCGCGCACTGGCCTCAACACCCGAAGCGACAGCTCCGACGTGGCATATCCGGTTGCGGGTGGGAGCGCGCTTTGGACCGCGCAGCCCAGCGGTCCATCGGCGAGGATCGCGAGGGTGCCCACCGAAATTAGGCCCTGCGGGCTGAGCAACCAGCTGCTTGCGGGCATCGAGAAGGCTGCGGTGCCGAGACCGATATCGGTCAAACCCATTCCGGTCAGGTGCCCGATCGGCGGCTTCGGGCCCCTCCCGTCCAAGGACGCGCGAAGTTGTTCGATTCCGGACCGAGCGAACAGCGCCGGGTCTGGATAGGCGGCCGCTACCTTCTCGCGCCATGGGGCCTCAGCCTCGGACGGTCTCACGGGCGCAAACCTACTCGACCGTCTCGGCACTATCCCTGCACTCGGCCTGAGCGCGATTCCGACGGACTCCCGTCCGATACTCGGCTTCGCTCCCGGTTCCGCGTGAAAGCGGGAGCGGTTTCGGGCGGATTGGCAGCGTCTTTCTCTCGCTCGCCGCGAGAGAGCCATCGCCCCGAACGAGGTGGGCAACAGATGGGCGACACGCCACCCAGGATCAACCCCCAATCGCCGCGCGGTCCCGTAGGCGAGGATCGGCTGAACGAGTGCACTGCCCGGTAATCTGGGTTGTGCGCAATCTCACAAGCCTATGGCCGATCAAGCATTCAAAGCGCGCTGGACCTGCTCTCGCTGCCAGGTGACGGTGCGCTGGATGCCTGGGTACGAGCATCTTGAGCGGCCACCGGCGTGGGCCGAGGACTGCGGTGAGGTCTACTGCCTCGCCTGCCGCCGCGAGCTGGCCGCCGAGGCCGGAGTGGACGCCGCCCCCTCCGGCACAACAGTTCAGCGCCGCGCGCAGATCAGGACGGCCGCACTGATCGAGTTCGAGGTCGGCCGGGATCCGAAGCGATCGGATACCGAGATCGCGCGCGCGATCAGGACGTCGGTGCCGGCCGTGGTGAAGGTGCGCCAGAGGCTGGAGCTGGCTAGAGCTGGTGGGCAACAGATGGGCAACACACCACCCACGAACAGCCGCAAATCGCTGGACGGTTCCGCAGGCGAGGATCGGCTGAACGATGCGGGATACGGCGACCAGCCGCAAAGGGCCGCAACCCCCGAGCCAGCCTCTTAATCTCAAGGTTGAAGGTTCGAGTCCTTCACGGCCCATGGCATCGATCGCTAGGCGGTCGCGGGGACGGCGACCACACCGTGGCGGATCAGGCTCTGGCCCGTTTCGGCGATCGTGTCCTCGATCGGGCGGGGCGCCCAGCCGAGCGAGCGCTTGGCCTTCTCCGACGAGAGCTCGGTTCGCTTGCCGAGCCCCCCGACGACGGAGCGAATGCCCGGGTCGAACAGGGCCATGCCCCGGACCAGCAGATTCGGGACCGTCCGGGTGGGCACCTTCGAGGCGGCCTCCCCGAGGCGCTCGCGGAGGATCTCGCCGATCTCGGCCATCCAGAGGAACTGGGTGGCGGCAATGAAGCGCTCTCCTCCCGCCTCGGGCGTCGTCATCGCCTTGATCTCGAGATCGGCGACGTCCCGGACGTCGACCAGGCTGAAGCCCAGCCTTGGCACCCCGGGGGTGCCCCCCAACAGCCGCTGGACGGCCTGCAGGGAGTAAGAGAGATCGTCGTTCAGCACCGGTCCGATGATGGCGCCGGGGTTGACCACCGAGAGGCGGTCTTCCTCACCACGTTCGCGCACCAGATCCCAGGCCGCCCGCTCGGCGATCGTCTTCGAGCGGACGTAGGGCGTCAGCCCCGGGCTGTCGGGGTCCGTCCAGTCGCCCTCGTCGAGCGGCCTGGCCGCCGCGGCCTCGCTGAGCCTGATCGCCGCCACCGAGGAGGTGACGACGACCCGCTTGACCCCGGCGTCCAGCCCCGCCCGCAGGACCCGCAGGGTCCCCTCCCGCGCGGGAATGATCAGCTCGTCAGGGTCGCTTGGCTGCTTGGGAGGGAACGGAGAGGCGACGTGCAGGACGTAGTCGCAACCCTGAGCCGCCTCGGCCCAACCCTCGTCGCTCGTCAGGTCCGCGGCGAGCACCGCCAGCCGGTCGCCGGGGTCGACCTCGGAACCGACCGCGGCGCGCACCTCCGGCTCTCGAGAGAGGCTCCGGACCGTCGTTCTCACCGTGTAGCCGCGGCGCAGGAGCTCGACCACGCACCAACCGCCGAGGAAGCCGGAGCCACCACTCACCAGGACCGTGCCGCGAGACTCAACCATCGTCGGGCGCAACCCTACCCAGCGGGCCCCGATTGCGGCGACAATGGGGACGATGAAGGTCATCGTCCTGGGTGGAGGCGTCGCCGGCATGAGCGCCGCCCACGAGCTGGCCGAGCGCGACATCGAGGTGGTCGTCTACGAAACGCGCGCGATTCCCGGCGGCAAGGCGAGGAGCCTCCCGGTCCCGGATTCGGGCAAGCGGGGCCGACGGGACCTCCCGGCCGAGCACGGCTTTCGCTTCTTCCCGGGCTTCTACCGCCACCTGCCCGACACCATGAGGCGGATCCCGTTCGGCGGCCAGGAGGATGGGGTGCTGGGCAATCTCGTTCCCACCAGCGAGGTCCAGCTCGCGCTCGAGGGGCGATCCGAGATCGTCACGCCCGCACACTTTCCGTCCTCTCTCGACGACCTCGGGGTCGCGTTCGAGTCCCTGCTGGCGCAGGCGACCACTCTCGGGGTCCCCGCGCGGGACCAGGCGAACTTCGTCAACACGCTGCTACTGCTGTTGACCAGCTGCGAGGAGCGCCGGTTCGCCGAGTACGAGCATCAGAGCTGGTGGGAGTTCTCGGGGGCGCAGGAGCGCTCGCCCCAGTACGGCAAGTTCCTCGCCGACGGGCTGACCCGCACGCTGGTGGCCGCCAAGGCCCGAGAGATGAGCGCCCGGACCGGGGGCGCGATTCTGCTGCAGCTGCTGTTCGACCTGGCCCGGCCCGGGCACCAGGTGGACCGGGTCCTCAACGGGCCGACAAACGACGTCTGGATCGACCCGTGGCTCGCATACCTGCGTTCGCTCGGGGTCGACTACCGGACCGGGCATCAGGTCCAGGCCATCCACACAAGCGATCGCAGCGTCACCAAGGTCAGCATCGTCGCCGACGGGCGCCCGCTCACCGACGCCGCGGACTTCTACGTCGCCGCGGTACCGGTCGAGGTGATGCGCCTGCTGGCGACCGACCAAATCAAGCGGGCCGAGCCACGGCTCGCCGGGCTGAGCTGCCTGCGTACCCGCTGGATGAACGGGGTGATGTTCTATCTCGATCGCGACGTGCCCGTGGTCAACGGGCACAGCCTCTACATCGACTCGCTCTGGGCCCTGACCTCGGTCTCACAGCGGCAGTTCTGGCCCGGCGTTGACTTCGAGCGGCTGGGCGACGGCCGAGTGGAGGGCATCCTCTCCGTCGACGTCTCCGACTGGGAAGCGCAGGGCAACAACGGCAAGCAGGCGATGTACTGCTCGAGCGAGGAGGTCTGCAACGAGGTCTGGAGCCAGCTGAAGCGAAGCCTCAACGACGCCGGGGTCGATGTCCTGGAGGATGCCAACGTGCTCCACGCCTTCCTCGACCCGGACATCGTCTACCCCAACCCGACCGGGGCGGAGAACCTCGAGCCGCTGCTCGTCAACACGGTCGGCTCGTGGAACAACCGTCCCGAGGCGACGACGGCGATCGAGAACCTCGTCCTCGCCGCCGACTACGTGCGGACCCACACCGATCTGGCCACCATGGAGGGGGCGAACGAGGCAGCGCGGCGGGCCGTCAACGGGATCCTCGAGCGGGCGGGCTCCACTCAGCCCCGCTGCCAGGTGTGGCCTTTCGCAGAGCCCGAGATCTTCGCTCCCGCGCGAGCGCTCGACCGCCTTCTGTTCGCCCTCCACCGTCCGCCTGAGCTACCGGTCAGCGCCAACGAGGACGGTCTGATCGAAAGGTCGGATCTGGTCTCGCTGGGCGCCTCCGTCGTCGGGCGGATCTCGCGACTGCTGTAGACGGTGATGTCGAAGGAGGTCCAGACGTTGCGCGAGGGATACGCCGCCCTGAATCGGGGCGAATGGGATCGCTCGGGCGAGTTCCTGCATCCGGAGATCAGCTGGCACTTCATCGAGGGCCAGGGCCCCGACACACCCCGGACGCTCAGGGGCCCGGAGCAGATCGTCGACTTCTGGAGCGCGTTCTTCGCTGCCTGGCAGGAGTGGGAGATGGACCCGGGGGACTTCGTCGAGGCCCCGGACGGAAGGATCCTGGTCTCGCTCCACTTCCACGCGCGCGGGGCGGGAAGCGGCTTCCCGATGGAGCTCGACTACTGGCAGGTGATCGACATGCGGAAGGGCAAGGTGTATCGGGTCGACAACTACCTCAGCCGCGGGCGCGCGCGGCAGGCGTGCGGGTTGCCGGGTTGAGGCTCGGGCTCAGCTCACTCAGAACCGCCGCCGAAGGTATCGACGAGCTCGGCCTGCAGCCGCTCGACCTTCTCGTCCGCCGCGTTGCGCTCGGTCCGCCACGTGCGGGCCTGCTCGAGCGGGACCACCTCCAGCTCCCGGAGCGTTCCGTCGCACCCCTCGAAGGGGCATCCGCCTCCGACGGCGCCCGAGTCCGCCTGCCGTTCGCATCGCTCGCAGACGCGGACGCGGTAGATGTGCGGGGTGATGAACCGGCGGGCCACTCGGGTGGCGCCATGCTACACACGGCGCTCTGCCCGGACGGCGGCGACCGGCGGGTGGTCGAAGGGGCTGCCCGGGTCAGCCGGCCTGGGAGGCGAGCCCCGCCTGGGCGCCCGCGAAACGAGCCCGCAACACCTTCTTGTCGAACTTGCCGACCGACGTCTTCGGCACCTCGTCGACGAACTCGAAGCGCTCGGGGATCCACCACTTGGCGACCCGTCCGCTCAGGTGGCCGCGCAGGGCGTCGGGGCCGAGGTCCGATCCCGGGCGGCGGACGACGCAGGCGCAGGGCCGCTCGCCCCAACGCTCGTCGGGCACCGCGATCACCGCGGCCTCGACGACATCGGGGTGGGCCATGATCGCGTTCTCCAACTCGACCGACGAGATCCACTCGCCTCCCGACTTGACCAGGTCCTTGGTCCTGTCGACGAGCCTGATGTACGAGCCGCGCTCGACCTCGGCCACGTCCCCGGTTCGCAGCCAGCCGTCCTCGGTGAACTTGTCGTCGCCGCTCGCGTCCTCGTAGTAGGCGCGGGCGATCCAGGGCCCTCGCACCTGCAGTTCCCCGCCGGCGTCGGGATCGACGCGAAACTCGATCAACGGCTGGATCCGGCCCTGGCAGGCCCGCAGCGCGTACCCCTCGTCGGCGGCGGGATCGAGGCCGGCGGGGACGCGCGAGGTGGCGGCCAGAGGGCTGGTCTCGGTCATCCCCCAGCCCTGCACGACCGGGACCCCGAAGCGCTCGTCGAACCCGCGGATCAACGACTCGGGGACCGCGGCGCCGCCGGCCTTCAGCTCTCGCAGGCTCGACAGGTCCGGGGGCGGCTCCAGCTCGAGCACGCCGTTCCAGATCGTCGGCACCCCGGCGCTCCAGGTGACGCCCTCGGCCTCGATCAGGTCGGCGAGCCCGCGCGGGCTGACGTCCGGTCCGGGCAGCACCTGCCTCGCCCCGGCCATCGCCGCGACGTACGGGATTCCCCAGGCCATCGCGTGGAACATCGGGACCACGGGCATCACCGAATCGGCCTCGCGAATCCCCATCGAGTCGGGCACCGCCGCCCCGAGGGTGTGGAGGACGATCGAGCGGTGCGAATAGAGGACTCCCTTCGGCCGCCCGGTCGTGCCGCTCGTGTAACACATGGCGGCCGCCGTGCCTTCGGCGAAGTCCGGGAACTCGAATCCCGGATCGCCGCCGGAAACCAGCTCCTCGTAGTCGAGGGCCCCCTGACGCTCGCGCCCGCCGTCGGGCATCACGATCTCGCGCTCGACCTCCGCGAAGCGCGGCATCGACTCGGCCAGCGAGGCATCGAGGAAGACGACGCGATCCCCGGCATGCTCGGCGACGTAGCGCAGGTCGTCCTCGAACAGGCGGATGTTGAGCGTATGGAGGATGGCGCCCATGCTCGGCACCGCCAGGTAGAGCTCCAGGTGCCGGAGGGAGTTCCAGGCGAAGCTCGCGACGCGGTCGCCGGGCCGGATTCCGAGGTCGGTCAGGGCCCCGGCGAGCCGCCGCGCCCGCTCGACCACCTGTCCGTAGGTGGAGCGCTCGACCCCTGCCTGCGTCCGAGCGACGATCTCGCGATCGGCGAACACTCCCTCCGCCCGCTCCGCGATCTGCTTGACGAGCAGCGGGCGATCCATCATCAGCCCGTCCATCGGCTCACCGTCCTCCGCTCGATCCGACGCCTGGCGGGCAGTCTACGCGGCCCCGCCCGCGCCGTCCGCTGGAGCCCGCGGTTCAGGCGTGGCTATCGGTCGGGTCGGGGTGGCGTGCCTCCCGGGTGATCTGGTAGCTGATGTACCAGAACAGATGCCGGGTCGCACCCACCCCGAGGTTGAACGGGACGAGAATCCTCCGCATCAGCATCCAACTCTATCTACCCGGCTGGAGGCGTATTTCTTTCACGGGCGACGCGCGCGAGGGGTCCGCCTGGTAAGGGTTCAGCCGTGAAGGTGATTGTCGTGGGCGACGGACGGCTGGCCGCGAGGGCTGCCCTGGAGGCCGAGAAGGGATTGGATCTCGTCGATCCGCCGGAGGGGCGCCCGGCGCTGACGGCGGGCGAGGTCGAGGAGATCGCGGCGGAGCTGAGGGCGTTTCAGGGCCTGCTCGAGGGCGGTGCAGTCGACCGAGTCGTGCTGGTCGGGTCATCGAACCCGACTCTCGCCGCGACCCTGGTCGCGTCCAAGATGCGGATCCCGGCGGCGTCGGTCGAGACCGAGGCTCGCGACAGCGCCGAGGGCGAGTCCTTCGTCATCAACCGCCGCCTGATCGAGCAGCTCGCCGACGCGGGGCTCGCCGATGACCCGGCGGCGATCGCCGCCTGGCTGGCCGAGCCGCAACAACCGTCCCAGCCCCCGGACGAGCACTAACCTTCCCGCGATGAGGGTTGGGATCATCGGGCTCGGTTACGTCGGTCTGCCGCTGGCCGTCGCCTTCGCGGAGGCCGGCTGCGAGGTGGTGGGCGTCGACGCCGACCAGCGCCGGGTGGGACGCCTGCGTCGCAGCGAGTCGGACGTCGAGGACATCCCGTCGGAGCGCCTCAGGGCCGTCGCCGAGCGGTTCACTGCGACCGACGAGTATCGGGCCCTGGCCGCCTGCGAGGCGATCGTGATCTGCGTGCCCACCCCGCTCGCGAACCACCGCGAGCCCGATCTCTCCTACCTGGTCGACGCGGCGACGCAGCTGTCCCGCGTTCTGCACGAGGGCCGGCTGGTGGTGCTCGAGTCGACGACCTACCCGGGGACCACCCGCGAGCGCCTGCTGCCGATCCTCGAGGAGTCCGGGCTCGCGGCCGGCCGGGAGTTCAGCCTCGCGTACTCGCCGGAACGGATCGACCCCGGGCGCACCGATCACACGATTCGCACCACGCCCAAGATCGTCGGCGGGCTGACCGAGGAGTGCCGCCGCCGAGCGGCCGACCTCTACGGGCTGATCTGCGACGAGGTGGTGGAGGTCTCCTCCCCCGAGGTCGCCGAGCTGAGCAAGCTGCTCGAGAACATCTTCCGCTCGGTGAACATCGCCCTGGTCAACGAGCTGGCGCAGCTCTGCGACCGAATGGGGATCAACGTCTGGGAGGTCGTGGACGCGGCGGGCACCAAGCCGTTCGGCTTCATGCGGTTCGATCCCGGCCCCGGGATGGGAGGCCATTGCCTGCCGGTCGATCCCTTCTACCTCGCCTTCAAGGCGCGGGAGCACGACTTCTACACCGAGTTCATCGAGCTCGCCGGGAAGCTCAACCAGTCGCAGCCCCAGTTCTGCGTCGAGAGGATCCAGCGGGCCCTGAACCAGGTCGGTAAGCCGGTCAGGGGAACGCGCATCCTGGTGCTCGGGGTGGCCTACAAGGCCGGCGTCGGCGACCTGCGCGAGGCGCCGGCGCTGAAGATCATCCGGCGCCTCCGGGAACTCGGCGCCGAGATCGCCTACCACGACCCGCACGTCGCGGAGCTGCCGGAGCTGGCGCTTTCGTCGACCGAGCTCGACGACCAGCTGGCGGCGGCCGATCTTGTCTGCATCGTCACCGCGCACCCGGAGGTGGACCACGAGCGAGTGGTGCGAGAGGCGAAGCTGGTGCTCGACTTCCGCGGGGTGACCAGGGGGATCGAGGCCGCCAACCTGGTTCGGCTGTAGCGATGCGCCGCCTCGGCGTCTGGATCGCGCGCCGCACCGCGCGGCGGCGGGCGGACCGCCTCACGATGGGCTTGGCGGTGGTCGCCGTCGCCACCGCCGGGACGGTGTTCGCCTGGGAGGCCGCCCGGTTGGCGCGCCGCCGGGCGCAGCGCCGCCCGCCGCCCCCGACCGTGCTGAAGGGGGCCGAGCGGAGGCTTGGGAGGGCTGGCCGGGCGACCCAGGACACGGTCGCCGTCCTCGTCGAGGGCTATGAGGCCACCCCCCGGCTCGAGACGGTGCTCTTCAACTTGCTCACCGGCTTCGTGTTCGCCTTCGCGCTGGTCAGGCTCTCCACCGCCGGCATCCGCGGCGGTTGGTGGCCGGCGGGCAACGTCCGGGTCGGCGGCCGGCACATCCACCACTTCGTTCCCGGGATCCTGGTCGCCTTCGGCTCGGGAGCCCTGGCGCTGCTGACCGAGAGCCAGCGGCTCGAGCAGACGCTGGCGGTGCCGTTCGGCGCCGGAATCGGGTTGACCTTCGACGAGGCGGCGCTGCTGCTCGACCTCCGCGACGTCTACTGGACTCGTGAGGGCGTGCTCAGCGTCCAGCTGAGCCTCGGGATCGCCGCCACCCTGGGCGGGACGATCCTCGCCCTGAGGATGCTTCGCCGGGGCGAGGAGCGGGTCGAGGCGGCGGGCCTGATCCCCGCGGTTGGCTAGGTACGGGTGAGCCGGTAGCGCGCGAACAGCTCGCCGTCCTCGTGCAGGAGCCAGGCCAACTCGACCGGCCGCTCGGACTCGGACAGACCCACCGCGAGGCTCGGTCCGTCGCCGCCGGCTAGCTTCGGCGCATGGGTCACGAACAGCTCGTCGACCAGCCCGGCGGCGATCAGCTGCGCGTGCAAGCGAGGCCCGCCCTCGCACAAGAGGGCGCGAACCCCACGCTCGACCCGCAGGTGGCGAAGCGCGGCGGCGAGGTCGACCTGCCCCGGGTGGTTGACGACGCGAACGGGGGTCCGGGTCGTCGGCGGCTCGACGTCCGAGGAGGTGAAGATCAACACCCGGCCACCGCCGTCGGTGAACAGTGGCGCGTCCCAGGGGAGGTCGAGCCGGCCGCTGACGATCACCATCAGCGGGTCGTGGGGCAGGCCGTGGCGCTCGCGCCGGGAGCGCTTCTCGGAGTCGGGGAGCACGCGGCCATAGCGCTCGGCGCGCATCGTTCCGGCGCCGATCATCACCGCGTCGACCTTGGTCCGCAGGCCGACCAGCAGCTCGGTGTCGGTGTCGCTGCCGATCGCCCCCGAGCGGCCCCGCAGGGTTGCCCTGCCGTCGAGCGTGATCGCGAAGTTGGTGACCACGTAGGGTCGCTCGTCGAGCGGACGATCGACCAGGTTCAGCCCCTCCAGCTGCTCGGGCACGGAGGTCGGGCCCGGGTCGGGAAGCAGGCGGCGCATGGCGGGGAGGCTAGCTCGTCACCCGTCGATCTCGGCGATGTGATCGATGTTGGCCCGGTCGTCGGGCTCGCCGCTCGGCGGGGAATCGAACCACGCGTCGAGGATCTCGCCGAGCTCGCCCTCGGAGGTGGCGCGTAGGCTCAGCGCGAGGACGTTGGCGTCGTTCCACCTCCGGGCTCCGGCGGCGGTCGCGCCGTCGCGGCACAGGGCCGCGCGGATGCCCGGCACCTTGTTGGCGGCGATCGAGGCGCCCGTCCCCGTCCAGCAGCAGACGATCGCCTGCTCGGCGCGGCCCTCGGCCACGTCTCGCGCCGCGGCCTCGCTGGCCCAGGCCCAGTCGTCGCGTTCGTCCTCCGCCAGCGCCCCGTGGGCGATCGGTTGGTGACCACGGCGGCGAAGCTCCTCGATCACGAGGCTCGCGACCCCGGCTCGCTCGTCCGCTGCTACGGACACGCGCATCGCCACAGGTTAGGCGTCCGCCGATCCCCCGAGCCAGTGGAAGCGACGCCCGGCGAGCTGCTCGAGGCGGGCCACGTCCTCATGAAAGAGACCGGCGAGACGCTCACGAAGCTCTTTCGGGACCTCCGGCTTGGAGACTTCGCCGGCCCCTGGGTCGTGGACGACCCGCTCGACCAGCCAGCGCAGCGACTCCGGCAGCCGGTCGAAGTTGCGGTCGAGGGCGCGCAGGCCCGGCAGCCGGACCGCCTTGTCCATGACCTGGAAGCGAGTGCGTCCCTTCGCCGTCCCCGTCTCCCACTCGCGCTCGAACTGCTCCGAGGTGAAGCCGGGGTCGACGTCGAGGAAGGCGAAGACGCGTTGCATGGTGGCCGGACGGTCGCGCTTCAGCTCCTCGCGGCTGACGATTTCGATCCGCTCGAGGCCGAATGTCTCCAGGTAGGGCTCGAGTTGGAACGCGTAGCGGCTTCGGGCGACATACGAGCTCTCGGGATCCGAGAGGGCATCGGGGAGCGTCCGTTCCTCGTAGCCCCCGCCGAGGTTGTGCACGTAGTGCGACAGCATGCGGTCGATCGGGTCGCGCACCATGTAGATCAACCGCGGCTCGCCGAGCAGCCGCCGGATCCGCTCCGCGACGCCCTCGAAGCGCGGCCGATTCGTGTAGTGGGGGGAGCTCTCGCCGCGGACGGCCGGCGCGGGGCGAAAGTGGGTCGCGTACCAGTCGCGCCCCAGCGGCCAGTTCAGCTCCGCGACGAAGAAGTTGAGCTCCTTGGGGCGAGACATCTCGATCTCCGGATGGAGGTTGAGGTAGTGGTGGAGGCTGGTCGTGCCGCACTTCAGGCCGCCGATCACCAGCAGATTGGGCAGGGCGGTCTGGCGTCGGCGGGGTCCGCGTTGGGCGCGGCGCCGCTCGGCTGCGAACCGCTGGCGGGCGCGCTCCACCATCGCCTCGTCGGCGGGATCGCGGGGAACGGCGTCAGCCGGCGCCAAGCCTCTTGGCCGCCTCGCGGAAGTTCTTGACCGTCGCGGTTGGCGGCTTGCGCCCTTCGAGCTTCTCGCCGCTGCGGTTGACCCAGATCACCGGCACGTTCATCTTCAGGACCGGGGCGACGTCAGTGTCGTAGCCGCTGCCGATGTGGACCCAGCCCCTCTTGCCGCCGATCCGCCGCGCGCACTCCTTGAAGTGGGCGGGGTCCGGCTTGTAGCTCCGGACCTGTTGCGCCGTCACCACCAGGTCCAGCTCGGTGCGAAGGTGGCGCCGCGATACGCCGAGCAGCTTGTCGTCGATGTTGGAGACGATCCCGACCTCGTAGCGCTTCGAGAGGCGGTCCATGGCGGCGTTTGCCTCGCGGAACGGCAGCCACCGGGCGACGCTGTCGGGCAGGAACTGGGCGCGCGAAGGCTCCAGTTCCCAGCCGATCTCCTTCGCCGCTCGCACGGTGGCGCGGCGCAGGACCTCGGCGTAGAGCTCGTAGGAGCCGCGAATGATCTCCGCCTGGATCTCGTAGAAGCGGGCGAGGAACGGCCCCTCTTCGAAGCTGAAGCCGTCCCGTTCGGCTTCCTTGGAGAAGGCGTCGAGGATCCCCTTCTCCCAGTCGATCAGGGTTCCGTAGCAGTCGGTAGTGACCCAGTTGATGTCCTTGAGCTTCGGTAGCGGCATGAGTGGGAATTCGGACTTCCCGTCGCGGCTCCGTGCGGGCGGGGGGCGCGAGATTATGGCAAGCGGCACATTTCTCCCGTCGGCGAGCGATCGGGATGAGCGCCGACGCCCAGCCGGCCTCGGCGGCCTTGGGGTAGGCTGCGCCGCGCCTGATGCCCAAGCGCCTGGCCGCCGCTCCCTGATGGACCTGCTCGAGTACCAGGGCAAGCAGCTGCTCGCCAAGCACGGCGTGCAGGTTCCCCCCGGGCGCCACGCGGACACCGTCCCCGCCGCCGTTCAGGGGGCCGAGGAGGTCGGCTACCCGTGCGTGATCAAGGCGCAGGTGCGGATCGGCAAGCGCGGCAAGGCGGGTGGGATCAAGATCGCCAACGATCGCGCTGAGGCGCTCAAGCACGCCGAGACGATCCTGGGCATGGACATCCGGGGCTACACCGTCCACGAGGTCTGGGTGGAGGCCGCCTCGAAGATCGACGCCGAGTACTACGCGTCGATCATCCTCGACCGCTCCGAGAAGAAGCTGCTGGCAATGCTCTCCCGGATGGGAGGCATGGACATCGAGGAGATCGCCGAGACGGACCCCTCGGCCCTCGTCCGGCGACACATCGAGCCCGGCGAGGAGCTCACCGCCGAGGCCGCCGCCCAGCTGGCGATCGATGCCCGGATCGACGAGGACGTCACCGGCCAGGTGGGCGAGCTGCTGCTCAAGCTGCACGAGGCGGCCCTGGCCGAGGACGCGACCCTGATCGAGGTCAACCCGCTGATCGTCACCTCCGACCGACAGGTTGTCGCCCTGGACTCGAAGATCACGATCGACAACAGCGCCCTCTACAGGCATGAGGGACTGGCCGAGCTGCGGGATCGCTCGGCCGAGGATCCGCAGGAGAGGATGGCGGAGGAGAAGGGGCTGACCTACGTCAAGCTGGGCGGAAACGTCGGCATCCTCGGCAACGGGGCCGGGCTGTGCATGTCGACGCTGGACGTGGTCGCTCAGGCGGGCGGCAAGCCCGCGAACTTCCTCGACGCCGGCGGGGGCTCGAAGGCGGAGGCGATCGTGGACGCCCTCGAGGTGATCACCTCGGACGACAACGTCAGCGCGATCCTGTTCAACATCTTCGGCGGCATCACCCGCTGCGACGAGATCGCCAAGGGGATCATCGACGCCTCGGCCAAGACCGCGATCGACGTCCCTCTGGTGGTCCGTCTCGACGGCACCAACTCCGAGCAGGGGCTGGGGCTGCTGGCCGACGCCGACCTGCCGGACCTCCACGTGGAGAAGACGATGCTCGGCGCGGCCGAGCGGGTCGTGGAGCTAGCCAACGCCTGATGGCCATCATCGTCGACGAACAGACCAAGCTCGTGATCAGCGGCCTGACCGGCCGGGAGGGCAGCTTTCACGGGCTGCGCAACCGCGACTACGGCACCGAGGTGGTCGCCGGGGTGACGCCGGGCAAGGGGGGCCAGGACGTCGAGGGGATCCCGATCTTCGAGAAGGCCGCCGAGGCGGTCTCCGAACGGGGCGCGAACACGTCGATGATCTTCGTTCCGGCGCGCTTCGCCGCCGGGGCGATCGGCGAGGCGATCGAGGCCGGGGTGCACACGGTGATCGCGATCACCGAGGGGATTCCGGTCCACGACATGCTGCGCGTCTACTGGCAGGCGAAGGAGGCCGGCGTGCGCCTAATCGGCCCCAACTGCCCCGGGGCCCTGTCGCCTGGGAAGTCGAACGTGGGCATCATCCCCGCCCAGTTCTTCGAGCCGGGCTCGATCGGTGTGGTCTCGAAGTCGGGCACCCTCACCTACCAGATCGGCAACGAGCTCAAGCAAGCGGGCGCCGGCAACTCCTCGATCGTCGGGATCGGCGGCGACCCGATCATCGGCTCGGACTTCATCGACATCCTGACCCTGTTCGAGGAGGACCCCGAGACCGAGCTGATCGTGATGGTGGGGGAGATCGGCGGCGACGCCGAGGAGCGCGCGGCGGACTTCATCGCCGAGCGGGTCACCAAGCCGGTGGTCGCCTACATCGCCGGGTTCACCGCCCCGCCCGGCAAGCAGATGGGCCACGCCGGGGCGATCATCTCCGGCTCTTCCGGCACCGCCGAGGCGAAGAAGGAGGCGCTCGAGGCGCGCGGCGTGCGGGTCGGGCGCTCGCCGACCGAGGCCGCCCAGCTCGCCGTCGCCGCGATCGGCGCCCGGGCGTAGTTGGTGTGGCGTAAACGGGCTGGATAGGGACCCCGACCGTCCGTTGTCGGATAACTCGGCCTGAGGCCGAGTAAGGCGACAACGGACCCAGCGAGATGACCATCGGGTAGTTGTCCATGACTCGCAGCGTTCCTATACTCGCCGCATGGCCGCCGAGGTGATCAGCTTCGCCCGCGGCGCACCGAGCGCCGACATCCTGCCCGTCGAGGCGGTGCGGGAGGCGGCGGGTCGGGCGCTCGCCGACGACTGGCAGCGGGCTCTGTCCTACGGCACCGGCGTCGGGCATCCCGGGCTGCGGGAATGGATCGCCGAGCGCCACGAGCTGGAGCCCGCCCAGGTGATGGTCACCAACGGGTCCCTGGAGGCGGGAGCGATGCTCTTCCAGCACCTCGTGGGCGCGGGCGATCGGGTGATCGTCGAGCAGCCCTCCTACGACCGCACCCTGCTGCTCCTGGAGCGACTCGGCGCCGAGCGGGTGGGGGTCGCGCTTGCGGCGGACGGCCTCGACGTCGAGCAGCTCGAGGCCGCGGTGCGCGAGCAGCCGGCCACCCTCGTGCACGCGATCCCGAACTTTCACAACCCGGCGGGGTGCACGCTCTCAGCGCCCAAACGAGAGCGCCTGGTCGAGCTCGCCGCTGAGCTCGGCTTCCGGATCTTCGAGGACGACCCCTATCGGGAGCTCTCCTTCGAGGAGGTACCGTCGCCGACCATGCTGTCGCTGGACGGCTCCGATCGGGTGATCTACGCGTCGTCGTTCTCGAAGACGGTGAGCCCGGGCGTCCGGGTCGGCTACCTCGCGGGACCCGCCGAGGAGATCGGCAAGCTCGCCAAGCGGGCGAGCGAGGTCTATATATCGCCGAACATGCTCGCCGAGTCGATCGTCTGGGAGCTCTGTCGCTCTGGGGCGCTCGACGAGAACATCGCCTTCGTCAAGGGGGCGCTGCGCGAGCGCCGCGACGCGCTGGTCGGCGCGCTTCGGGAGCAGCTCCCCGAGGCCGAGTTCGTGGTCCCGGGCGGTGGCTACTTCCTCTGGCTGACGCTCGGCCACGACGCCGACTCCGCCGAGCTGCTCTCGGCGGCGCGGGAGGAGGGCGTCGCGTTCGTCGCCGGCCCTGACTTCATGCTCGACGGCGGACGGTCGAGCCTGCGGCTCTCGTTCGCCAGCGTGCCCGCCGAGCTGATCGGGGAGGGCGTCGCGCGGATCTGCCGGGCGCTCGAGCGGATCCGCGCCGCAAGCCCCGCCTGAGCCAACTTTTTACCTCGGCGTTACACGCCGCTTACCGCCCTCCCCTAGCCTCGGGCGAGGCAATTGACGAGTCGAGGCGACAGGCACTGGAGGTGAGCAACGATGGCTCCGATCACGATGGTCGAGGGATCCCGGAAGCTGGACCCGGTCGGCGAGCGCAACCTCGCCGAGCGGCGATTCTCCGCCCTGGCGGCGGCGGTGCGCCAGCACGAGGCGTCGGTGCGGCGCCGCGAGTACGCGATGCGGGCCCAGGACCAGGCTCTCTACCGGCGACTGCGCCAGATCTGCGGCGAGGCCTGAGGCGCGCTTAGCGCCCGTAGCGATCCGAGCTCAGCTCGAGCTGCTCGGGGAGCGGCGGGCGCGGATCGGGCGACGGGTCGGCCCGCACCGACACCGTCTCGGCGACGCTGCGCGAGACTGCGTGCCGGCCATCGCCCGAGCTGAGCACGACCTCCTGCGCGTCGGAGTGCTCCAGGGTCCCGTCGAGCCCCGGCCGCAGCCCGGCTTCCTTCAGGTAGTGGAGGATCTCCTCCGCCTCGTTCTCGAACCGCAGCACGAGCACGCTGGCCCCCGGCTCGACGTCGGCGAGCAGGGCTCCCTGCTCGCGCGCTCCCTCGACGATCGGGTGCCCGTGGGGGCAGGTCTTGGCGTCGCCGATCGCCGCCAGCATCCGCTCCTCGAGCACCGGTGACATCGCGTGCTCGAGCCGCTCGGCCTCCTCGTGGACTTCGTCCCACGGCACCCCGAGGACGTCGGTCAGGAAGCGCTCGATCAGGCGGTGGCGGGTGACGATCGCCTTGGCGTGGTCGCGCCCGTCGGCGGTGAAGGCGAGCGACTTGTCGGAGAGGCGCTCCACGTACCCGTCCCGCTCCAGTCGGCCGATCATCTCGTGAACGGTGGGAGCGGAGAGCTGCATCGCGCGGGCGATGTTGGCGCCGGTGATCGGCAGGCCGGCCTCCTCGAGCCAGAACATGATCTGGAGGTACTCCTCCTCCGCGACAGTCGCCTGCTCGTGGCTCACTCCGCCGAGTCTAGTGAAGGGGTTGCGGCGCGCCACAGACGCGGGCGGCCGCGCTCATATAGGTTGGCGCCGCGGTGATCACGGTTCGCGAAGCCGCCTACGAGCTCTTTCGAGCCGAGGGGATGACGACGATGTTCGGCAACCCCGGCTCCACCGAGCTGCCGATGCTGCACGGGTTCCCCGACGACTTCAGCTACGTCCTCGGGCTCCAGGAGGCCGTTGTGGTCGGGATGGCGGACGGCTACGCTCAGGCGTCTGGGCGCCCCACCCTGGTCAACCTCCACACGGCGCCGGGGGTCGGCAACGCAATGGGCGCGATCTTCAACGCCCAGGCGAACAAGTCCCCACTGGTGATCACCGCGGGCCAGCAGGTCCGAGCGATGATCACCCTGCAGGCGAACCTGACCAATCGCGACGCGACCCGGCTGCCGCATCCGTTCGTGAAGTGGAGCTACGAGCCACCGCGCGCCGCCGACGTCCCGGCGGCGCTCGCCCGGGCCACCCGCATGGCGACCCTGCTCCCGCGCGGCCCCGTGTTCGTCTCGGTGCCGATGGACGACTGGGGAGCGGAGGTCGACGAAGGCGACGTCCGGCAGACGATCGAGCGCTCGGTGACGGGGCGCTCCGGCCCCGAGCCCGAGGCGGTGCGGTCGCTCGCCAGGCGGCTCGACGAGGCGACGAACCCGATGCTCGTCGTCGGCCCTGACGTCGACGCCAGCGGCGCCTGGGAGGCGGTGGTCGCCCTTGCCGAGCGCCAACGCCTGCCCGTCTGGGCGACGCCCGCCCCCGGGGGCGGAAGGATCGGCTTTCCCGAGGGCCACCCGAGCTTCCGCGGCACCCTCCCGCCCGCGATCGGGCCGCTCGGCCAGATGGTGGAGGGCCATGATCTGGTGCTCGTGGTCGGCAGCTCGGTGTTTCCCTATTACCCTTACATCCCCGGCCCGCTGCTGCCCGAGGGCGCCTCGCTGGTGCAGATCACGAGCGATCCGGACGAGGCGGCGCGGGCACCGATGGGCGATGCGATCGTCGCCGATCCGAGGCTGGCGCTCGAAGCCCTGCTCGCCGAGGTGCCCGAGTCCAACCGGCCGGTCCCCGAGCCGCTCGGGGCGGCCGAGGCGCCGCCCGAGGCGGATCCCTTGAGCCCCTCGACCGTCCACGGGGTGCTCGGCGAGGTCTTCCCGGACGAGGGGATCGTGGTGCTCGAGTCTCCCTCGAGCACCCTGGCGCTTCGCAACCAGCTTCGCCTCTCCAGGCCCGGCAGCTACTACTTCGGCGCCGGCGGAGGCCTCGGCTTCGGCCTGGCCGCCGCGGTCGGGGTGCAGCTCGCACAACCGAGCCGCCCGGTCGTCTGCGTGATGGGCGAGGGCTCGGTGCAGTACGCGGTGACCGCGTTCTGGTCGGCGGTCGCCTACCAGGTGCCGGTGACCTTCCTGGTGCTCCGAAACGAGGAGTACTCGATCCTCAAGTGGTTCGCCGAGGTCGAGCAGGTGAGTGGCGCCCCCGGTCTCGACCTGCCGGCGCTCGACTCAGCCGCGATCGCGTCCGGCTACGGCCTCGAGGCGCGCCGGGTGACGGGAAGCGACGAGCTCCGCGAGGCGCTGTCCGCGGCGATCCCCTCGTCGCGCCCGCAACTGGTCGAGGTGGGAGTCGCGCCCGGGATGGCCCTGTTTTGAGATGACCGCTGGGGCTCGGAGCTGATGGCCTTGCTCGAGCCCGACGTGCTGCGGATCGCCCCCGAGGCCGAAGCGCCGACCGACGACCGGGCTCCCGACTGGGTCGCGGCCGGCACCCCGCAGCCGCTTCGCGGCGAGCTCGAGTCGCTGCTGGGCCCCGACCGCGTCCTGACTCGCGCCCTCGACCTGGTCCGCTATGCCTCCGACGCCAGCCCCTATCGCCTCTTTCCCCAGGCCGTGGTGATGGCCAATGACACCGAGGACGTGGCGAAGGCGCTGGGCTTCGCGCACCGAAGCGGCATCCCGGTCACCTTCCGCTCCGCGGGGACGAGCCTCAACGGCCAGGGGCAGAGCGCCGGCATCCTGGTCGACGTTCGGCGGCATTTCGCTGCGGTGGCGGTCGAGGCCGATGGGGCGCTGGCCCGGGTCGGGCCCGGGACGACGCTGGGGCACGTGAACCGGGTGCTGGCGGCTCACGGGCGCAAGCTCGGCCCCGACCCGGCGAGCACCGACTTCGCGACGGTTGGCGGGGTGATCGCCAACAACTCGGGCGGCATGCGCTGCGGGGTCGTGCACGATTCGTACTCGACGGTCCGCGGGCTCACCCTGCTGCTCGCCTCAGGGACCCTGATCGACACCGAGGCCCCGGACGCCGAGCGGAGATTCGCCGAGCTCGAGCCGCAGCTCGCCCGGGGCTTGGTCGAGGTTCGCGATCAGATCGGCGCCGATCCCGAGCTCGCGGATCGCATCCGCCGCAAGTTCCGGATCAAGAACACGACCGGCTACCGGCTGTGTGCCTTCCTCGACGCCGAGACGCCGCTGGAGATCTTCCGACGCCTGGTGGTCGGCTCGGAGGGCACCCTGGCCTTCGTCGCCGAGGCGGTGTTCGAGACCGTGCCGCTGCTGCCGCGGACCACGACCACCTGGGTGCACTTCGCGGACATCGAGCGGGCCGCGGACCCGGTGCCGGATCTGGTCCAGGCCGGGGCGAGCGCCGTCGAGCTGATGGTGGCGCCGGCGCTGATCGCCGCCGCCCACTCGATTCCGGGGACGCCCTCCTACTGGCACGAGCTTCCGCCCGGGTCGGCCGCGCTGCTGATCGAGTTTCGCTCGGACGACGAGGGCGACCTCGCCTCGATGGAGGCCAAGGCCGCGGAGACGCTCGCCGGGCGCGAGCTCGTGCGTGGGCCCGAGTTCACGCGCGACTCCGAGCTGACCGAGGTCTTCTGGCGGGTTCGCGAGGGCATGCACGGGATCGTCGGCCGCCTCCGTCCGCCGGGGACGGCGCTGATCATCGAGGACGTCTGCGTCGCCCCGGAGCGAATCGCCGAGTCGGCGACCGATGTCCAGGCGCTGCTCGCCAAGCACGGCTTCTTGACCGGGGTCGCCGGGCACGCCTCGGCGGGAAACCTCCACTTCATGCTGACCCCGAAGTTCTCCGAGGCCGCCGAACGCGACCGCTACGAGGCGTTCATGAGGGAGCTCGTCGATCTGATCGTCGACAAGTACGACGGCTCGTTGAAGGCCGAGCACGGGACGGGGATCAACATGGCCCCCTACGTCGAGCGGGAGTGGGGGGCCAAGGCGACCGAGCTGATGTGGCGGGTCAAGCGGCTGGCCGACCCGGACGGAGTGCTGGCGCCCGGGGTGGTTCTCAATCGCGACCCCGAGATCCACCTCCGGGACCTGAAGACGACCCCGCCGATCGAGCAGGTGGCCGACACCTGCGTCGAGTGCGGGTTCTGCGAGCCGGTCTGCCCGAGCCGCCTGTTGACGACCACGCCGCGCCAGCGGATCGCCGTCCGCCGCGAGATGGCCCGCCAGCCGGGCGGGTCGCCGGTGCAACGCGCGCTGCTCGACCAGTACGAGTACGACGGGATCCAGACCTGCGCCGCCGACGGCAGCTGCATGCTCGCCTGCCCGCTGGGGATCGACACCGGGAAGCTGATCAAAGGCTTTCGCGGCGCCGAGCACGGCGCGAAGGCCGAGCGGCTCGCCCTGGCAGCCGCAAAGCGCTGGCGGGCCGTGGAGCGCGCGGCGCGCGGCGCGCTTCGGCTCGGCTCGGCCGTGTCGCGGGTGACCGGGGACTCGCCGCTGCGCGGCGCCACCCGCGCCGCGAGGAGCATGGTCAGCCCGGAGGTCATCCCGGAGTGGGGGCCGGGGATGCCCCGGGCGGCCTCGGGCCGGTTGCCGAAGACCGACCGCCAGGGAGCCGCGGGCATCTACGTGCCGGCCTGCATCAACCGCATCTTCGGGACTTCCCGCGACCAGCGCCCCTCCGGGCTGAGCCTGCCGGAGGCCCTGGTGGGGGTGTCGGAGCGCGCCGGGCTTCCGGTCTGGATCCCGCCCGACGTCGCCGGGCATTGCTGCGGGACGCCCTGGGCCTCGAAGGGCTACTCGGGGGGGCACGGCTGGCTCGCGAACCGGATCGTCGAGGCGCTTTGGCGGTGGTCGGAGCAGGGAGCCCTGCCGACCGTGATCGACGCGAGCTCGTGCACCCACGCCGTCCTCGGCGAGGCCCCGGCGGCGCTCAGCGACGCCAACCGCGAGCGTCACGCGAAGCTCGAGGTGGTGGACGCGGTCTCGTGGGCGTGCGACCGGCTCCTGCCGCGGTTGGAGATCCGCGCCAGGCTGGACTCGGTGGCGATCCACCCGACCTGCGGCGGCAGCCACCTCGGGCTCGATCGCCCGCTCAGGGCGCTGGCGGGTGAGCTGGCCGACGAGGTCTACATCCCGCCGTCGGCGGCCTGCTGCGGCTTCGCCGGCGACCGTGGCTTCCTGCATCCCGAGCTGACCGAGGCGGCGACCCTCGAGGAGGCGGCGGAGGTCGGCTCGGGAGCCTTCGACGCCTACCTGTCCAGCAACCGGACCTGCGAGATCGGCATGGAGCGGGCGACGGGGGAGCCGTACGTGCACGCGGTCCAGCTCCTCGACGAGCTGACCCGGGCGGTTTGACCGCGGCCTCCGGTCAGCCGCGCTCGGCCAGGGTCGAGATCACGGCCTCGTAGACGCCGTCGCCGTTGCGGCCCTCGGTGACGGTGACGTTGGGCCGGTCGCCGATCGCCTCCCGGAGCCCGGGATCCTGCTCGGGCCCGTTCGCGACCACGAAGAAGCGGCCGACCGCCTGCGCCGCGTTGAGGTCCTCGAGCGAGTCGCCGATCGCGATGCACTCCTCGGACGCGTAGCCACGCGCTCGGATGTGGAAGGCCACCGCCTTCGCCTTGCTCGCTCCACCGGGCACCAGGTGGTAGGCGTGGGCGGGGCCCTCGATGCCGTCCATCGCCCGCACGATCGCGCCGTTGTCGAGGAAGCGGAGGTCCGAGTGACCGTGCTCGGCGAGCAGCGCGTTGGCCTCGGCGACATCGACGCTGCCCCGAAACAGATGGGAGAGCTGACGCTCTCGGTGCCAGGGACGGTGCCAGTCGAGCCGCGGCCCGAAGCGCTCGAAGAGAAGATCGGGGATCCCGGCGGCGATCATCCTCTCGGCCGGGGTGCCGTCGTCGTCGGGCATCCAGTCCCCGGTCAGCAACGTCCGCTCACCGTCGATCACGACCCCGCAGCCGGCCTCGTAGATGTAGGAGTTCTGGCCGAGCAGGCGGGCGTCGGCCATCACCTGGGCCTCGCGGCGGCCGGACATGATCACCACCTCGACGCCGGTCCGGTGGCAGGCCTCGAGCGTCCGCGCCTGCCGGAGCGAGAACTCGCCGACCGAGTCGCGGAACAGCGATCCCTGGTGGCCGAGCAGGGTGCCGTCGAGGTCCGTGTACGCACAGCGCAGCGACACGGGCGGGACCGTACACGGAGGCAGCGAGCTCCACGGCTGGCACGCGCCCGCGACCACTAACGTAGGCCGAGGATGACTCGCTGGCGGCTCGCGGATCGAACGCTCGAGCTCGCCCCGCCCCTGGCGGCGGGGATCGTCAACGTGACCCCCGACTCGTTCTTCGAGGGCGCCCGCTTCCAGAAGGCCGAGGACGCCGTCGAGCACGGCCTCGCGCTGGTCTCGGCCGGCTTCGACCTCCTGGACGTCGGCGCCGTTCCGGCGGCCAGCGGCGCTCCGGTGTCGGCGGCGGAGGAGGCCGCCCGGCTGATCCCGGTGATCGAGGGCCTGGGGCGCGGCGCGCGAGTGCCGCTGAGCGCCGACACGTTCCAGCCCGAGGTCGCGCGGCGCGCGCTCGACGCCGGGGCGGTGGCGATCAACGACACCTCCGGCGGGCGGGCGGAGATGCTCGAGCTGGTCGCCGAGCGCGGATGCGGCTACGTCCTCATGCACATCGAGGGCCCGCCGAGGTCCGACCGGGAGCCCGCCGCCCACGCGGATCCCGTCGATCACCTGACGCGGTGGTTCGCCGACCGGATCGAGGCCGCGGTGGGACGCGGGGTCGCCGAGGAGCAGATCGCGCTCGACCCCGGGCTCGACTTCGACCTCTCGGTCGATGACGATCTCGAGATCCTCGCCAGGCTCGGCGAGTTTCGCGCCCTGGGCCGCCCGCTGTTCGTCGCCTTGTCGCGCAAGGACTTCCTGGGGGCGGTGCTGGCCGGTTCGTGGGCGGAGCGGGCGCCGGCGGGCGATCGTGAATGGGCGACCGCCGCGGCGACCGCGCTCGCGGTCGCCAACGGCGCCGACATCGTCCGCCTCCACGACCGGACCGCGCTCGACGCCCTGCGCGTGGCGGCAGCGATCGAGGGCCGGAGCCCGAGCCCCCGGGATGCGGTCTCGACAGCCCGTGGCTAGCGTCGCCGGCCGCGCCGCCGCCGCGGCGGGCTGGGACCGCGCGATCGAGCCCGGCCGCCTCGACGCCCGGCTGGTGGCCGAGAGCCTCGAGCCGGCACGCACGGCCGAGACGATCGAGATCCCCTCCTCGCTCGCCCCCGAGCTGGCGGGCGCCCTGCGAGCCGGCGGGATCGAAACGCTCTACTCCCATCAGCTCGAGGCGTTCGAGGCTGCCGCGGCGGGCAACGTCGTGGTGACCAGCGGAACGGCATCGGGGAAGTCGCTGTCGTTCAACCTGCCCGTCCTCGACGAGCTGGCCCGTGACGGCGCGCGAAGGGCGCTGTACCTGTATCCGACCAAGGCGCTCGCCCAGGACCAGGCGAGAAAGCTCTCCGGCCTCGCCCTGGGAGGGTTGCGGCAGGCGATCTACGACGGCGACACCCCCCGCGAGGACCGGCCGGCGATCCGGCGGCGATCGAACCTGATCCTCACCAATCCGGACATGCTCCACGTGGGCATCCTTCCCCACCACAAGAGCTGGGGCGACCTGATGGCCAACCTGGGGTGGGTGGTCGTGGACGAGGCCCACACCTATCGCGGCGTCTTCGGCTCGCACGTCGCCAACGTGCTGCGGCGCCTGCGCCGGGTCGCCGCTCGCTACGGCGGCGAGCCGCGCTTCATCCTCGCCTCGGCGACTATCGACAACCCGGTCGAGCTGGCCGAGCGGTTGGTCGGGGAGCCGTTTCGACTGGTCGATTCCGACGGCGCGCCGCGGGCGCGGCGGCGGATCGGGATCTGGAATCCGCCGGTGATCGAGCCCCGGTCGATGACCCGGCGCTCGGTGCTCTCCGAGGCCGCGGAGCTGCTCGCCGACCTGGTCGGCGAGGGGGTTCGGACGATCTGCTTCCTGCGCAGTCGCCGGGGGATCGAGCTGATCCAGCGGTTCGCCCGGATCAGACTCGAGGAGCTCGGCCGACCCGAGCTGGCGGACCGGATCGCCCCCTACCGGGCCGGTTACACGCCGCCGCAGAGGCGCCAGATCGAGGCGGGGCTCGCGGCCGGCGACCTGCTGGCGGTAGTCGCGACCGACGCGCTCGAGCTGGGGATCGACATCGGTCATCTCGACGCCGCGATCTGCGTCACCTTCCCCGGCACGGTGGCCAGCCTGCGGCAGATGTGGGGGCGCGCCGGGCGTCGCAGCGAGGGCCTGGCGATCTACGTCGCCGGGCAGGATGCGCTCGACCAGTTCTTCTGCCGCCACCCCCAGGAGTTCCTGGAGCGACCGGTCGAGGCGGCGATCCTCGACCACGAGAACGAGCGCGTCCAGCTCGCGCACCTGTTGGCCGCTGCCTACGAGCTGCCGCTGTCGGATGCCGACGCGGCGGTGTTCGGCGAGCGCTGGCGCGAGCGCGCCGAGGCACTCGTCTCGCTGGGCGAGCTGCGGCGCGGTCGCGAGGGCCGGTATCTGCCCCGCACACCCCGCTTCCCGGCCGCCGATATCTCGCTGCGCTCGGCGTCCGCGGACTCGGTGGCCGTCGTCGAGGCGGCCTCCGGAGAGCTGCTCGGCGCGGTCGAGGCCGAGCGGGCGTTCACGACCGTTCACCCCGGCGCCGTCTACCTGCACCTGGGGCGCTCCTACGAGGTGCGCGAGCTCGACCTCGAGGCCCGGCGCGCGATCGTCGAGCCGTTCGAGGGGGACTGGTACACGCAGCCGAAGGCCGAAACCGAGGTCTACATCGAGCGGATCGTCGCCACCCAGCCCGATCCGCTCGGCGCGGGGCCGGGCGTCGAGCTCTCGTTCGGGGAGGTCTCGGTGACCGAGCAGGTGATCGCCTTCCAGCGCAAGCGCCTCACCGACCACGAGGTGATCGACATGGTGGCCCTCGACCTGCCGGAGTCCAACTTCCCGACCCAGGCGCTCTGGTACGTGCTCGGCGACGAGCTGGTCGGCCCCGCGGCGCTTCCTCCAGAGGTCCTGCTCGGGGCTCTGCACGCCACCGAGCACGGGCAGATCGCGGTCCTGCCGCTGCTCGCGATGTGCGATCGGTGGGACATCGGCGGGCTGTCGACCAACGTCCACTACCAGACCGGCCGACCGACGATCTTCATCTATGACGGCCACCCGGGCGGGGTCGGAATCGCGAGACGCGGCTTCGACGTCTTCGAACGGCTGGTGGTCGACGCCGCGAAGCTGATCGGCGAGTGCCCCTGCTCGGACGGCTGCCCGTCGTGCGTGCAGAGCCCGAAATGCGGCAACCTGAACGAGCCCCTGCACAAACAGGGCGCGCTCGGTCTGATGATCGGAATGCTCGCCGGAGCGGGCGGGGCGCCCGGAGGGAAGACCAGTTGACCAAACCGCTGCAGATCTCGGTGATCGGGAAGGGAACCCCGGACGACGAGCTATCACCCTTGGCCGAGGAGGTCGGCCGGCGCCTGGCGGAGGCCGGGGCGGCGGTGGTCTGCGGCGGCTTGACCGGGGTGATGGAGGCCGTCGCCAGGGGCGCCTCGACCGCCGGCGGGACGGTGATCGGCATCGTTCCGAGCAGCGCCGCCGAGCAGGCGAACCCCTACTGCACGCACGTGATCGCGAGCGGGGTGGGCCACGCCCGCAACCTCGCGGTGGTCTCCTCGGGCGAGGCCGTGATCGCGGTCGGGGGTGAGTGGGGGACTCTCTCGGAGATCGCCTTCGCCCGAGAGCTCGGGCGCCCGGTGGTCGCGATCCGGAGCTGGCAGCTGAGCGGCAGCGGCGCGATGAGCGGGGGCCCGGGGGTCGAGGTCGCCGCAGACCCCGCCACCGCCGTCGAGCGGGCGATCCACCTGGCGACCGAGGAGCGCTGATCGGCCCCAGGGCGACGCGGTTCGCGAGCCTCGTCGTCGCTAGCCTTAGCCGCCCGGGCGAGGTAGCTCAGTTGGTAGAGCACACGACTGAAAATCGTGGTGTCGGCAGTTCGATTCTGCCCCTCGCCATCCGTCCGGAAAGCTGTTCGCGCGAGAGCAACTTCCTCAGTCCCGAAGAGCGCGGCAACCTGCCGGCACGGCGCTGACCAACTGTGGCGAGTTGCGTCCGTCCTCCGGACACGAGGGGACTCGGTTCGCGGGGGCGGAGCGCCACCGGGCGTCGGGCCGGCCGTCTCCGGGCTGACCCAAAGGGGGAGAGCAGGCACGTCCGCCGCCCTCTCTACTGTGAATCAAGCGATGAGCGAGCAGGTGAAATTGACCGAACAGCCCACTGAAGCGGGCTCCGTGGTGAACGGAGAATCCGCGTCGCTGGAGCGCATCTGGGTGCGCGAGCTCGCCGACGATCAGGCGGTGGAAGGCGTCTTCGCGGTCCGCGAGCGCGAGCTGCGCCAGCGTCGAAACGGGGGCGAATGGCTGCGACTGGTGGTCTGCGATCGCTCCGGCAGCATCGAGGCCGTGGTCTGGGAGGCCGTCCAGGAGGCCTACGAGGTGGCCGCCCCCGGCGTCGCGGTGCACGTTCGAGGCCGGTTCGGGGTCCACCCCCAGTACGGGCCGAAGATCACCGTCGAGGCGATGCGCGCCGCGACCCCCGACGAGTTCGAGGCGGGCGACCTCGCCGCGGGGCCGAGCGTCGCGGTGGAGCGGCTGGAAGCCGAGTTGCGCGAGCTGCTCGAGACGATCCAGAACCCGCAGCTGCGGGCGCTCCTGGCTGCCTTCTTCGCGGCCGAGTCCCCGGTCTGGTCCCGGTTCCGCGAGGCGCCGGCGGCGAAGTACTACCACCAGGCATACCGCCACGGGCTGCTGGACCACACCGTCTCGGTCGCTCAGGCGGTGAGCGCCGCCGCCTCCGCCTTTCCCGGAATCGATCGCGACGTCGCGGTCACCGGCGCGCTGCTCCACGACATCGGCAAGACCATGGCCTATAACGACGATCCGCTGGCGATCGACCTCACCGACGCCGGCCGCCTCCAGGGCGAGATCCCGCTCGGCTACTACCTGGTCCGGCGCGAGGTCGAGCGGATTCAGGGCTTCGACCCGGACCTCGCGCAGGCGATCTTCCACATCGTCCTCTCCCATCACGGCACGCTCGAGAACGGCTCCCCGGTGGCGCCCGCGACGCGCGAGGCGACCCTGGTCCACGCGGTCGACAACCTGGGCGGCAAGCTCGGCAGCTTCGACCGGATCGAGCGCGCCCTGCCCGACGGTGAGGCCTGGTCGCGCTTCGACCGGGGCATCGACTCGGCGGCCTACTTCAGCTCGCGCGCCGCCTAGCGGGACGGCAACCTCCGGTCGGCTCTCCGCCCAAGAGCCGAAATTGCGGCATCTTCCAGACCGCCGCCGAAGCGGCTGCGACCAGCCCTTATTCTCCGTCGCCATGGCCAAGGACACCGAGAAGCTGATCCGCCAGCTCTCGCTGATCTCGTTCCTGATGGCCAACAGGCGCCCGGTGTCGGCGCTCGAGATCAAGCGAGAGGTGGAGGGCTATAGCTCGATGAACGACGACGCCTTCGCGCGTCGCTTCTATGCCGATCGCGCCGAGCTCGAGAGCCTCGGGATTTCGCTCCAGGTCGAGAAGCCCGCCGAGGGCTTCTTCGAGGCCGAGCTCTACGCGCTGCCGCCGGAGAACTACTACCTGCGCCCGATCGAGTTCACCGACGGCGAGCTGGCGGCGCTGCGCACCGCGCTCGGGCTGCTCGACGGGGAGTTCGCCTACGCGGAGCCGCTGCGGCTCGCCCTCCAGCAGGTGTCATGGGGGCGCCCCAGCCCGCTGGAGGAGGTCGATGCGACCTCGATCGAGGTCAAGCTCGCGCCGCCCGGCGGGGGCCGGGAGATGTCGCAGCGCCTGGCGAAGATCGAGACGGCGATCTCCCGCCGCAAGACGATCGAGTTCAGCTACTACTCGCTGCAGCGCGACGAGGTCTCCGACCGCAAGGTCGATCCCTATCACCTCGTGTTCCGCAACGGCCAGTTCTACTTGATCGCTCATTCCCACGAGCGGGACGAGGTGCGGGTGTTCCGCCTCTCGCGGATCCGGGGCAAGGTCTCCTACGCGACCAAGGCCGAGCACGACTTCCCGCCGCCCGAGGACTTCGATCGTCGCGACTACGCCTCGCGGGCGGACTGGCAGATGGGCGAGATTGAGGGCACCGCGAAGGTGTTCGTGCGGGAGCGGATCGCGTGGCTGGTGGAGCGTGATTTCGCCGGCTACGGCACCCTGCGCAAGGCGACCAAGAAGGACGGCGTCTCGGGGCGGGGGGCGATCTACGAGACCGACTACGCGTCGGGCAGGCAGCTGATCTCCTGGGTCCTCGGCTGGCGGGACAACGCGACGCTGCTCGAGCCCGAGGACCTGGCGCGGGAGGCCGCGAAGCGGCTCGAGCTGCTGCGCGAGCGCCACAGCGGCAAGTTCCGGCTCGCGAAGACCGTCTCGCGGCCCGCCGCCGACGGCAACGGCCGCCCGCGGTCGACCAACGGCCGCTCGGAGTCGGTGATCCGGCCCGAGCGCTTCGCTCGCCTGGTGACCCTGGCCGGCTTTTTGATCGGCGCCGCTCGGGAGGATGCGCGGCTGCCCGTCGCCACGGTGCTCGACGAGCTCAACGTCAGTCGGCAGGAGCTCCGCGAGGACATCGACGTGCTCAACGTGGTCAACTTCGGGGGCGGCACGTACGTGCTCTACGCGGAGATCACCGGCGAGGTGATCGAGGTCGACCCGGACACCTACGGCGAGAACTTCGCCCGTCCCGCCCGTCTTTTGCCGCTCGAGGCGAAGGCCCTGGTCGCGGCGATCGACCTGTTCGGCGACCACCTCCCCCAGGCGGGGCTGTCGACCGCGCGCCAGAAGATCGTCGCCGCGCTCGGCCATGATCCCTCGCAGGAGGGCCTCGAGATCGCTCCCGGGCGCGACGACTCCAAGGTCGTTCGCACCGTCAACGACGCGATCGAGCGCCGCCGCGTGCTCGAGCTCCACTACTACAAGGAGAACGAGGACGAGTTCGTCAAGCGGGAGGTCGAGCCCTACCAGCTCGTCAGTGGCCCCGAGGGCTGGTACCTGGGCTGCTACGACCTCGGCCGCGAGGACACCCGCCACTTCCGACTCGATCGGATGAAGGAGGCGCGGCTGACCCGGCGGGCGTTCGAGCCCCGGGAAGGGGTCGAGGGGCGCCTCGATGAGCAGGAATGGCTGGTCCGCGGCGAGGTCGGGAGCGCCGGGGTCGCTCGCGTCTGGGTCTCGCCGGAGCGCGCCAGGTGGCTGCGCGAGGAGCGCACCGTGGTCGAGGAGCTGGCCGATCACGCGGTCGTCGTGGAGCTCCCGTACGGATCGGCCGACTGGCTCGTGCGCGAGATCCTCAAGGGGGTCGGCGACCTGGTGGTGCTGGCCCCCGAGGAGGCCCGGGAGTCCGTGCACGATGCGGTCGGCGGCGGCTAGCCCATCGACTCCCCACCGGGTCATCCGGAGATCGTCAGGATCGTCGCCCCGAACCCCGGGCCGATGACCCTCGAGGGCACCAACACCTACGTGGTGGGCAGCGATCCGGCGTACGTGGTCGACCCCGGCCCGGCCGATCCCGGTCATGTCGAAGCGGTGCGCTCGGCCGCCGAGAGTCAAGGCGGGATCGGCGGCGTTCTGCTCACCCACTCACACGTTGACCACTCGGCGGGCGCTCCGGCGCTCGACGCGCCGCTGCTGTTCGGGGAGGTGGGAGCGGGCGACGAGACCTCGGGCGAGGCGGGCGCCGAGCCCGGGTCGGGGGGCATCGCGGTCGCGGTCGAGCCCGAGCGAGTCGGACCGTTCGAGGTCATGCCCACTCCCGGCCATGCGACCGACCACGTCTGCTTGCTGATTGGGGACGTCGGCCTGTGCGGCGACCTGGTGCTGGGCCACGGCTCGAGCTTCGTTCCGCCAGACGGCGGCTCGCTGGCGGCCTATATGGACTCGCTCGAGCGCCTCCGGGCGGCCGATCTGAAGCTGCTGTGTCCGGGGCACGGCGGCTACATCCTCGATCCACGGGCCAGGATCGACGAGTACATCGAGCACCGTCTGATGCGCGAGCGAAGGCTCCTCTCCGCGCTCGCCGACGGGGAGCGATCGCGAGCGCGCCTGCTCGCCTTGGCCTGGGACGACGTGCCGGCCGAGATGCGCCCCGTGGCGGCGATCGTCATGCAGGCCCACCTCGAGAAGCTCGAGGCGGAGGGCCGGTTGCCCGGGAGCATTTCGGACTAGCGGGCCTCCGGCGGCAGCCCCACATCGACCCTCTAGTCTTGCCGCCATGCTCGACGGCACGCTGGCGAGGCGTCTGGCCCTCCTCGGCGGAGGGCTGACGGCGCTGGCGACGAGCGCCGCCGGCGGGCTCTGGTGGCAGCTCGTTCGCCGACCCCTGCCGAGGACGAGCGGCAGGTTGCGGATCGACGGGCTCGAGGGCGCGGTGGAGATCCGGCGCGATCGCTGGGGGGTCCCACACATTCGGGCCGGCTCCCGGCACGACCTCTGGTTCGGCGAGGGCTTCTGTCACGGGCAGGACCGCCTCTGGCAGATCGACCTCTATCGGCGGATCGGCGCCGGTCGGCTGTCGGAGATCGCCGGGCGGGCCGGGGTCGAGACGGACCGCTTCATGCGCACCCTGGGGCTGCGCCGCGCCGCCGAGCGCGAGGCCGAGGCGCTCGAGCCCGGCTTGCGCTCCGAGCTCGAGGCGCTATGCGCGGGGGTCAACGCGGCCGCCGCCGATCGGCCGCCGCCGATCGAGCATCAGCTGCTGCGACTGAGCTTCGAGCCGTTCGCGCCCGCCGACGCCCTGACCCTCACGAAGCTGCTCTCCTTCGGCCTCTCGACCAACTGGGAGCGCGAGCTGCTGCGCGCCGAGATGGCTCGCGAGCTGGGTGCCGAGCTGGCGGCGCGCCTGGATCCCGGCTACCCGCGGGGCAATCCCGTGGTCGTCGCCCCGGGCGTCGCCTGGGAGGGCGACGGGCTGGGCCTCGCCGAGCAGATCGCCAAGCTTCGAGGCACGATCGGGTTGCCCGTCGAGGCGACCGGCTCCAACAACTGGGCGGTCACCGGGTCGCGGTCGGCGACCGGGGGGCCTCTGCTGGCGGGCGACCCTCATCTGCCGCCCAGCATGCCCGGGATCGTCTACCAGGTCGGGCTCTATCTCGGCGACCGCCATTGCCGCGGGGCATCGCTCGCCGGCCTGCCCGGGGTGATGATGGGTCAGAACAACGACCTCGCCTGGTCGTTCACCAACGCGATGGCAGACGTCATGGACCTGTTCATCGAGCGAATCGACGGCGATACCTACGAGTTCGAGGGCGAGCACCGGCCCCTGGCGGCGATCGAGGAGGAGATCGCCGTCAAGGGAGACGCGGAGCCCGAGTGCATGGTGGTGCGCGAGACGCACCACGGGCCGATCGTCAACGAGGCGTTGCGGGCCGACGACGCCGAGCCGCTCGCGCTTCGCTTCGCGGTGCTCGATTTTCCCGGGTTCACCGAGGCGAACGTGTCGGCGCTCGATTTCGCCAGCGGCCCCGAGCTGGTCGAGGCGCTGGGCGCTCATGCCCACCCGGTTTCGAACCTGGTCTGGGCCGACCGCCACGGCTCGATCGGCTACAAGACGGTTGGCCGCCTCCCGGCGCGCCCCGGCGGCTGTCCGGACCTGCCAAGGCCAGGGTGGACGGCCGAGCACGAGTGGGACGGCTGGATCCCGTACGAGGAGCTGCCCGAGGCCAGCGACCCGGATCGCGGCTTCCTGGTCACCGCCAACAATCGCATCGCCCCCGATGACTATCCGCACCACATCACCAGCGACTACCTCGACGGGTACCGGGCGGCGCGGATCGAGGCGCTGATCGACGCCACCCCGGAGCACGACCTCGAGAGCTTCGAGGCGATGCAGACCGACATGCTGTCGCTGCCGGGGCTGGAGACCGCCCGCCGTCTGGCCCGGCTCCGCCCCCGCGATCAGCGAGAGCGAGCGGCGATCGAGCGGTTGCGCTCCTGGGATGGCAGGATGGCCCCGGGATCGATCGCGGCGACGATCTATCAGGCGTTCACGTTGCGACTCGCGCGCGAGGTCACCCGCGCCGCGATCGAGGATCGCGACCTCTCGGAACGCTGGCTCGATCGCGCCGACAACGGGTTCATCGCCCACGTCACCTCACCGTGGCGCTGGCAGTCGCACCTGCTCCACCTCTGGGCGGAGGCGGACGAGGAGCTGGTCGGCCGGCCATGGGAGGAGCTCGCGCTCGACGCGCTGCGCGGCGGGCTCGACGACCTCGAGAACAGGCTCGGCCCCGACCCCGACGAGTGGCGCTGGGGCAGGGCGCATCCGCTCGTCTTCTCGCACGCCCTCGGCGCGGCCTCACCGCTGGCGGCTCGGATCTTCAACCGCCGTCTCGAGGTGGGCGGTGGCCAGGAGACGGTCGCCCAGGTCGGCTGGGACCCCAACGACCCGTTCACGGCGATCTGGGCCCCCTGCTGGCGAATGGTCGCCGACCCGGTTCGGCCCGAGCGCTCGCGCTGGCAGGCCTTTACCGGCCAATCCGGTCACGTCGGCAGCCCCCACTACGACGACCTTCAGGTCGATTGGCTCGACGGACGGACCCAGCCGATGGCCGGCGAGGGCCCTTGGCGGACGCTCGAATTGCTGCCTCCGGTCTCCTCGCCTCCGAGTCCGGCGGCCACCGAGCCGGCGCCCGGATGAGCAGCCGCCGCGGCGAGATCGAGCTGTCGCCCGACGAGCAGCGCGAGCTGATCGAATCCGAGCGGATCGTCGTCGTCTCGAGCTTGGGGCCACGCGGCTGGCCTCATTCGATGCCGCTCTGGTACGTGCCCCGCGACGGCGAGATCTGGATCTACACATACGCCAAATCGCAGAAGATCCGCAACCTGGAGCGCGATCCGCGGGCGACGCTGCTGGCCGAGACCGGCCACGAGTACGGCGAGCTGCGTGGAGTCGAGATCGAGGCCGTGGCCGAGATCCACCGCGACCTCGACACGGTCTACGAGCTCGCCCTCGAGCTCACCGCCCGCTACTCGGGCGGGGTCTCCTCGGTGGATCAGGAGGCCGCCGAGGCGCTCAGGGCCCAGGCCCGTAAGCGCGTCGCGGTGCGCTTCGAGCCGAGGAGGATCGCCACCTGGGACCATCGGAAGCTCGGCGGAGCCCACTGATCGCTCGAGCGATGATCCCCAGCGGAGCCCTCATCCGGTCCGCGCTATGTAGCCTTGCCGCGCGATGGAGAACCTCAAGGGCCTGATCCTTTCGGGGGGTGCGGGAACGCGCCTGCGACCGATCACGCACACGTCCGCCAAGCAGCTCGTCCCGGTGGCCAACAAGCCGGTTCTCTTCTATGGCATCGAGGCGCTGGTCGAGGCGGGGGTGAAGGAGATCGGGATCGTGATCGCCCCCGAAACCGGTAGCGAGATCGCCTCGACAACGGGCGACGGCTCGGCGTTCGGGGCCTCGATCACCTACATCGACCAGACCGAGCCCCTGGGCTTGGCGCACGCGGTGCTGACGGCGGAGGAGTTCCTGCAGGACGGGCCGTTCGTGATGTATCTCGGCGACAACCTGCTGCGCGACGGGATCACCGCCCTGGTCGACGCCTTCCGGGCGTCGAGGCCCGACGCCCTGATCCTTCTCACCCGGGTGCCCGATCCGGGCAACTACGGGGTCGCCGAGCTCGACGGAGACCGGGTGGTCCGCCTGGTCGAGAAACCCGAGTTCCCGCCGAGTGACCTGGCGCTGGTCGGCGTCTACATGTTCGGGCCGTCGATCTTCGAGGCGGCGAAGGCGATCAAGCCCTCTGGGCGGGGAGAGCTCGAGATCACCGACGCGATCCAGCGGCTGATCGACGGCGGCAAGCGGGTGGAGAGCCACCGGGTGCTCGGCTGGTGGAAGGACACCGGCCAGCTCGACGACATGCTGGAGGCCAATCGGCTCGTGCTCGAGGACATCGAGCGCTCCGTGGACGGCGAGTTGGTCGACTCGAAGGTCGAAGGAAGGGTCGTCGTCGAGGCCGGCGCGCGGCTCGAGCGCTCGCTGGTGCGCGGGCCGGCGATCATCGGCGCCGATGCCCGGATCACCGATGCCTACGTGGGCCCGTACACGTCGATCGATTCCGGGGTGACGGTGTCGCGCGCCGAGGTCGAGCACTCGATCCTGCTGTCGGGCTCGAGCGTCTCGGATCTGGACTCGCGGATGGAGGCGAGCCTGCTGGGGCGCAACGTCAAGCTCTCCCGCGGCGACGGCTTGCCGAAGACCCTGCGGATGATCGTCGGGGACAACGCGGAGATCCGGATCCCGTGAACGTCCTGATCACCGGGGCGGGCGGGATGCTGGGCCGCGACATGATCGCCGCCTGTCGCGCGCGCGGCCACGAGGTCGTCCCCCTGGCTCGTTCCGAGCTCGACATCTGCGATTCGGTCGCCGCCGATGCCGCCCTGACCAGCCAGCGGCCGGACGCGGTCATCAACTGCGCCGCCTTCACCGACGTCGACGGAGCCGAGGACGACGAGGCTGGGGCGATGAGGATCAACGACGAGGGCGCGGCGCAGCTCGCCGCCGCTGCGCAGCGGGTGGGGGCGAAGATCCTCCAGCCGTCGAGCGACTACGTCTTCGACGGCTCGGCTCGGGTCCCCTACGTCGAGTCGGACATGCCGTTGCCGATCTCGGCCTATGGCCGCTCCAAGCAGGCGGGCGAGACCTCGGTCGCGGTCGCCAACCCCCATCACTTCATCGTTCGCGCCTCGTGGCTGTTCGGGCACGGAGGCAAGAACTTCGTCGAGACGATGTTGCGGCTGGGAGGTGAGCAGCCCGAGGTGCTCGTGGTCTCCGATCAGATCGGCTGTCCGACCTACACTCGGCACCTCGCCGAGGCGCTCGCCGCCCTGGTCGAGGGAGAGGAGTTCGGCATCCACCACGTCGCCGGTGGCGGTCAGTGCTCCTGGTATGAGTTCGCGCAGGAGATCTTCGACCAGGCGGGGGTCGAGTGCAGGGTGATGGCGGGGACGACCGAGATGCTGGCACGCAAGGCGCCGCGGCCCGCGTACTCGGTGCTGGGCAGCGAGCGCCTCGAGCCGATCGCGCTGCCGAACTGGAGGCGCGGCCTGGCCGAGTACCTCGCCGAGCGACAGGTCGCGGAGGCGCCGGCGTGAAGGTCCTGGTCGCCGGCGGTGCCGGGTTCATCGGCTCCACCTACGTTCGCCTCCGGATCGACGCCCATCCCGACGACTCGGTGCGGGTGCTCGACAAGCTCACCTACGCGGGGCGGCGCGAGAACCTCGACGGCCTGCCGGAGAACCGGGTCGAGCTGGTGCCCGGCGACATCGCCGACCCGGACGCGGTCGCCGCCGCGGTCGAGGGCTGCGACGCGATCGTCAACTTCGCCGCCGAGTCGCACGTCGACCGCTCGATCGAGTCGCCGGGGGAGTTCATCCAGACCGACGTGTTCGGGGCCTTCGTGCTGCTCGAGGCCGCCCGCGCCGCCGGCGTTCGCCATCTGCAGGTCTCGACGGATGAGGTCTACGGGTCGATCGAATCTGGCTCCTTCGAGGAGCACTCGCCGCTCGATCCTTCCTCGCCGTATTCGGCGTCGAAGGCCGGCGGCGACCTGATCGTCGGTGCCTACCACCAGACCTACGGGGCGGACGCCCTGATCGTCCGGGGGTCGAACAACTACGGGCCGCGCCAGCATCCGGAGAAGCTGATCCCGCTCTGCATCCTCAACGCCCTCGCCGGCGACCCGCTGCCGGTATACGGGGACGGGATGCAGGTGCGCAACTGGGTCTTCGTCGAGGACTTCTGCCGAGGCATCGACCTGGTGCTGGAGCGCGGCGAAGCCGGCCAGGCATACAACGTCGGCGGGCCGGACGAGCTTCCCAACATCGAGGTCGTGAGGACGATCCTGATGTTGACCGGCCGCGACGAGTCGCTGATCGACTACGTCACCGACCGGCTGGGCCACGACCGCCGTTACTCGCTGTCCTCCGAGAAGGTCCGTGGTCTCGGCTGGGAGGCCCAGGTGGGATTCGAAGAGGGGTTGCGCCGGACCGTCGAGTGGTACCGGGACAACGAGTGGTGGTGGGCCCCGATTCGCGGCGGCGAGTATCGCGAGTACTACGAGCGCCAGTACGGTCGAGCGTTGCGGGGCTGATGGCTCGGCGGCTGGAGACCGAGCTCGACGGCGTGGTCCTGATCGAGCCCGAGGTGCACGGGGACGAGCGCGGCTTCCTGGTCGAGACCTTCCGCGACGACGCCTGGCGCGAGCTCGGGGTCGGGGTGGGCTTCGTGCAGGAGAACCACTCGCGCTCGGATCGCCACATCCTGCGCGGGCTTCACTTCCAGACCAGCCCCGGGCAGGCGAAGCTCGTCCGCTGCCTTCGGGGGCGGATCTGGGACGTCGCCGTGGACCTGCGGAGCGATTCGCCGACCTACCGGCGCTGGGAGGGGTATGAGCTCGACGACGAGCGCCATCGCCAGCTGTTCGTCCCGGCCGGATTCGGGCACGGCTTCTGCGTGCTCAGCGAGGTCGCCGACGTCGCCTACAAGCTCTCGAGCCACTACGACCCGACCACCGAGGCCGGGATCGCCTGGGACGACCCTGACGTCGGCGTCGAGTGGCCGATCGACGACCCGGTTCTGTCCGAGCGCGACCGCAGCGCGCCGCGGCTGACAGAGATCGCCGACCAGCTTCCCTTCTAGGCGAACTCGAGCTCATCGATCTCCGCTCGCGGCGCGGCCAGGTGCAGCCCGTGCCGCGGATGACCCGCCCGAGTGATGCGTCCGGCCGATCCCTAAGATCGAGTGTTTGAGCTCCATGCCCTCAGCGACTGCCGAAACCTCCCCCCTGGATCCGTTCAGCGAGCCCGTCAGGCGCTGGTTCGAGGCGTCGTTTCGGGCGCCGACACCCGCGCAGGCGATGGGCTGGCCGAAGATCGTCTCGGGCGAGAGCACCCTGATCTGCGCGCCCACCGGGTCGGGGAAGACCCTGGCCGCGTTCCTGTGGGGCATCGATCGCCTCGCCCGGGAGCCCGAGCGGCTGGGGCAAGGGGTGCGGATCGTCTACGTCTCCCCGCTGAAGGCGCTCTCGTACGACATCGAGCGCAACCTTCGCGCCCCCTTGAAGGGGATCGGGGCGGAGATCTCGGTCGGCCTTCGCACCGGCGACACGCCGCAGAGGGAGCGCCAGGCGATGAGGCGCAAGCCCCCCGACATCCTGATCACAACCCCCGAGTCCCTGTACCTGATCATGACCTCGGGGGCGCGTGAGATCCTCTTCAGTGCCGAGGCGGTGATCGTCGACGAGATCCACTCGGTGGCGCAGTCCAAGCGCGGCGCCCACCTGGCCCTGACCCTGGAGCGCCTGGAACACCTCGTTCGCACTAGCGACGAAGGTGGATCCGCCGGCGCTAGCGACGAAGTAGCGGGGCAGGCGAGTGAACCTGCCGCCCCGGTGGCGTCGCAACCCGCCGACACCGGACGAATCCGAGCAAGCTCGGATCACCGGTCGCCTTCGGCTCCCTCGGAGGATGTCGGCGCAGTCATTCCGGAGGATGTCGGCGGAGTTGTGCTGCAAAGGATCGGGCTGTCGGCGACCCAGCGGCCGCTCGAGCGGGTCGCCAGGTTCTTGGTCGGCCCGCGCCGCCGCTGCGAGATCGCCGACGCCGGCAAGCCGAAGGAGCTCGACCTGGAGATCGTCGTCCCGGTTGATGACATGACCGAGCCCGACGCTTCGATCGAGAAGCGCCGCGACGGCGGAGACTCCGGGCTCGGCGACCCGAACCTGGACGCGGCGCCGGCAACCCGCTCGATCTGGCCGGCGATCTACCCGGAGCTCCTGAGGCTCGTCCGGGAGCACACCTCGACGATCATCTTCGTCAACAATCGCCGCGGCGCCGAACGCCTAGCCAAGCGCCTCAACGAGCTCGCCAACGAGGAACCGCCCCAGGAGCTCCCGGCCACCGAGCAGGTAGGACATCGGGAAACCGGCCGCGAGGCCAAAGGTGAATCGGCTAGGGCTAGCGACGGAGTCGCGGTGCAGGCGAGTGACCCTGCCGCCCGGGTTGCGTCGCAACCCGGCGACACCGGACGCGAAGCGGAGGATGTCGCCGGAGTGATTCCCGCCGGCGACAACGGCCCGGCCGAGATTGCTCGCGCCCACCATGGCTCGCTCGCCCACGAGGAGCGCCAGACGGTCGAGGAGCTGCTCAAGTCCGGGCAGCTCCCCTGCCTGGTCGCCACCTCCTCGCTGGAGCTCGGGATCGACATGGGCGCGGTCGACCTGGTGATCCAGGTCGAGTCGCCGAAGTCGGTGACCCGCGGCCTGCAGCGGATCGGACGCGCCGGCCACGCGCTCGAGGAGGTCTCGACGGGCCGGATCTTCCCCAAGTTCCGCGCCGACCTGCTCGAGTGCGCGGTGGTCGCAAGAAGGATGCGCGAGGGGGAGATCGAGGAGACCGTGATCCCGCGTAACCCGCTCGACGTCCTCGCCCAGCACCTGGTCTCGATGTGCGCCGACGACGAGTGGGAGGTGGACGAGGTCGAGCGCCTCGCGACGGGGGCCGAGCCGTTCTCGGAGCTCTCCCGCGAGCAGCTCGAGAACGTCCTCGACATGCTCGACGGCCGCTACCCCTCCGACCGCTTCGCCGAGCTGAGGCCACGGATCGTCTGGGATCGCGCCGCCGGCACCCTGCGCGGTCGCCCGGGAGCGCGCCAGCTGGCGGTCACCAACGCCGGCACGATCCCCGACCGCGGCCTCTACGGGGTCCACCTGCCCGACGGCCGCCGGGTCGGCGAGCTCGATGAGGAGATGGTCTACGAGGCGCGCCCCGGGCAGACGTTCCTGCTCGGCGCGACGACCTGGCGGATCGAGGAGATCACCCGCGACCGGGTGATCGTCACCCCGGCTCCAGGGGTGCCCGGCGCGGTTCCCTTCTGGAAGGGCGACGGGATCGGGCGCCCGGCGGAGCTCGGCAAAGCGATCGGGGCGTTCGCCCGTGAGGCCGTGAGCGCCGAGCCCGCCGAGCTGTCGGAGCGCTACGACCTCGACCGGCGCGCGGCCGAGAACCTGGTCGCCTACCTGCGCGAGCAACAGGCGGCAACGCGCGTCGTGCCGTCCGACGAGACGGTGGTCGTCGAGCGATTCCGGGACGAGATCGGCGATTGGCGGCTGTGCGTGTTGTCGCCGTGGGGCGGTCGCGTGCACGCCGCCTGGGGCCTGGCGCTCTCGGCCCGGATCCGCGACGAGCACGACCTCGAGGCGGACGCGATCTGGTCCGACGACGGAATCGTCGTCCACCTCCCCGACGCCGACGAGGCGCCTCCGGCCGACCTGGTGCTGCTCGAGCCCGACGAGATCGAGGACCTGGTGGTGCGCGAGCTCGGAAGCTCCGCCCTGTTCGGGGCCCGCTTTCGCGAGAACGCCGCCCGGGCGCTGCTGCTCCCCCGCGCCTACCCGGGCAAGCGGACGCCGCTGTGGCAACAGCGCCTCAAGGCGCAGAGCCTGCTCGAGGTGGCGAAGGACTTCCCGCGCTTCCCGATCGTGCTCGAGACGTACCGCGAGTGCCTGCGCGACGTGCTGGACCTCCCGGGTCTCGAGTCGCTGCTGCGCGACCTCTCCGCCCGCCGGATCTCGCTGGTCGAGGTCGAGACCCCCACGGCGTCGCCGTTCGCCTCCTCGCTGCTGTTCGACTACGTGGCCACCTACATGTACGAGGGCGACACGCCGAACGCCGAACGCCGGGCGGCGGCGCTGTCGCTCGATCGCGAGTTGCTGCGCGAGCTCCTGGGCCAGGAGGAGCTGCGAGAGCTGCTCGATCCCGATGCCCTCGGCGAGGTGGAGGCCTCGCTTCAGCATCGCACCGAGCCCGCCCGGACCAAGGACCGCGATGGCCTTCAGCAGATCCTCCGCCGCCTCGGCGACCTGACCGCGGCCGAGTGCGAGGCGCGGGTCGCGGAGGGCTATTCGGCCTCCTCGATGCTGGAGAAGCTCGAGCGGGAGCGCCGCGCCGTGCTGGTCCGGATCGCCGGCGAGGAGCGCTGGATCGCCGCCGAGGACGCGGCGCTGTTCCGGGACGCCCTGGGCGTCCCGCCGCCAGCCGGGCTTCCCGAGAGCTATCTCGCCGAGGTGCCGGAGGCGATGGTCTCGCTGGTGCGCCGCTACGCCCGCACCCACGGCCCCTTCCCCACCGCCCAGCTGGCCGGTCGCTACGGGGTCGACCCGGTCGCGGCGCTTCGTCAGCTCGAGCGGTCCGGCGAGCTGGTGCGCGGTGAGCTGCTTCCGGGGGGCGCCGGGCGAGAGTGGTGCGACCCCGACGTGCTGCGCCGGGTGCGCCGGGCGAGCCTCGCGCACCTGCGCGCCGAGGCCGAGGCGGTCGACACCCGCGAGCTGGCGCGATTTCTCCCCAGCTGGCAGAACGTCGACGCCCACCGGCCCGGGGGCGCCGGGCCCGACCGCCTCCGCGAGGCGATCCTCCCGCTCCAGGGGATCGCGCTGACCCCCGAGGTCTGGGAACGCGACGTGCTGCCTCGGCGGCTGGGCGCCTACAGCCCCGCGTGGCTCGACGAGCTATGCACCGGGGGCGAGCTGGTCTGGATCGGAGCGGGCGCCCTGGGGCGAAGCGGCGGCAAGGCGGCGCTCTACTTCCGTGAGGACGTGCGGCTCGCCGGGCCGCCGCCCTCGAACGCCAAGCTCGACCCTCCGGAGGGCGAGGCGCACGACGCGATCCGGGGGCTGCTCGGCAGGCGACCCTGCTTCTGGCTCGACCTGGTCGCGACGCTGGAGCTGGCGCCCGAGGAGCTCCACGCGGCGCTCTGGGACCTGGCGTGGGCGGGCGAGGCCACCAACGACGCATTCGCGCCGCTGCGGGCCCCGCGGCTTCGAAGCGTCCCGCCGACCGAGCGGCGCGGGAGGCGCTTCGGGGCCCGCCGGGCGACCGGGCGCCAGGCCGTCCAGGGGCGGTGGTCTCTCACCGCCCCGCTGTTCGAGGGGGCCCCGGCGGCCGGCCCTCGCCTGCGTGCCCAGGCCGAGCTGATGCTGGAGCGCTACGGAATCGTCACCCGCGAGACGGTGCTCGCCGAGGGGGTCCCCGGCGGCTTCGCCGCGCTCTACGGCGAGATGTCCAACCTCGAGATGCTCGGCACCGCCCGCCGCGGCTACTTCGTCGAGGGCCTCGGGGGCGCTCAGTTCGCCCTCCCGGGGGCGGTCGAGCGCCTGCGCTCGCTCCCCGCCCGCTCGGCCCGGCATCTGGTCCTCGCCGCCACCGACCCGGCCAATCCCTACGGCGCCGGCGTGCCCTGGCCGAAGCGCGGCGACGGCCGGGGAGGTCGGCGCCCCAGCCGCACCCCCGGCGCCTACGTGTTGCTCCGCGAGGGCGAGCCGTTGCTGTTCGTCGAGCGAGGCGCCCGCGGTATCCTGCGCCTCGCCGAGCTGGAAGGGGAGCCGCTTTCGGAGGCGATCGGCGAGCTGGCGAGCGCCGCCCGCGAGGGGGTGCTGCCGCGACTCGCGATCGAGCGACTCGACGGCGAGCCGGTGATCGGCTCGGGCTTCGAGGAGACCCTGATCGCCGCCGGGTTCTCCCGCCAGCCACGACGGTTGGTGGCGTCCGCGTAGCGGCGACCTCTCGCGCGGTCCGGGTGGCGGCCCCCGCGCCGCGGAGCGGGATAATCGAACGATGCCGGCGGAGCGGGTATGAGCGCCACCGATCAGATCGAGTTGCTGTCGCGTGTGCCGCTGTTCTCGGAGCTCTCAGCCGACGAGTTGGAGCGAATCTCCCGGGTGGCGGTTCCGCGCTCGTTCCCGGCCGGGGTTCGGGTCTTCCACGAGGGTGATCACTCGGATGCCTGCTACCTGGTCCGCGTGGGCGATCTGCGGGTCACCCGCGAGCACTCCGACGGGCGGGCGATCGCCCTCGCGACCCTGGGCCCGGGCGACATCTTCGGCGAGCTCGCGATGTTCGACGGCGAGGCGCGCTCGGCGAGCGTCGAGACGCTCTCGGACTCGGAGCTCCTGGCGCTCCCGGCGGCGGACTTCCGCCGGCTGCTCGCCGATCATCCGGATATCGCGGTGAAGCTGATCGCCGCCTTGACCCGGCGGCTGCGGGAGACGAACGAGCGGGTCTCGCGGCAGTCGTTTCAGACGGTGCCGAGCCGGGTCGCCGGGGTGCTGACACAGCTGATCGCCGAGGAGGCGGCGGCCGAGGCGCGTCAAGGAGTGACGATCAGGATGACGCAGGCCGATCTCGCCCAGCTCGCGGGCACCTCGCGCGAGAGCGTCTCCCGCTTCCTGGCGACCCTGGAGCGTGCCGGGGTGGTGCGGGTCGGTCGCGGTCGTGTCACCGTGCTCGAGCCGCGGCGCCTTCACGCCTACATCTTTTGATGCGCTTGGGACTCGGGGGGGAGTTCGCCGAGCAGCGGGCGTGGATGGTCGAGCACCAGCTGCGCCGGCGGGGCATCGGGGATGAGCGGGTGCTGGAGGCGATGGGCGCCGTGCCCCGCGAGCGCTTCGTCCCGGAGCGCTACCGGCGGCGCGCCTATGCGGACTCGGCGCTCCCGATCGGCGAGGGGCAGACGATCTCCCAGCCGTGGATCGTGGCGGCGATCTGCGAGGCGCTGGAGCTGGAGGGGCTCGAGCGGGTCCTCGAGATCGGCACCGGCTCGGGCTACTCGGCGGCGGTGCTCGCCCGGCTGGCCGGCGAGGTGATCACGATCGAGCGCGTGGAGGAGCTCGCTCGAACCGCGCGCGAGCTGATCGCCGAGATGGGGATCGCCAACGTCGAGGTCGTGGTCGGCGACGGGAGCGAGGGCTTGCCCGAGCGGGCGCCCTTCGACTCGATCGCGGTCCACGCCGCGGCGCCGGCTCCACCCCGGCAGCTGATCGACGAGCTGGCGCTCGGCGGGCGCCTGGTGATCCCGATCGCCACCGACGCAGCCGACATGCTGACCGTGTTCAGCCGGATCGGCGAAAGCGTCGATCCCACCACGGGCGAGGGCCTGAAGCGCGAGGTGATCGGTCCGTGCCGATTCGTGCCGTTGATCGGTGCCGAGGGGTTTCCCGAGTGAGCGGACCGGTTTCGAATCGCGTTAGGCTGGCCTCCTGATGGCCGGCGGCCTGCTCGCGCTCAACTTCTTCTCCCCTGCCTTCATCGACCAGCTGAAGCGCGGCCGCAAGACGGCCACGATCAGGCTCGGCGACAAGTCCCGCAAGTACGAGCGCGGCCAGGTGGTCTGGATCACGGTTGGCTACCAGCACAGCCCGCGGGAGAAGATCTTCGCCGCCGTGATCGACGACGTCGAGGTGAAGCGCGTGCGCGAGCTCTCGCCGCGAGACATCGAGCACGACAACCCGGAGTTTCGGCGCCTCGACGAAACGGTCGGCTTCCTGCGACAGATCTACGGGCGAGAGGTCGAGCACGACGACACCGTGACCGTGATCCGGTTCTCCCAGGTGGTCGAGTCGGTCGCCCCGCAATTCGGCAACGGGGAGACCCCCTCGCAGAACTAGACATGTCCGGCTACGCCTTCCTGACCACCTGGTGCCTCGAGGCGCCCCGCGAGCCGATCTGGGAGGCGATCTGGGATTCCGAGCGATGGCCCGAATGGTGGCGGGGGGTGGTGGCGGCGGAGAAGCTCGCCCCCGGCGACGAGACGGGGATCGGCCAGGTGGGCCGGTACACCTGGCGCTCGAGGCTCCCATACGACCTCGAGTTCGAGATGACCACCACCCGGGTCGCGAAGCCCCACCTGCTCGAGGGCCAGGCGCAGGGCGAGCTCGCGGGGATCGGGCGCTGGCGCCTGTTCGAGCAGGACGGCGACTCCCCGGTGACCGCGGTCGTCTACGAGTGGAATGTCAGCACCACCAGGCCGTGGATGAACCTGCTGGCCCCGATCGCCCGCCCGCTGTTCGCGTGGAACCACGACTGGGTGATGCGAAACGGCGGCCACGGCCTCGCGGAGCTGCTCGACTGCCGCCTGCTGTCCGCCGACTGATCCTCCGCCGACCGGACGACGGCCGGCACCGCCGCTCGCGGGCCGTTGCGACTTCAGTCCTCTCGACTTAGATCTTGACAAGCGCGCCGACCCGGCTAAACTTGCCGGCGGCCCCTGGCACTCCTCCCTGTAGAGTGCCAGGCGCCGGGAGAATTCCGGCAAGTCTTTTCAAACGCTCAAAGTAGAAAACGGAGGTAGCAGACGGATGAACCTCAAGCCCCTTGGGGACCGCCTGATCGTCCAGGCAATCGAGGAGGAGGAGACGACCGTTAGCGGCATCGTCCTGCCGGACACGGCCAAGGAGAAGCCCCAGAAGGGCAAGGTCGTCGCGGTGGGCGACGGCCCGGTCGAGGACGGCGAGCGGCGCCCGCTCGACGTGAGCGAGGGCGACGAGGTCCTCTACAGCAAGTACGGCGGCACCGAGATCAAGGTGGACGGCGACGAGCTGCTCGTCCTGCGCGAGTCGGACGTGCTGGCCAAGGTCGTCTAGCAGTCGAACGACTCAGGACTTAGAGAACAAGGAGGAAGCAAAGAAATGGCTCACAAGGAGCTCAAGTACGACGCGGAGGCGCGCGCCGCGCTGCAGGCCGGCGTTGATGGCGTCGCCAACGCGGTCAAGGTGACCCTCGGCCCGAAGGGCCGATACGTGGTCCTCGACAAGAAGTTCGGCGCCCCGACGATCACCAACGACGGGGTGACGATCGCGCGCGAGATCGAACTCGAGGACGTGTTCGAGAACCAGGGCGCCCAGCTGGTCCGCGAGGTCGCCACGGCGACCAACGACGTGGCCGGCGACGGCACCACCACGGCGACGCTGCTCGCGCAGACGATGGTCCGCTCGGGCCTCAAGAACGTGGCGGCGGGTGCTAACCCCCTGGCGCTGCGTCGCGGGATCGAGAAGGCCGTCGACCAGGTGGTCGAGAACCTGCGCGACAAGCAGTCGCGCGAGATCGCCGGCAAGGAGCAGATCGCCCGGGTCGCCGCGATCTCGGCCGCCGACGACGAGATCGGGAACGTGATCGCCGACGCGATCGACAAGGTCGGCAAGGACGGCGTCGTCAACGTCGAGGAGGGCCAGACGTTCGGCATGGAGCTGGAGTTCACCGAGGGGATGCAGTTCGACAAGGGCTACATCTCGCCGTACATGATCACCGACCAGGAGCGGATGGAGGCGGTGCTCGAGGACCCCTACATCCTGATCGCGAACCAGAAGATCGGCTCGGTTCGCGACATGCTGCCGGTGCTCGAGCAGGTGATGCAGAGCGGCAAGCCGCTGGTCATCGTCGCCGAGGACGTCGAGGGCGAGTCGCTCGCGACCCTGGTGGTCAACAAGCTCCGCGGCACCTTCACCGGCGTGGCCGTCAAGGCCCCCGGGTTCGGGGACCGTCGCAAGCGGATGCTGGAGGACATCGCGATCCTCACCGGCGGCGAGGTGATCACCGAGGAGATGGGGCTGAAGCTCGAGAACACCCAGGTCTCACAGCTCGGCCACGCCCGCCGCGTGGTGGTCAACAAGGACACCACGACGGTGATCGACGGCGGCGGCGAGAAGGAGCAGATCGAGGGCCGGATCAACCAGATCCGCTCCGAGATCGATACCACCGACTCCGACTTCGACCGCGAGAAGCTCCAGGAGCGTCTCGCCAAGCTCGCCGGCGGCGTCGCGGTGGTCAAGGTTGGCGCCGCCACCGAGACCGAGATGAAGGAGAAGAAGCATCGCGTCGAGGACGCCCTGCAGGCGACTCGGGCGGCCCTCGAGGAGGGCATCGTCCCGGGTGGTGGGGTGGCCCTGCTCAACGCGCAGGACGCGATCGACACCTCCGGTCTCACCAATGGAGACGAGAGCACGGGCGCCGAGATCATCCGTCGCGCCCTGGAGGAGCCGCTGCGGCAGATCGCTGAGAACTCCGGGTTCGAGGGCTCGGTGATCGTCAACACGGTCCGCGGCATGAAGCCCGGCGAGGGCCTCAACGCCGATTCGGGCGAGTTCGGTGACTTGATCGCGGACGGGGTTATCGATCCGACCATGGTCACCCGGTCGGCGCTTCAGAACGCCGCCTCGATCTCCAAGAACATCCTCACCACGGAGGCGATCGTCGCCGAGCCACCGGAGAAGGAGTCGGCCGGCGCGGGCGCCGCGGGCATGCCGGACATGGGCGGGATGATGTAGCTCGTCGCCGGCCCGTCTCGGACGGGCCGAGCGGCACGAGCCGTACGAAGGGCCCGGCGTTCGCCGGGCCCTTCGGCTGGGTGGGGCCCCTGCCCAGCCTGAACCCGGCGCCGCCGTACTAGGCGCCCTCGAGCACTTCCCGAACCGCCGCTGGCGTAACCCCCAGGCTCTCCGCGTCGGCCGTGCCGCGCGGGGTGGTCATCGGCACCTCCATCAGCTCCGCCTCCTCCCAGGTGGCGAACACCGCCTCGCCGAAGACCCGTCGAAGCGCCACCAGGGCCAGGTGCACGAGCCCCAGGGGCACGTGGATCAGCGGCCGCTCGCGCCCGGCGGCACGGGCCACGGTGAGCGCGATCTCGTCGTAGGTGAGCACCTCGGGCCCGGCCAGCTCGTAGCGGGCGTGCTCGTCCTCGCGCTCCAGCGAGGCGATGACGCACCGGGCCACGTCGGCTGCCCAAATCGGCTGATAGGCGGCCCGCCCGGAGCCCGAGATCGGGAGGACCGGAAGCAGCGCCAGGCGCCGCATCAGCCGGACCCATCGGTCGGCTGGGTCGTAGACGATCGACGGCGCGAAGATCGTGGTCGCAAGCGGCGAGCGCGCGACCGCGTGCTCGGCCAGCGCCTTGGCCCGGAAGAAGCGAGTCCGCTCGAACTCCATCGCGCCGAGGGCGGAGAAGAAGACGAAGCGCTCGACCCCCGCCCGCTCGGCCGCCCGCAGCAGGCGCGCGGTTGCCAGCCCGTTCAGCTCCTCGACCCGGGCGTGGGGCTCGTCGCGGATCGCGGCGGCCAGGTGGATCACGGTGTCCGCGCCGCGGAACGCCTGGCGCTGCAGGTGCAAGTCCCCGAGGCGCGCCAGGTCGCCGAGCGCGATCTGCACCTCGACGCGGTGACGACCGAGCCCGCGCGGGTCGCGAACCAGGGCGCGGACGTCGTGCCCCGCCTCCAGCAGGAGCGGGAGCAGCGCCATGCCCACGGTTCCGCTCGCCCCGGTAAGCAGGATCACGCCGCGGCACTCTATCCACGCATCGCCACTTGCCTACAATGTTCGCTCGCTCGGCCGGACGCCCCGGCGCGGGCAAACGTGGATCATCCGAGCGAGGCACGAAGAAAGGGAGCCGATACTTGGCCTACGTGATCGCGGAGCCGTGCATCGGGACGAAGGACAACTCGTGCGTCGAGGTCTGTCCGGTCGACTGCATCCACCCGACGCCCGACGAGCCCGACTACGACGCGGTCGAGCAGCTCTACATCGACCCCGACGAGTGCATCGACTGCGACGCCTGCGTCGAGGCCTGCCCGGTCGACGCCTGCTTCGCCGAGGACCAGCTGCCCGACGAGTGGGCCAAGTACACGCCGATCAACGCGGAGTACTACTCGAGCAAGTAGGGCGTCTCTCCTAGGCGGCGGTGCCAGGCCGTCGCACCAACGCGATGCTGATCGCCAGGTATCCGATCACGAAGGATACGAACGGCAAGAAGCCTCCCAGCACCCCGGATGCCGCGAACACCCCGCTGTCCGTGAAGGCGGTGCCGACGCCGAGCGGCTGGAGAACCGCCGCCAGCGCCGAGAGCCCGGCTACCGAGGCCGGCAGCGCCTTGTGCCGGTAGCCCGCTATCGCCGCCGCCGCGAACAACGCGGTGAAGGCGCCAGCGGCTGGCGCCCCCATCATGATCCCTAGGTCGTTGAGCGCCCTGGTCAGGTTCGGATCCACCTCTTGGGGGCGAAACGCTGCGGCCGCTATCGCCCCGCCGCCAACGACCAGGAACGCGGCGCTGACGAGCCCGGCGCCATACGCGATCGAAGCGAGCCGGCCGCTCCCGCCCTCGGCAGCGGCCAGCGCGCTCCGCAGGCTGCCGAGGGACCAGATCAAGAAAAACACACCCGCTGTCAGCACGGCGACCCCCCACTGGACCCGTTCCTGGTGATCCGTGAAGTAGCTCGCCCATTCCTGCCCCGTCGCGCTGGTGTCCGGGACATTCGGAAGCACCAGGCCGCCGAAGCCGACCAGCAGCAGGATCACGAAGACGATCCCGCTCGCCGCTCCGTAGCGTGCCAGACGGTCGCTATCCATCTCTGACCTCCCCATTAGCCGTCAGACGGTTGCGTCGCCTAACGTAGGACCCCCGCCAGACGGACCGGGATCGAGGGCGCTCGCCGGCGGATCGCGGGAGCGGAGCGCTAGGAGGAGCTGATCACCGGCAGCTCGGTGCCGCCGACGGGCGACTGCGCCGTTACCGCCGCGGGGGGTGCCTGCATCACGGGGAGCTCCTGCGGGGTTGCCGCGACGATGCCGTGCGCGGCCTCGCGGATCGCCTGGGCGGCCGGGGCGTCGGGATCCTGGAGGACAAGGGGCGATCCCGCGTCGGCCTGCTCGCGGAGCCCCTCCGAAAGCGGGATCTTGCCCACCAGCGGCACCTCGAGCTGATCCGCCAGATGCTGCCCGCCGCCCTCTCCGAAGATCGTGAACCGCTGCCCGTCCGGAGTCGTGAACCCGGACATGTTCTCGATCACGCCCAGCAACTCGAGGTCCACCTTCGCCGCCATCTCGGCGGCGCGCCGGGCGACGGCCTGGGCGGCGGGCTGAGGGGTGGTGACGATCAGCATCTTGGCCTGGGGAAGCAGCTGAGCGAGGGTCATCGAGACGTCACCGGTGCCGGGCGGAAGGTCGAGCAGCAGGTAGTCGAGCTCTCCCCAGTCGACGTCCTCGAGGAACTGCTGGATCGCCTTGTGGAGCATCGGGCCGCGCCAGACGACCGCGGCGTCCTTCTCGAGGAAGAAGCCGATCGACATCACCTTGATGCCGCCGGGCCCCGCCAGCGGGACGATCTTTCGCTCGGCGTTCACCTCCGGCTTGCGGTTGACGCCCAGCATCCGCGGGATCGAGTATCCGTAGACGTCGCAGTCCAGGGCGCCGGCGGTGTGGCCCTCCGCCTGCAGGGCGGCCGCGAGGTTGGCGGTCATCGTCGACTTGCCGACGCCGCCCTTGCCGGAGGCGACGCAGATCACGTTCTTGACCTGCGCCAGGGCCCCCTCGGGGAGCCGCTGGCGCCCGAGCGACTGCTGGAGCCGCCCCTTCTCCTCGTTGGAGAGGACGTCGAAGCCCACCTCGACCCGCGAGACCCCCTCGAGCCGGCCGACTTGGTCCGCGACGGCCTGCTGGAAGTGGGAGCGGATCGGGCAACCCGGCGTGGTCAGCGAGACCACGACGTCGACCCGGCCGCCATCGGCGATCTCCACCGAGCGCACCATGCCGAGCTCGACGATCGACCTCCTCAGCTCGGGATCGATGACGCCGGTGAGGGCCTCGGTGACCTGTTCCTCTGTGGGAAGCGACATGGCTCCCATTGTCGCAGGGCGGGACGGCGTGCCGCCACCGCGGCGGCGACTGTGGGTTCCCCGGCGCACAAAAGCGGGTCGACCGGCCTTGCGGCCGGTCGACCCGGGGAGGAGAGGTTGCTGTTCTGCCACCGGGCGTTTGCCTGGGGGCAGACTCCCCGGGCCGTCACCTCTCGAGACGGCCCGGGCTAAGGCGGGCTAGACCAGGGTGGAGACCCGCTCCTGGACCGCGGACTGGGCGCGCTTGACGCCGCCCTCGGCCCGGGCCCGGTTCTCCTTGACCGTGGTCTGCACCTTGCGCCGGCGGCGGGTCAGGTCGCGCTCCACGCGGCCGCGGGTGCGCCGTACCCGGGTCCTTGTCTTGCGCCGGGCGGTGGCACCCCGCCGCTCGAGCCTGTTCAGCTCGCGCTCGGCGCGGGTGCGGATCGCCTTCAGCTCACGGTTCGCCGACTGGCGCCCGGTGAACGGCTCGACGATGTCGGTGACGCGATCGGCGACCATGAGCGCCGCGCCAACGGGAACGTCGACGGAACGCTCGGCGGTGTGCCGAGCGTAGGAGACGCTTCCGGTGCGGACCTTCGTGAAGCCCTCACGGGCCTTCGTGCTGTCCGACCGGCTCGCCGGAGCGGACTTGGGCTGGGTGTTGGTGCCGTTGACTGGCATTTCTTTCTTCGATCCCCCTCGGTGGGTCGTGTCTTTCTCTCTAGACTTCCTTATTTCTAAGGATGTTCGAGTCTACCAACCCGAACACACGTTTGTAAACCCCGCTGTGGAGGGGTGGTTACAGATCGCTTCGCCCTGGCGCGCTCAAGCGGGCGCCGGCGCCGCCGTCCTGCTGAGCCAATCGAGCGGTCGCTCCAGCTCGGCGACGGTCGGCAGCGCCTCCGGGACTCGCCAGACCTCGTTCAGCCCCGCGATCCCCGCCTCCCGGGCCACCGTGTCGCAAAACGCCTTCCCGAGCCTGTATTGGCGCAGCTTCAGGTCCATCCCGAGCAGCCGGGCGATCACGTCGGCGAGGCCGCCGCGATTGGCGCGCCGGGCGTCGAGGGCGATCCGAAGCCGGGCGTAGCCGGGATCGAGTGTTTCGGCCGCCGCGTCCATCACGTGCTCCGCGTGTCCCTCGATCACCGACATCGTGGCCTGGAGCGCATCGAGCGTCCGGGCCTGCTCGGGCCCGGCGAGCAGGCGAGGCAACTCGCCGCGCATCAGCGCTCGGATCGTCCCCCTCGGGTCGCCCCCGAGCAAGCGCCTCGCGATCGCGGGCAGGGAGGCGTGGTCGAGCCGCGCCGAGGCGCCCTCGATCAGACGATCGAGCAGCCCGGCCAGATGCGATCGCAACCACGGCACCGAGCCGAACTGCACCGAGTGAGTGACTTCGTGGATGGCGACCCAGTGCAGGAAGAGATCAGCGTCCTCCCCTAGCTGGGCGTGCGCCGCGGCCAGGTTGGGGCCGACGAACACGAGCCGCGGCTCGCGCTCGGCCCCGATCAGCGCGAGGTCGTACTGGCCCAGGACCTTGCGAGCCCCGTAGCCGACCGCGACCCCCGCCTCGCCGCCCGCCGCCGCGCCGGCCAGCGACCGCGCCAGGCCGGCGAACGGCCCCGGGAGCCTGATCTGCGCCGCGATTCGGCGCTCGAGTCCGCCCGAGAGCTCGCGCAGACCGCGCACCGCCAGGCGCGCCCACTCGGCGCGATCGATCAGCTCCGGCGCCGGCAGCGGCCCGCCTGGCTGCAGGCCCGTGTACTCGGTGACCAGGATCACCGCATCGGAGCAGGCGGAGTCGACATCCGCCGGTGCGAACGGCCCGAAGTCGCCGTCCGCGCCGGCGAGGCCGACGGCGATCCGCTGGGCGAGCCTCCAATCGACGAGATTGGCTTCGATCAAGGCTCGGCCCCCGGGGCCGGTTCGGCCTGCTTCTGCGCCTCCAGCACGGTCGCGAGGAGCTCCGGGTCGAGGGCGGCGGCGACGTGGTACCGGGCCTCGAGGTCGAGGCTGACGCCGAGGCCGGCGTCGCCGAACGCGACCTCGGCGCCCGCCTCGCGCGCCACCAGCTGGGCGGCCGCCGCGTCGACCGAGCGACACGCCCGGCTGGTGAGCATGCCGTCGAAACGTCCTCCTGCCACATAGCAGAGCGAGATCGCGATCGAGCCGACGGCGCGGATCCGGTAGGCCTTGCCCTCCAGCGCCGTCAGCACGGGCACCATCCGCTCGGGCTTGGCCGACTCGATCCCCACCACCTCGAGGCCGAAACCCGGCCCCTCCGCACGCAGATCGCCGCCGTCCACCACCGCTCGCTCACCGCGATGGGCGACGTACTCCTCGGAGGCGCCGAAGTCGTACACGTAGCCGAACTCGACATCCGCCATCGTGCGCCCCGACGCGACCGCGATGCTGAGCGAGTGGGATGGAAGCATGCGGCGCGCGTTGAGCGAGCCGTCGAGCGGATCGACCACCACCCACACCCCCGAGCCCGGCTCGCCGAGCGTCACCTCGCCGCGCTCCTCCGAGATCACGTCGAATCGGTGACCCTGGTCGTGGAGGTCCTCGAGCTCGCCGAAGACGATCTCCTCGCAGCGCCGATCGATCGCCAGCGCTCGGTCGCCGCCCTCGCCGATCCCCGCGTACACGGTCCGCGCCGCGATCCCCTGCTGCTCGGCGAACAGCTCGCGATGCGAGGCGACGATCCGCCGGCAGGCGCCCAGCCAATCCGCCTCCAGCGCATCCGTGCTCGGCCGTCCGTCGGCCTGCTGGGTCTGCCTGCGCGCCACCGAGGTCATGCTAGAGGGCTGACGCGGGTTTCCGTCAACCCTCTGTGGGGTCGCTCGCTAGCGTTAAGCCGATGGAGGAAGACGCAGTCGGCTCCCGGCCGTCGCTGACCGAGGCGCAGCGCCGCGTCGTCGAGCACGCCGACGGGCCGCTGCTGGTCACGGGCGCGGCCGGCTTCGGGCGCAGTGAGGCCCTGGCCCGCAGGCTGGGCCATCTCGCCGCGACCGGGACCCCTCCCGAGCGGGTCCTGGTCCTGTCGCGCTCCCGCGCCGGCGCCGGCCGGCTGCGCGCCCGGGCCGCCGCCCTGATCGACGCTCCATACGAGGAGCTCTGGATCTCGACGTATGAGACCGCGTCGGAGCGCCTGCTCCGCGAGCACGCGCTGGAGGCCGGCCTGGACCCCTTCTTCGCCACGGTCCGATCCGGGGATCGACTCGCGATGCTGCTCGATCGCCTCGACGAGCTCTCGCTGCGGCGCCACGAGATCCGCGGGAACCCCGCCGGGCTGCTCGCCAGGCTGCTTCGCCGCATCGACGCGCTGAAGGCCGAGAGCGTCACGCCCGGTCGGCTGCGGGACTGGGCGGAGCGGGGCGAGCGCGAGGCGAGCGACGCAGCGGAACGTGAGCTCGCGGCGCGAGAGCGCGAATTCGCCCACTTCTACGCCAGCCACGACCGCGTGCTTCGCGACTGTGGCAGCCTCGACGCGGCCGACCTGGTGATCGAGCTCGCTCGTCTGCTCGACGAGCGCGCCGACGTTCGCGCCTCGCTGGCCGAACGCTTCCGGTTCGTGATGGTCGACGAGCTGGAGGACGCCGGGTCGGCTCACCGCGTGCTGATCGAGGCGCTGGCCGCCGAGCACGGCAACCTGGTTTGCGCCTGCGACAGCGACCAGGCGATCCGCCGCCCCTCGGTCGCCGTGCGGGACCCCGGGCCCTCCTTCATCGACGCCCACCCCAACGCCGAGCACGTGGTCCTCGACCGCCCGCTGCGCTTCGGCACCACAATCGCCCACGCCGCCAGCGCGGTCGCCAACCTCGCAAGAACACCACCCGCCGGCGCTAGCGACGAAGCCGCGGGTCGGGCGGCCGACCCAGCGCGCTCTGTCGCCGAACTGCCCAGCGGGCCACCCGCCGGGGCGAGGGACGAAGTCCCGGTGCAGGAGGTTGACCCTGCCGCCCGGTTGGCGCCCGAACCCGCCGACACCGCAGGCGAAGCCGAGGATGTTGGCGGAGTTGCGCTTCTCCGCTTCTGGCGCTGCACCGGCGAGCGGGCCGAGGCGCAGACGGCGGCGCGGGAGATCGAGCATCTGCTGGCCGCCGGGGAGGTCCGGCCCGAGGGGGTATGTGTGATCGTCGCCTCGGGCTGGCGCGAGGCCCGTTTGGTTGCCGCGGCGTTCGAGGAGCGCACGATCCCGTTCCGATTCGCCGGGGACGCCGCGCTCTTTGGCCGGCCGGAGGTGCGCGACGTGCTCGCCTGGCTGCGAATGCTCGCCGACCCGACCGACTCGGCGGCGGCGGTGCGGGCTTTGACCCGCCCTCCGGTCGAGCTTCGCTCGATCGATCTGGCGCGGTGCACGGCGATCGCCAGGCGCCGCAAGCTCGACATGATCTCGGCGTCGGAGGCGGCGCTCGAGAGCCCCCAGCTCCCGCCCGAGGCCCGCGACCGGATCCAGGCCTTCCTGAAGCTTCACTCGGCGGCCTCCAGGGCGCTCGAGGAGATGCGGGCCGACGTCTTCGTGCTGCGGCTGATCGAGCGCATCGGCCTGCGCCGCCACCGCCTCTTCGTGGCCACGCCCGAGGCGGCCGAGCGCCTTCAGAGCCTTTCCCGTTTGTCCGAGCTCGCCGCGGAATGGACGCAACGCGAGCCTCGCGGCTCGGTGCGTGACTTCGTCCGCCATCTGACCGCGGTCGCGGACGCCGGCGAGCTCGAGACGGACGACGCTCCCTCCCCGTCGCCCGGAACCGTCGTCCTCGCCGAGCCCGAGCAGGTCAAGGGCTTGGAGTTCGACCACGTCTACCTGCTGGGCCTCAACCGCGAAGCGATCGCCGGACGCGACTCCGACGCGGGTTGGATCCCGGCCGCCCTCGCCGCCGAGCGACCCGCCGTCGAGCTCGAGGAGTCAGAGCTCGCGCGTCGCGCCCGGCTCGCCTATCTGTCGATGACTCGCGCCCGGCGGGCGCTGGTCGCCTCGTGGTCGCAGACCGTCGGCCAGGAAACGGTGGGCCCCTCGGCCTTCTACGAGACGGCCCGCGAGGTGCTGGGCGCCGACGAGGAGATCCACGAGGAGGAGCTGTTCGGGCCGGCCGAAGGACTCCACTCGACCTACCGGATGCTGCGCGACGAGGCCCTCGAGGCGTCCTGGCGCGCCGGGTCGGCGCTCTCAGAGATGCGCCTCGACACCGCCGAAGACGTTACCCAGGCGGTGGCGCGGTACCTGGAGCTGATCAAGCTGGCGGCGCTCGTGCAGCAGCCCGGTTCCGAGCCCGCCGCCGAGTCGCTGACGGCGCTCAACGAGCTGATCGGCCGCGCCGCCTCACCCGAGCAGCGCGCCGCCTTGGACCTGTCGACGCTCGACGACTTCGTGATCGGCGAGGAGGCCGATCTGGCAGCGCGCCGCGAGCTGGTCACCGCTCGGCGCGAGCCGTCGCTGGAGCAGTTCATCCCCCGCCGCGGCGATGGCCTGGCCCTGTCAGCCTCCGACATCGGCCTCTACCGGACCTGCCCGCTCAAGTACAAATTCGCCCGGGTCTTCGCGATCCCCCAAGAGCCGACGATCAATCAGCGCTTCGGGATCCTGATCCACCAGGTGCTGGAGCGCTTTCACACCGAGGCGCTTCACGCCGACGCGCTGCGTGCGGCGGGTGGCGGCCCGGGCTCCGCGCGCGACTCGGCCGGAACCCTCGACCGCCTGCTGGCGTTGTTCGAGGCGGCCTGGCGGCGAGCCGGCTTCGGATCCTCCGACGACGAGCTTCAGTACCGGGACCGCGCGGTGGCGGCACTGGCCCGCTACCACGAGCGCCACCTGTACTCCGCCTCGGAGCCGGTCTGGCTCGAGCGCAGCTTCGCGTTCTCGGTCGGCCCCCACCGGCTTCGCGGCCGCGTCGACCGCGTGGACCGGCTCTCCGACGGCGGCTACGAGTTGATCGACTACAAGACCGGGGAGCGCCGAGAGTCGCCCGGCGACGACGTGCAACTCGCCCTCTACCGCCTCGGCGCCCGGGAGGCGTGGCAGGTCGAGGCCGAGCTCGGCAGCTACTGGTACGTGCTCGAGGACGAGCGAGTCCCGCGGGCCCCGGCGCCCGACGACGCCGAGCGGGTCGAGCGCACGGTGCTCGAGGTCGGGGCCGGGATCGAGGGCCAGGACTTCGAGCCGCGGCCCTCCTACGAGATCTGCTCCTGGTGCGACTACCGCCTCATCTGCCCGGCGTCGGAGGCGTAGGCGCGAGGCCGAGGACGCCGAGATGCGGCGGGTTGCAGCGGCCTAGTTCTTGTCGGTCCCGCGCTGGCGCAGGAAGCGCTGAAACTCCTGCGCGATGTCGTCCGCCGTCACGTTCCGGCCCAGCTCCAGGCTCTCCTCCTGGGAGGCCTCGAGGTTTCGGACCAGCTCCTCGATCTCGGGGTTGGCGGAGACGGCCCGGTCGACCTGCTCCTCGAACCGCTCGGTCGCGTCCTCCAGCTCGGATGCCTCGACCGCGATCCCCGTCAACCCCTCGAGTCGGCGCAGAAGCGCCAGCGCCGCCTTCGGGTTGGGGACCGCGGCGACGTAATGGGGGACCGCCGCCCACAGGCTGGCCGAGGTGAGCCCACCTCGCCGGCAGGCGTCGTGGAGCACGCCGACGATCCCGGTCGGCCCCTCGTAGCTCGAACGGCTGAGCCCCAGTCGCTCCACCAGGTCCGGGTCCGAGGCGAGGCCGGTGATCGGCACCGGACGGGTGTGCGCGACGTCGGCGATCAGCGCCCCGAGGGTGATCACGATCTGGATGTCCAGCCTCCGGGCCGCGTCGACGATCGCCTCGGCGAAGGTGCGCCAGCGCACGTTGGGCTCGACCCCGCTGAGCAGGGCGAGGTCCCGCTCGGCGGTGGGCACCTCGACTGCCAGCAGCGTGTTGGCGGGCCAGTCGATCTCGCGGCTCTGTCCCTCGACGAGGCGAATCGTCGGCCGATTGACCTGGAAGTCATAGAACTCCTCCGGGTCGATTCGGGCGACCACCTGGGGCTCCAGCGACGCGGCCACCGCCTCGAGCGCCGCCGTGGCCGCGCTGGCGGCGTCGTTCCAGCCCGCGAAGGCGCAGATCAGCGCCGGCGATCGGAGCTCGGGCAGCTCGCTCTCCCAGATGATCGGGTCCACGCGCCGAGCCTATCCAGAAACCATTCCCGGCTCCGGCGTGGGCCGTCCGAGCCCACGTTCACGATCAGGGGGTGGAAGCTGCAGTGGCGATCTCGACCGGCGCGGGGCGGCACTCGGCGATCGCCGAGCTGAGGCCGGGACAGCGGTTCGAGGGGCGCTATGCCTGCATGCGCAAGGATCGCCTGACGGCGCGCAACGGGGGCGCCTACCTGTCGCTCGATCTCCGGGATCGCACCGGGACGCTCGCTGCGCGGGTGTTTCGGGAGGCGGATCGATTCGGCCTGCGCTTCGAGAGTGGGGACGCGATCGTGGTTCGCGGCCGGCTCGAGCGCTACCAGGGCCAGCCGGTGGCGGAGCTCGACGACATCCGGCCCCTGGAGCCCGGGTCGTTCGATCCGGGCGAGTTCCTGCCGGCCGCCTACCGCTCGGTCGAGGAGCTGGAGGGCTTCCTCGAGCACTTGACGCGCGAGGTTCACGACCCCGGCCTGCGCGCCGTGGTCGACGGCCTGATCCTCTCGGGGCCCGCGGGCGACGAGTTCCGGCGTGCTCCCTGCACGAGGGCGGGCCACCACGCGTATCTCGGGGGCCTGCTCGAGCACACCGTCTCGGTCGGGACGTTGGTCGGCGAGCTCTGCCAGCTGCACCCGAGACTGGACTCAGACCTGCTGATGGCCGCGGCCCTGCTCCACGACCTCGGCAAGACCCGCGAGTTCACCTACGGGGCGCAGTTCGGGACCACCGAGGAGGGCCGGCTGCTCGGTCACCTGGCGATCGGAGCGCAGATGATCGCCGCTGCGGCCACGGGACTCGCCGAGCAGCGCAGGCTGGCGCTGCTCCACTGCGTGCTCTCCCATCACGGGCCCGATGCCGGCCCGGGAAGGGCCCGCCAGGGCGCAGGCGCCCGCGGCTTCGGCTCCGCCGAGGCGCTTGCCCTCTACCGGCTGAACGCCCTCGACGCGTCGGTCAAGGGCGCCCTCGAGCACGGCCTCTGATCGCTGGCGGCGCAGCGCCTCTCGCCGAGAGCCGACTTGCGCTCGTCCATGCAGCGCAACTCGGCTATCGATGACCGCCCAGCCAAGGAGTGAGCAGTTTGGTAGCCCATAGACACCCAAAGGGATCAGAGAGCTGGCCGGGCGGATTCATTGGCCCCCCTCTTTCCCTACCCAGCCAGCCGTTTCCCTAGGGACCGCTGGCCTCAGGGCGCGTCTGAGCAGCTGCGCCGCGATCACCAGGACGAGCGCGGCGAAGAGGAGCTCGAGGGTGCGCTCGGAGACCGCGTTCGAAACCACCACGCCGGCTGCCACTCCGAGCGGCGAAACGACGCCCAAGACCACGCCGTCGCGCACCCGGACGTTCCCGTAGCCGCGCTGGCGCCAGGCTCCCAGCAAGGCGACGAACGCGATCGCCAGCAGCGAGGTCGCCTCGGCATGGACCTGGGACTGATCCAGGAAGATCACCAGGGCGGGAACGAACAGAACCCCGCCTCCGACCCCGACCAGCCCGCCGAGCATTCCTCCGGCGAACCCCAACAGCGCGGCGGCGACGTACTCCATCAGGGGATGATCAGTTCGATCGCGGTGGCGACCAGGAGGGCCGCGAACAGGAGGGCCACCGCGCGCTCGGGGATGCGTTGCTGAAGGGCGGTGCCGGCGACGACGCCCACCAGGGCCGGAGTTCCGACCAGCGCGGCCAGGGGCACGTCGACGTTTCCGTACAGGGCCTGGCCGACCGTGGCATAGGAGGCGATGATCACGATCGCGGCCAGGCTGGTGCCGGTCGCCTCGCGCTCCCCGTACGCGAGCCAGAAGATCAGCAGCGGAACGATGATCGTCCCGCCCCCGACTCCGAACAGGCCGCTGAACATTCCCGCCGCGGTCGCGATCGCCACCAGCTTGAGGATTCGGTCGCGCGCCACCGGCGGCGATACTAGTGGGCATGACCAGAGACCTCGCGGAGCTGACCGCGCCCCTGCGGGACGCTCCGGGAGAGTCGGCCGCTTTGTTCGACGTCGACGGAACGCTCGCCCCGATCGTCGGCGATCCGGGGCGGGCGACGGTGCCCGTCCCGACCCGGGCGGCGTTGCGGGCGCTGGCCCAGCGGTTCGGCCTGGTGGCCTGCGTGTCGGGGCGGCGGGCGGCCGAGGCGCGGCGCCTGGTCGGAGTCGGCGAGCTGACCTACGCCGGCAACCACGGCCTCGAGGTGCTGACCCCCGGCGACGAGGAGCCCACCCTCGACGCGGGGCTCGGCGACCGCGGCGATGCAGCCGGCGACTTCGTCCTCGGCCTTGGGCGTGAGGCGTTGCGTGGCGCCGGCCTGCGGCTCGAGGACAAGGGACCGATCCAGGCCCTGCACTGGCGCGGCTCGGCCGACGAGGAGGCGGCCGAGCGGCGGGCCGGCGAGATCGCCGACCAGGCCGAGCGGGCCGGGCTCGAGCCACGATGGGGGCGCAAGGTGCTGGAGCTGCGGCCGATCGCCGGCGTCGACAAGGGGACCGCCGTGCGCCGGTTGCTCGATCGGCCCGGCGTCCGGCAGGCCCTGTTCGCCGGTGACGACCGGACCGATCTCGACGCCTTTCGCGCCCTTCGCGAGCTGGTCGAAGCGGGACGGCTGCGCGCGGCGGTCTGCATCGGGATCGCCTCCGACGAGGCTCCGGCAGAGCTGTCCGAGCAGGCGGATGCCGTGGTCGCGAGCCCCGGCGAGCTGGTCGAGATGCTCAGGGCCCTGGCCGCGGATGGAGGCTCGAACACCGACCGCCCGTCGAGCTGATGCTGTTCGTCGACCTGCTCCGGCTGACCGTGCTCCTGATCGGCGCCGCGGCCACCGTGCTCGGCGCGGTGACCGCGCTGGCGGCGGGGCAGGAGTCCTCCAGCGCGACGCTGATCCTGGCGGCCGGTTGGTGGACGCTGGCGATCGTCCTGGGCGGCGCGCTCGGGAGCTCCTCCCGCGCGGGCCAGGCGATGGCCCGAGCGCTCGCCTCGGCGCGCACCGCGACCTCGCTCCCCACCGAGAGCGCGGGGCGGGTCGTCTTCCTGCGGCTGTGGCCGATCGGGGCATTCGCGCTGATCGTGGGCGGGCTCGCCTGGCCCTTCCCGCAGGTGGGCGCGGTGGGGGCCGGGTTCGCGATCCTCAATGCGCTCGCCTGGCGCAACCGCGAGCGGGCGGTGAGCGCGATCGAGGAGCGCGACGGGGTGCGCTTCTACGTCGAGGCGAACTCCGCGCTGCAGCCGATCAGGCTGATCCGGACACCGGGGCTGGGCCGTGATCGCATGCCCGCCGGCCATCCCCCGCCCCCTCCGCCGAGCGGCCGCGGCGAGGCCTGACGGCTTCGCAATCGTGCCGCGGAGCGGGGGCACTCGCGCGAGCGAACGCGACCCGGGCGCCGAGTGCGGCCACCAGGCCCGCGGCGCCCGCCAGGACGAGCCCGGCTCGGGGATCGATAGCTCCGCCGAGCCAGCCGGCGATCGGGCCGCCGATCGGGGCCGAGCCCAGGAAGACGATCGAGTAGAGCGCCATCACGCGACCGCGCATCGCCGGGTCGGCGGCCAGCTGGAGCGACGAGTTGATGCCCGCGGCGAAGGTGACGCTGGCCGCGCCAAGCGGGATCAGGGCGACCAGCTCGAGCGGCAGGCTCGGGGCTCCGGCGGCGATCAGCGCCACTGCCCCGAATCCGAATGCGGAGGCGATCAAGAGACGAGGGCCGACCCGTCCACGAGCCCCGGCCACCAAGGCGCCGACCACGCTCCCGGCGCCCATCGCGATCGCCAGCGCGGTGTAGGTGCCGGCTCCGCCGTCGAAGCTGAACCGGGCCAGCAGGGGGAGGATGACCTGGAAGTTGTAGCCCAGGGTTCCGACCACGGCCATCATCCCCAGCGGAATCGCCAAGGTCGGGGTGGCGAGGACGTAGCGCAGTCCGGCGCGCACCGCGCCGGCGCCGCGCGGGGGCGGCGGCGATGGCCGCAGTTCGTCCGGCTTCATCGCCCGCAGCGCGACGATCATCGCCACGAAGGAGACGGCGTTGATCAGGAAACAGGGCGCGACGCCGCGGGTCGCGATCAGGAGCCCGGCGCCGGCGGGGCCGAGGATGCGCGCCGAATGGATCAGGACGCTATTGAGGCTGACCGCGTTGACGACCCGCTCCGACCCCACCATCTCGATCGCGAAGCTCTGCCGGGTGGGATTGTCGACCGAGTTGACCGCGCCCCGCGCGAACACGAGCGCGAAGACCATCCAGGGCGCGACCACCCCGGTCGCGGTCAGGCCCCACAGGGCGAGCGCGGGCAGCGTCATCAGCGTCTGGGTGACCGTGAGCAGGGAGCGCTTCGGAAACCGGTCGGCGAGCAGCCCGCCCCAGGCGCCGAACAGGAGCATCGGCAGGAACTGGAGCGCCGAGGTGACCCCGACGGCGAGGCCGCTGCCCGTCAGCGCGAGGATCAGCCACATCTCGGCCACGATCTGCATCCAGTTGCCGCTCAGCGAGACGATCTGGCCCGCGAAGTAGCGCCGGTAGTTGGGCACCGAGAGGGATGTGAATGAGCGACGGAGCGCGGCGCTCACCCGCGCTCACCGTCCTGAAGCCGCTCAAGGATCTCGGCGGCCTGTGCGAGGGCCGCCACCTCCTCAGCGTCAAGGCCCCGCAGCCGCCGCGCAAGATAGGCGTTCTTGCGGGTTCGAAGCTTTCGGATCAGCGCCCGTCCCTGTGCCGTGGCGCTGACGATGAACGAGCGGCCGTCGGCGGGGTCGGCGGCGCGCTCGACCAGGCCCTCCTGCTCCAGCCGGGCGACGATCCGGGTGGCCGTCGGTCGCTGCACACGCTCCACCGAGGCCAGCTCGCTGGGCGTCAGCGGGCCGTGAGCGTCGATCGTCGCCAGCGCCGCGGTCTGGCTCGGGCTGAGGTCGGTGCCCGCCTCCTGGCGAAGGCGGCGGGCGAGGCGGGTGACCGCCAGGCGAAGCCTGGCCGCGAGCTCGCTGATCGTGGCCGGCGAAGCCGCCTCGCTCTCGCCGATCGCAGCGACCGCGCGAATTGCCTCTGAGGTGGTTGCCATCACTAATTAGTTTAGCGAACTATCCTCCCGACACGAACCGGCGGAGTGGGGACGGTCGCTCAGCGCCGGGCCCGCTTGCGAAGCTTCGAGAACTCCCGCCACGGCCTCGTGTTCGCAACCTGGTCGGGGGCGAGCCAGGCGCGGCGCGCGGTGGCCACCGCGTAGACCATGTTGTCCAACGTCTCGACCCGGTGGGCGTCCGTGTTGAGGCAGATCGTCACCCCGGTCTCGGCGGCGAGCCGGGCGTGCCGCTCTGAGAGGTCGCGGCGGTTCGGGTTGCCGTTGATCTCGAGCATCGTGCCCGTGCGGGCCGCTTCGGCGGCGACCAGCTCGACGTCGATCTCGTAGGGATCCCGCCTGCCGATCAGCCTGCCGGTCAGGTGGCCGATGCAATCGACCATCGGATGCTCGATCGCGGCCACCACCCGCTCGGTCATCGCCCGCTCGGAGATCCGGAACGAAGTGTGGACGCTGGCGATCACCCAGTCGAGCTCGGCGAGCAGCTCGTCGTCGTAGTCGAGTGAGCCGTCCGGGAGGATGTTCACCTCCGAGCCGGCAAGCACCCGGAAGCCGCGGCGCCCCGCATTCAGTCGCCGCACCTCCTCGATCCGCTTCCGGAGCCGGTCCGCCGGCACGTCGTTCCCGAACCCATGGCTGGCGGAGTGGTCCGTGACCGCGAGGTAGGCGTAACCGCGAGCGCGGGCCGCGTCGGCCATCTCCTCGAGCGTGTTGTGGCCGTCCGAGATCGTCGTGTGGCAGTGAAGGTCGCCACGGATCTGCCCGAGCTCGACCAGGGTGGGCAGCGTGCCGGCCGCGGCCGCCGCGATCTCCCCGGTCGCCTCCCGTAGCTCCGGCTCGATGTAGGCGAGCCCGAGGCGCCCGTAGACGTCGGCCTCGGCTGCGTATCGGGCCACCTCGCCCGAGTCGGCGTCGGTGATCCCGTGCTCGGACACCGACAGCCCCATCGACACCGCCCGCTCGCGCAGCTCGATGTTGTGCTCGGCCGAGCCGGTGAAGTGCTGAAGCAGGTTGCCGTAGGCCTCCGGGGCGACGATCCGGAGGTCGACGGCGACTCCGTTGTGGGTCGTGATCCGTGCGCCGCCCTCCCCGGAGGAGCCCTTGGTCGCCGCCAGAGGATGGTCGAGCAGCGCGTGCGCAAGCGCTGCCGGGTCGGTGGCGGTGGCGATCAGGTCGATGTCGTGACAGGTCTCGGTTCGCCGTCGGGCCGAGCCCGCGACCTCGACCGCCTCGCTGGCCGGGTCGGCGCGAAGGTCGGACGCCAGCCGCTCGGCGATCGGGAGCACCTCGGAGAGCAGCAGCCGCTCCGCCGGTCCCCGGTCGGCCAGCTTGCCGATCGCCGCCAGAACGTTCTCCTCGACCTTGGGGCCGAGCCCCTTCAGCTCGCGGATCCGCTCCTGCTCGGCGGCGACCCGCAGGTCGTCGAGGCTCGAGACGCCGAGCTCGTCGTGGAGGCGGCGAGCGGTCTTGGCCCCGACCCCGGGAACCCTGGTCACCTCGACCAGGGCGGGGGGGAACCTGCGCTTCAGCTTCGCCGCCGCCGGGATCTCGCCCGTGTCGAGGAGGGCGAGGATCTTCTGCTCGAGCGTCTCGCCGATTCCGGGCAGCTGCGTCGCCCGGCCGGCGCGCGCCAGCTCCTCGACCGAGACCGGGCTCTGGCGGATCACTCGAGCGGCCTCGCGATAGGCGAGGACGCGGTACCGGATCGCCCCGTCGAGCTCGTACAGTGTCGCCAGCTCGGCCAGCGCCTCGGCGATCTCGGCGTTCCTCATCGGACGATGAATAGCAGCGCGGGGCCGGGCGGGATCGCGATCGCACCGGCTACTATATTTTGTATAGCATTGGCTCCGGCCGAGAGGGACGAATGCCCCGGGGCCGGCCGAGGATGAAATTCAGACGATTGAACAGCGAGCCGTCAGGAGGCGAGAAGTGACCGGGAAGCTGCCCGACGTGACCGACGGAACCTTCCAGTCCGAGGTGCTCGAATCGGAGCAGCCCGTGCTGGTCGATTTCTGGGCCCCCTGGTGCGGTCCCTGCCGGGTCGTCCACCCGATCCTCGAGGAGATGGCGGCGGAGCGCGACGACCTTCGGATCGTCAGCATCAACGTCGACGAGAACCAGCAGACCGCGGGTCGGTTCGATGTCCTCTCGATCCCGACCTTGATCCTGTTCCGGGACGGCGCCGAGGCCAAGCGGGTGATCGGGGCATTGCCGAAGCGACGGCTCGAATCCGAGCTGGAGCCGGCGCTCACCACGTAACCCCGTTTCGGCTCAGGCCAGCCGCTCGATAGCCGAAGCGAGGCCGGCGACGATCAGTCGCCCGACCCGGCGAACCGCTCCACGCCGATCAGCAGCTCTCGCCCGTCGATCGAGGCGACCGACAGCCCGCGGTCGCCTGCCGGCTTCGCGGGCGGGGTCTCGCCGCCATCCCCGTCATAGCTGACCGCCGTGGCAAGCGTCTCGCCCGCCAGATATCCCTCGTGGGCCCGGGCGGCGTCGAGCAGCTCGGGGTCGCCTCCCAGCCTCAGCGCGATCCGGTCGGTGACCTCGAGGCCCGCCTCGCGGCGGGCGCTCTGGACCGCATGCACGATCTCCCGTGCCAGCCCCTCTCTGCGGAGCTCCTCGTCGATCTCCAGCGCCAGGGCCACCGCGTGGCCCGCGGCGGCCTCGACCTGGTAGCCGTCGAGCGGGTCCATCACCAGGTTGACGTCGTCGGGCCCCAGCGAGTGGTCGTGCCCGTCCAGGTCGAAGCCGACCTCGCGGCCGTCGGCGAGCGACCGCGCCACGCCCGCCGCGTCGAGCGCCTCGATCGCGGCCGCGACCTGCGGCATCCGCTTGCCGAAGCGCGGACCGAGAGTGCGGTAGTTCGGCTTCACCCGGTAGCTGACCAGCTCCGACTCCTCGGAGACGAACTCGAGCTCCTTGACGTTGAGCTCCGAGGTGACCAGGTCGGCGCGCTCCGAGATCGCCTCCCTCTCGGCGCCGCTTGCCACCACCACCGCCCGCCGCAGAGGCTGGCGGGTCTTGATCTGTGACTCGGCTCGCGCCGCCCGCCCGAGCTCCACGGTCCGGCGCACCGTCGCCATGGCCCGCTCGAGGTCGACGTCGAGCAGCGAGGGGTCGGGCTCGGGAAAGTCGCACAGGTGGACCGAGTCGGGGAGCTCGCCGAACTCGCCGGTCTCCCCGCCGGCCAGGTTGGCGTAGATCTCGTCGGCCAGGAAGGGCGTGAACGGCGCCAGCAGCGCCGCGATGTCGAGCAGGCAGCGGCGCAGCGTGGCGAGCGCCTCACGGTCCCCCTCCCAGAGCCGGCGCCGGGAGAGGCGGACGTACCAGTTCGACAGCTCGTCGACGTAGGCGGCGATCGCGGCCCCGGCGGCGGTGCAGTCGAAGGCGTCCATCCTCTCGATCACGGTCTCGATCGTCGTCTGCAGGCGGGACGTCGCCCATCGGTCGAGGTCGTGATCGGGATCGGCGGCCTCCTGGGGCGACGAGCGCCGGGTGAGCGGCGTCGAGTCGAGCTCCTGCGGTCCCAGCCCCTCGGCGTCCGCGTACAGGACGCAGATCCGGTAGGTGTTCCACAGGGTGGTGAAGAAGCGGTGGACGGTCTCGCCGAGCGTCTCGGTCGAGAACCGGTAGCCGGCCCACGGCTGCTGGGCGGTGAAGTAGTACCAGCGGAAGGCGTCGGCGCCGTGGCTCGACAGCACCTCCCAGGGGTCGACGACGTTGCCCCGGCTCTTCGACATCTTCTGTCCCTGCGGGTCGAGGATCAGGCCGAGGCAGACGCAGTTGAGGTAGCTGGTCCGGTCGAAGATCAGCGTCGAGACGGCGAGCAGGGAGTAGAACCAGCCACGGGTCTGGTCGATCGCCTCGCTGATGAAGTCGGCCGGGAAGCGCTCGAAGAAGAGCTCCTCTCCCTCGAACGGGTAGTGGAACTGCGCGAACGGCATCGAGCCCGAGTCGTACCAGGCGTCGATCACCTCGGGAACCCGGCGCATCTCGCCGCCGCACGCCTCGCAGGGGAAGGCCACCTCGTCGATGAACGGCCGGTGCAGGTCGTCGGGGAGCTCGGCCCCGCGCTCGGCGAGCTCGGCGACCGAGCCGACGCAGGTGCGCTCGGCGCAGTCGGCCGCCGCGCACTCCCAGATCGGCAGCGGGGTGCCCCAGTAGCGCTCCCGCGAGAGCGCCCAGTCGACGTTCCCCTCGAGCCAGTTCCCGAACCGCCCGTGCTTGATGTGCCCGGGGTGCCAGCCGATCGTCTCGTTCTCGGCCAGCATCCGATCGCGGACGTCGGTCGTGCGGATGTACCAGCTCGACTTCGCGTAATAGAGCAGCGGCGTGTCGCAGCGCCAGCAGTGCGGATAGGCGTGCTCGTACGTCTCCGCGCGAAGCAGGCGGTCGCGACGGCGCAGGGAGTCGACGATCTCGGGGTCGGCCTCCTTGACGAAGCGACCGGCGAAGTCGGTGACCCGCTCGTCGAACGTGCCATCGGGCCGGACCGGGTTCTGGAGGGTGATCCCGTAGCGCTCTCCGAGCTGGAAGTCGTCCTCGCCGAAGGCGATCGCGGTGTGGACCAGCCCGGTGCCCTCACCGGTGGTCACGAAGTCGGCCTCGAGGACGGTGTGGCCGCGGGGCCCGTAGTCGGTGATGTAGTCGAACGGCGGCTCGTAGGCGGTCCCCGCCAGGGCCCTGCCTGGG